>LSKJ01000363.1 GCA_001557035.1 Rhodospirillaceae bacterium CCH5-H10 | reverse complement strand
CGGACTCTACGGCCCCGCCGGCATGGCGCCGGAGCTGGTGCAGAAGATCTACGCGGACGTGAAGGAGGTGCTGGGCCAGGGCGCGGTGCGCGAGCGCCTGATCGCCTCGGGCAGCGACATGGTGCTGAACACGCCGCCGCAGTTCCAGGATTACCTGAAGGCCGAGGTGACGCGCTGGGGCAAGGTCATCAAGGCCGCCGACATCCGCGCGGAGTGAGGCGGTCAGGCCGCGCGCGCGGTCGCCGCGGCGGCCAACACCATCGCCGCGCATTTCTCGCCGATCATGATGGTCGGCGCGTTGGTGTTGCCTGAGGTAAGCGTCGGCATGATCGAGGCGTCGGCGACGCGGAGGCCGGTCATGCCGTGCACGCGCAGTTCGGGGTCGACCACGGCGCGCGGGTCGTTGCCCATCTTGCAGGTGCCGACCGGGTGATAGGTCGTCTCGGCGTTGTTGCGCACCCATTCGAGCAGCTCGGCGTCGCTCTGGAGATGGGCGCCGGGCGCGATCTCCTTGCCGGTGACTTCCTTCAGCGGTGAGGTCGCCATCAACTCGCGGCCCTTGCGCAGCACGTTCACGATGCCGGTGCGGTCGTGCTCGGTCGACAGGAAGTTGAAGCGGATGGCCGGCGGCTCGTTGGGATCGGCCGACTTGATATGGACCGAGCCGGTGCTCTCCGAGCGAAGCACGTTCACGTTCATGGTGATGCCCTTCTGGGCCGAGACGCGGCGTTCCTTGCCGACCATCTCGTAGAGGAACGGCGCGATCGAGATCGTCGCGTCGGGCGAGTCGAGGCCCACGCGCGTGCGGAAATAGAGCCGGATCGGCACCGAGGTCGAGGCGAGGAAGCCTTCGCGGAACAGCGCGTACTTCGCCGCCTCGCGGACCAGGCGCCAGCCGCGCGCATTGTCGTTGAAGGTGAGGTTCTTGCCGGTGATCTCGAACTTCATGCGCGGCGAATAGTGGTCTCGCAGGTTCTCGCCGACGCCTTGCAGCTCGTGCACCGGCGCGATGCCGAGCGCGCGCAGCCGCTCGCTTTGGCCGATGCCGGAGAGTTCGAGCAGCTTCGGCGAATTGATCGAGCCGCCGGAGACGATGACCTCGCGCGTGGCGCGTGCCTCGCGCTTCTGGCCGTTGATCGAATAGCGCACACCGACGCAGGTCTTGCCCTCGAGGATCAGGGATTCAGCGATCGCGCCCTGGTCGATCCGCAGGTTGACGCGACCGCGCGCGGGATCGAGATAGCAGAAGGCGGTGCTCTGGCGGCGGCCCTTGGTGATCGTCACCTGGGACATACCGATGCCTTCCTGCGAGGCGCCGTTCTGGTCGGGATTGTAGGGCAGGCCCATCTTCTCGGCCGCCTCGATCATCTTTTCGAGCAGGGGGACCTTGTTGCGCGGCGTGTGGGTGACGGGAAGGATGCCGTCGCGGCCGCGGAACTCGTCGGAGCCGCCCTCGAACCGCTCCATGCGCTTGAAGATCGGCAGCACGTCCTGGAAGCTCCAGCCGCGATTGCCGAGCTGCGCCCAGTGATCGTAGTCCTGCGCCTGGCCGCGGATGTAGACCATGCCGTTGATCGAGCTGGAGCCGCCCAGCATGCGGCCGCGCGGCACCGCAATGCGCCGTCCGCCCGAGCCTTCGTCGGGCTCCGACGCGTAGCACCAGTTGACGGCGGGATCGTCGATCATCTTGGCGACGCCGACCGGCACCTTGGACCAGAAGAAGTTCGAGCCCTCGGTGCCCGCTTCGAGCAGCAGCACACGATGCCGGCCGCTTTCGCTCAGCCGGCTCGCGACGACTGCGCCCGCGGACCCGGCACCGACGACGATGTAGTCATAGGTCGAGTCGCTCTGCATCCTGGTGTTCTCCCTTGGTCCGAAAGGGAGCAGCCCTCGCGCGTCCTGACAAGTCTCGTGGCGCATGAATTGCCCGCGGGTTTCGCCAACGGGAATGGCGAGTGGGGAGGACGCAAAGTCTCCTCGCCGCCTGGCCGCGCTCTCGCGGTTTGGTTGGGACGGGAAGCCATTGACCTGCATCAAGGCGACGCAGGTGTGCCGGCGTAGCCTGATCGTCACGGAGGGGTTCTCCCTCGCGGGCCACGTCGGAGATCAGTCGATGAGCAATGTGGCAAAGCTTCATGCCAGGGCGAACGTCCCCGAACTTCGGCGCCCGGTGCATTCGGTGCCGGCCGACGAGCTGGTGGCGGCCGGCAAGCGGCTGCGCGATACGGTTCCGCGTGCGAGTCAGGGCTTGTGGAAACGCCACAAGGACCGCGCCGACCCACTCGACATTCTTCAGGCGTCCGATGCCGGCCGGCAGGCCGAGCTGCTTCCGATCCGCTACGGCCGCATGCTCCAGTCGCCGTTCACCTTCTATCGCGGGTCGGCGGCCGTCATGGCAGGCGACCTTGCCGTCCTGCCGACGACGAACGTCCAGGTGCAGGCCTGCGGCGACTGCCATCTGCTCAACTTCGGCGGGTTTGCGACGCCCGAGAGAAGCATCAATTTCGACATCAACGACTTCGACGAGACCTCGCCGGCGCCCTGGGAATGGGATGTGAAGCGGCTGGTCGCGTCGTTCGTGCTGGCGGCCCGTTCCAACGGGCTCTCGCGATCGGCCGGGCGCGATGCGGCGGTGGCCGTTGCCCGAAGCTATCGCGAGCGCCTGCGTGAAGTGGCGGAGATGAGCCCGCTGGAAGCCTGGTACAGCCGGATCGGCACGGAAGAGTTCTTTGGTCTCATCGACGACGTGGATATCCGGAAGCGTGTGTTGCGCCGGATGGAAAAGGCCAAGGAAGAAAGGGCTTCCGAACTCGATTTCCCCAAGCTGGCCGAAATGGTCGGCGGGCAGGTGCAGATCAAGGACCAGCCTCCGCTCATCTTCCACACCGAGGCATCGCGGGCGGAAGGCTTCAGGGAGATGGTCGACAAGGCGCTGGCGACCTACCGGGAAAGCCTGCCCGACGACCGGAAAGCCCTGCTGGATCGCTATCGCCTGGTCGATGTGGCGATGAAGGTCGTGGGGATCGGCAGCGTCGGGCGGTACTGCTCGATCGGCCTTTTCATGTCGTCGTCCAACCAGCCGCTGTTCCTGCAGTTCAAGGAGGCCGTGGCCTCCGTTCTGGAACCCTATGCCGGCAAGAGCGCCTATGGTCATGCCGGTCAGCGTGTGGTCCAGGGGCAGCGCCTGATGCAGTCGTCGTCCGACATCTTCCTCGGCTGGACGACCGGCCTGCGCGGCAACGACCTGTATGTTCGCCAGCTGCGGGACGCCAAGATCAAGCCGCTGGTCGAGACCTTCGACCGTCATATGCTGGTGCTCTATGCCAAGGTCTGCGGATGGGCGCTGGCCCGCGCGCATGGCAGGGCAAGCCATCCCTGGCTCATTGCCGGGTATCTGGGCACGAGCGATGCCTTCGACGAGGCGATGGGCGATTTCGCGGTGGCCTATGCCGACCAGACGGAGCGCGATCATGCGGCGCTCAGGACTGCGGTCAGCGCGGGCAGGATCAAGGTGCACATCGAGGACGACAGGTAGGCGGCTCGGCGGGAGATGCCTCCGATGATCGCCCGGCGGATTCCGTCGCTGATCGTCGCGGCCGCGGTCGCGGTCGCAGCGTCGGGCTGCAGCAGCGTCGGTCCGACGACCGTTGCGCGTGACCGGTCCGACTATGCCGGCGCGATCGGGGCTTCCTGGAAGCAGCAGACGCTGCTCAACATCGTCAAGTTGCGCTATGGGGACTTCCCGGTGTTCCTGGAGATCGCCCAGGTGATCGCGGGCTATCAGGTCCAGACGACCGCCGCGGCGGGGTTCTCCGCCCAGAACTACCTGTCGACATCGGTCGGCGGGCCGGCAGCCATCGGCGGCACCGCTGGCGTGGGCGCCACCTACATCGATCGCCCGACCGTGATCTACGCGCCCCTCACGGGTAACGACTTCATCAAGACGCTGCTGCGGCCGATCCCGCCGAGCGCCGTCCTGTTCCTTCTTCAGTCAGGCTATCCCGCCACCGTCGTGATGCCGCTGGCCATCGACTCGATCAACGGCGTCGCCAACGAGTCCCGGCGTGCCGCCATGAGCCGTGCCGGCGACCCGGAGTTCTTCCGCCTGGTCGAACTCCTGACGGAACTGCAGCGCGCCAATGCGCTGCAGATCAGGATCGAACGCTCCAGGGACAGTTCCGAAACCTCGGTCATCGGCTTCCCACCCATCAGGACCTCCCCCGACATCGCCGCGAAGATCGCGGAAGTGAGGCGCATCCTGCACCTCGCGGGGGCCGGGCTGAGCCACCAGGTCCGCTATGGCGGCTGGTCCGGCAAGGGCGATGAAATCGCCATGACGACACGCTCCATGCTGCAGGTCATGGTCGAACTGGGTGTCCTGGCGCAGGTGCCCGAGACCGACGTCACGGGCGGAAAGGCAACGCCGGGTTCGGGGGGCGCCCTGATTCCGGGCGGCGAACGTCCGCCCCTGTTGAACATCCTGAGCGGGTCGGCACCGCCGCCCGATTCCTATGCCGCCGTTCAGTACAACGGGCGCTGGTTCTGGATTTCCGATGCGGATATTCGCTCGAAGTCCATGTTCTCGGGAGTCATGCTGCTCTTTTCGATCTCCGACGTCGGCGTGCGCACGGCCGCTCCCGTGGTCACGGTACCGGCCCAATGAAGGCGCTGCGGCGTCGGCGCCGTTGAAGCCCATGCCAAGGCCGCCTAGGCTCGGTTCGAAATCAAACTCCAGCAGATCGCTGTCGGCACGGTATCGTCGATGTTCGCATGGTCGTTGAGAACGGCTGGTTTTCTCGTGCGGATGTCGGCCTGGATCGCCGTCTGCGTGGTCGTCGTCGTGGCCGGCCTGTTCGTCTTTCCCAAGGTCTTCGACTGGGAGCCGCACAAGGCGCGCCTGGCGGCGTACCTGACTCAGGCCATCGGGCGCGACGTCGGCCTCGATGGTCCGCTCGACATCGTCTTGCTGCCGCAGCCCGTCCTGGTCGCGCAACGGCTCCATTGCCAACGCGCCCGGCTCCGGCCCGTCGAACCTGCTCGAAGCCCGGCAGCTCATGGTGACGTTGTCCTGGCGTGCGCTGTTGCAGGGCCGCATCGGCCTGCAGCGGATCGTCATCGACGAGCCTCACCTGGCGCTCGCGGCGGGGACGGGCGATGGACCCAACTGGCGGCTACCGGTGCTGGACGGGCAGGCGGAGGGCAGCGTGCCGATGCTGACGGTCGCGCGGCTGGAGATCCGGCGTGGCCGGATCGCCAACGCAACCGGCCTGTCGGGCCAGCCGCTCGAGGCGCGGGCGATCGATCTGTCGGGATCGTTCGACGCGGATGCCGGCCTGCTCGCCCTGGATGGAACCGCCGTCCTGAACGGTATCCCCGCGTCGTTCACGCTCGGGCTGAGGATGACGGCCTCGGCCGATGCGCCCGTCCACCTGAAGATCGGCGTGCCGGGCGGCCGCGTCGTCTTTGCGGGCTGGCCCGGCGAGCGCACAGCCGGCGATCCGCTGCGCGGCCGCCTGTCGTTCGACGCCGAGTTCCTGCCCGAGTTCGTCGAGGCGATCACGACCGCGAGCGGCCGCAGGCCGATGCGGGTGAACGAGGCGATCGCGCGCAGACTGACGGCGTCGACCGATCTCGCGCTGGCAGGCGACCGGCTCTCGCTCGACAATCTCGATATCCAGGTGGTCGACGAACGGATCCGCGGCAGCCTGCTGATCGACGGCCACGGGACGACGACGGTCAACGGGCGGCTCGCGTCGCCGCAACTCGACGCCGACCGATGGCTGGAGCGGCTGCAGGGTGGGTCGCTCTTCGTGGAGCCGACCGGCGCCGCGGCCCGCGCATCGCTGCAAATGGGACTCCCAGACGACGAGCTGTCGTCCTTGGTAGTGCGGCTGACCTGCGAGGTCGGGGCGCTGCGTTATCGCCGCGACACGGTGCGTGATCTCGAAACGAGCTTCCGCTACCACGACGACGTGCTCCACGTGCTGGCGCTCAGGGCCGTGCTGCCGGGTGACTTCCGCGTCAACCGCAAGGCCGGCTTCGAGGGGGATGCGAAGGAGGCGGGTTACGACGGCCTCATCGAGGTCGAGGGGCGGGACCTGCGCCGGACGCTGAAATGGATCGGCATCGACACTTCGTCGCTGCCGCCCGACCGGCTGCAGACCTTACGGATCGTCGGCCGGACGCGGCCGGCAAAGGGCGTCGTGCATGTCAGCGACGCGGCGTTCGAACTCGACGACCAGCGCGGAACGGCGTCCGCCCACATCGCCTATTCGATTCCGACGGTCATCACCGCCCGTCTTCATCTGCCGGATTTCAATCTCGACGCCTATCAACTGACCGGCGCGGCGTTGCAGGGGCTGATGCCCGCGCCCGACGCGAGCCCGGCCTCGTCGCCGTCCGCGGATGAACCACCGCCGCCGGTGCTGAACTTCGCGGCGCGCTTCGACCATGTGCTCTATCGCGGGGAAACCGCCCGCGACGTCGACGCCCATTTCGTCATCCGGGGCAACGAACTCAGGCTCAAGCATGCCCGCGTGGGGGAGCTTCTGGGCTCGCATCTCGAACTCGCCGGGACGATTGCCGATTACGGAACCGCGCCGCGCTTCGATCTCCACTGGCGCGGCGTGCTGCACGACGCCGACCGCATGCTCGATTTGGCGGCGCTGCCGCGCTTCGTCCATGGACGCATCGGATCGGCCCAGGTGGCCGGCCGCGCGATCGGAACGCTGAAGGAAGCGGCGCTGTCGGACCTGTCGGTCTCGATGCTCGGCGCCACCTTCACGGCGGTCGGCCGCATGTCGTTCGACGGGGACCGCCGCTTCGATTTCCCGCGCTTCTCGGTGGCGGGCCTCGAACTCGGCGCCTTCCTCGCGGCGGCCGGCGGCGGTCCCCGCGAGGAGTTGTCGGACGTGGAGGCCGACGGCGCCTTCCACGGCAATTCGAGCCACGCAACGTTTCGCGGCACCCTCGCGATCGACGGCATGGCGCTTTCGGGTGAACTCTCCTCGACCCTGGCGGCGCGCCCGCACGTCACGGCCTCGTTGCAGGCGCCCGGCGGATTGCGGCTCGATCGCTGGCTGCCCGCGGCACCGGGCTCGGGAGCGGCGAGCGCGGGCGATTCACACCGCAGGGCTTCGACCGGGGCGGCAAGTGAGCGGCTGGCGCATTCGCTGCGTGCGCTCGACGCGACGTTCACGCTCAACACACCGGCCATCGCCTGGGGGCGTCATGCGCTGGACGGGGTCGAACTCTCCGCGCGGCTCGACCGCGGCCTGCTCGACGTGACGCGACTGGCCGGCACGCTGGAAGGCGCGACCTTCGACCTGACGGCGCGGGTCGATGCCCGGGCTGCTGTACCCGCAATGGAGATGGGCGGCAGCATACGGAACATCGACATCTCGCGCACCATCGCGGTGGCCGGCAGCGCCAACGAGTTCGGCACCGACCAACTCGCGGTCGCGCTGGAAGGCACGCTCGACCTCGAAGATCTGGTCTGGAGAGGCGAGGGCGGCACGCTCGACGATCTCGTCGCCTCGGCGGAGGGGCGCGGGCAGTCGCGAGGCGAGGTCCGCGCGTCCGTCGTGCGCGGGTCGGCGTCCTTCGCATCGTTTGCAACCGGGCTCGCCAGCCTGTTCAGCACCGAGATGGGGTTCACCTCGGCGATGATTGACGGGTTCGTCGGAAACTGGATCGCCACGCGCGGAGCCTTCGGCCTGTCGGGCGGCATCCTGTCGTTCGACGAGCACACGGTGCGCGCACCGCACGCCACGGCCTATGTCAAAAGCCGCTTCGATCTGCGGCAAGGGACCGTCGACACGCTGATTGCCCTCGACACCGGCACGCCGGGCTCCGTGGACTATCTCATGTCGGTCCGGGGGCCGCTGTCGTCGCCGACCCTCGCGGCCGAACCGGGCCCGCGCCGCTAAGGGCCGGCGTGTCGCGCCCGGTATCAGGCGGGCTGGGCGGCCTTGGCGCGAACCGGCAGCTTCCAGTTCGGACGCACGAAGTGGCAGGTATAGCCGTGCGGAATCCGCTCCAGATAATCCTGGTGCTCGGGCTCGGCCTCCCAGAACTCGGCGGCCTGCGTCACCTCGGTCACGACCTTGCCGGGCCACAGGCCGGAGGCATCGACATCGGCGATCGTGTCCAGGGCGATCCGGCGCTGCTCGTCGCTCGTGTAGAAGATCGCCGAGCGGTAGGAGGTGCCGCGGTCGTTGCCCTGGCGATTGAGCGTCGAGGGATCGTGGATCTGGAAGAAGAACTCCAGCAGGGTGCGGAAGCTCGTCTTCGCAGGATCGAAGACGATCTCGATCGCCTCGGCATGGCCGTCATGGTTGCGGTAGGTCGCGTTGGCGACGTGGCCGCCCGTGTAGCCGACCCGGGTCGAGACCACGCCGGGCATGCGCCGGATCAGGTCCTGCATGCCCCAGAAGCATCCGCCGGCGAGAACCGCGCGTTCCGTGCTCATTTCACGTCCTCCACCTGGTCGAGATAGTCGCCATAGCCCTGCGCCTGCATGTCGTCGCGATGGACGAAGCGCAGCGACGCCGAATTGATGCAGTAACGCAGGCCGCCCCGGTCGCGCGGTCCGTCGGGGAACACGTGCCCGAGATGGCTGTCGCCGTGCTTCGAGCGCACCTCGATGCGGATCATGCCGTGCGAATGATCCCGCAGCTCGGCCACGTTGGCCGGCTCGATCGGCTTGGTGAAGCTCGGCCAGCCGCAACCGGATTCATACTTGTCGGATGAGGCAAAGAGCGGCTCGCCCGACACGATGTCGACGTAGATGCCGGGCTGCTTGTTGTGCAGCAGCGCGCCCGTCCCGGGACGCTCGGTGCCGCTCTCCTGCGTCACGTAGAACTGCTCGGGAGAGAGCTTGGCCAGGGCTTCCTGGGTTTTCCTGTAGGTCTGCATTTCGGGCTCCTGTCGTCACCGGGAGAGGCCCCGGAATATAGGTAGCCGGCCGTCCCCTGTCAGGGGGCGGGAATTCACCTTTGGCGTTGCAGGTAGTCGATCAGGACGCGCAGCTTCGGGGCGATGTTCCGGCGGCTGGGATAGTAGAGGTAGAAGCCTGCGAAGGTGGGGCAATACTCTTCGAGGATCGGCTCCAGTTCGCCGCGCGCGAAATTCCCGCGGAAGCTCTCCTCCATGCCGAAGGTGATCCCCGCGCCGGCGACCGCGAGCTTGATCATCAACGCCATGTCGTTGGTGGCGAACCGCGGGGACACGGCCACGGTGAATTCCTTGGTGCCCTCGCAGAATTCCCAGCGATAGGGCGCGGACTTGGGAGAGGGGCGCCAGCCGATGCAGGTGTGCGACGGAAGCTCGGCCGGGTGCTTCGGCACGCCGAAGCGCGCACGGTAGGAGGGGGCGCAGACCGCCAGTTGCCGCTCGTCGCCCGCCACCGGGATCGCGATCATGTCCTGCTCGATCACCTCGCCGAGGCGGACCCCCGCGTCGTAGCCCTCGGCCACGATGTCGATCGCGTCGTCGGTCACGGTGACGTCGAGGTCGACCTCCGGGTTGGCTTCGGCGAAGCCTGCCAGGAACGGTCCGGCGAGGAAGCGCTCGGCGATCGAGGATGCGGCCACCCGCAGGCGGCCGCGGGCGCGGCCCTGCAGGACGGCGGTCTTTTCCAGCGCGGCCCGCATCTCGGCCATCGCCGGCGCGATCTCCAGATGCAGCCGCTCGCCGGCCTCCGTGAGGCTCACGCTGCGGGTGGTGCGCAGGACCAGCGCGATGCCGAGGTCGCCTTCCAGGCGCCGGATCGCCTGGCTTACGGCCGAGCGCGTCACGCCAAGCCGGTCCGCCGCTGCGCGAAAGCTGCGCTCCTCGGCCACCAGGGCGAAGACCGAGAGGGCGTTGAGATCGGGCTCCATTGGTTAGTTAATCTTCCCAGTATGGTAAGTGATTGTCGCCTTATCGCGACAATGGCGGAGGTCCATCTTCCGGGCAAGCAAATCGCTGCTCTCGAAAGGATCCGACCATGGCTCTCGACAAAGTCGTTCTCATTACCGGCGCTTCCAGCGGCATCGGTGCAGGCATCGCCCGCGAGCTGGCCGGCACCGGCGCCCGGCTGATGCTGGGCGCCCGCCGCGTCGGCCACCTGGAAGCGCTTGCCGCGGAACTCAACGCAGCCGGCGGCACGGCCCGCGTCTGCGCGCTCGACGTCACCGATCGCAAGAGCGTCGAGGCCTTCGCCGATGCGGCGCGCGCCGCCTGGGGGCGGGTCGATGTCATCGTCAACAATGCCGGCCTGATGCCGCTCTCCGCCATGGCCGCGATGAAGGTCGAGGAATGGGAGCGCATGGTCGACGTGAACATCAAGGGCGTGCTCTACGGCATCGCCTCCGTCCTGCCCGAGATGACCGCGCGCGGCTCCGGCCACGTCATCAACATCGCCTCGATCGGCGCGCTGCAGGTCTTCCCGGCCGCCGCCGTCTATTGCGCCACCAAGTATGCGGTGCGCGCGATCTCCGACGGTCTGCGGATGGAGAACGACAGGATCCGGGTCACCTGCATCCACCCCGGCGTCGTCGAGAGCGAGCTGGCCAGCACCATCACCGATCCCGCGGCCGCCGAGGCGATGAAGGCCTTTCGCGCGATCGCGCTGAAGCCCGACGCGATCGGTCGGGCCGTGCGCTACGCCCTGGAGCAACAAGCCGATGTCGACGTGAACGAGATCGTCGTGCGTCCCACCGCCAGCACCATCTGAGGGAGATCGAAGATGAGCCTTTATCCGACACTCGCGACCTTGCTCGTCGCATTGACGGCGGCGCCGGCTTTCGCCCAGAGCGTGGATGAACGCAAGCAGCGTGGCGCCGCCGTGATCAACGAACTCAATCGCGGACAGCCGCAGCCCGCACTGGAGCGCATGCGTCAGGAGTTTCCGTTCCTCGCCGAGGCGACCGAGGCCTATGCGCTGGGCGACGTCTGGTCGCGACCGGGCCTCGACAATCGCACGCGGCAGCTGGCGGCGGTCGCGGCCTTCGCGGCGACGGGCCAGCTGCCCTTCATGAAGGTGCACGCCGGCTATGCGCTCAACATCGGCGTGTCCGAGGAGGAGCTGAAGGAGATCGTGTACATGATCTCCGTGCCGGCCGGTATTTCGCGTGCCATTGCGGCCTCGCAGGTGCTTGCCGAGCTCTTTGCCGAACGTCGCGCAACGCCACCCGGACGATAGGAGGCCGCGATGAGTCCCTCACGCCTCCTGGCGCTTGCGATCATGGCCGTTACACCGATCACCCTCGCGACGAGAGGTCATGCCGAGATGACGAGCCATCCCTATGTCGGCATGTGGGTCACCGCCGACGAAAACATCCGCCACAACCTCTTGCCGAACAATCGTTACGACGAGGCCCGCGGCGCGCGCGAGAGCGCATACCGGGGACGCTACGAGGTCACGGGCAATAGGATCGAATACTGGGACGATACCGGCTTCACCGCCGACGGCATTTTCGTCGATGAGAACACCCTGCATCATGGAGGCATGATCTTCTATCGCCGGCGATAGGTTCCGCCCGAATCGGTGCGGCGTCGAACGCACGGCGTCCACTCAGGGAGCACTTCGCGTCGCACCTGCGCGATTCTCGCCAGTTTGCGAGCTTTGGAACTTGTCAGGAATGCGCGTCGCATAGTAGCGCAGATGCCTTCTGTCGCAGCTCAAGAGGACGCTCGCATGGCTTCCGATCCGGAGATCACCAAGGGCGGCCTCTACGCCGGCACCTTCGCTTCCTACACGATCATCGATGCGAACGTCCGGGCGCTCTTGTCGGATCATTACTGGACGTCGGACGCCGACGGGCAGGAAGCTGCGGACAGCTTCACCTACTTCTTTCCGGACTCCGTCGACGACTATCCCGAGGACTATCAGGATCCCGAGGGGCTGGCGGCCTTCATCGAGGCCAACGAGCACCAGGAAGCGGCGTCGGTCATCGGTTTCAACCAGATCACCTGGTACACCGGCGTCTCCTTCGATCCGGCCGAGACGGCGGACGCGGCCATCCGCATTGCCGGCGCGGGGAGCCTGCCGGGCAACGACGGCGGCTCGCATGCGAGCTTGCCCTACAATCACGAGGGCGCGATCTCCAACAGCGCAGGCGACGTGTTCCTCGGCGAGAACGGTACGCCCGAGACCGACCAGCTGTACGGCAACGACACCTTCGCGACGATCATCCATGAGATCGGCCACGCGATGGGGCTCAAGCATCCGTTCGAGCCGCATCCGAACGGCGCCATCTCGGCCGATCGCAGCAACATCGAATTCACGGTGATGAGCTATTCGTCGTTCCTGACCGGCGAAGTCGGCGTCAACGCCAACACGACCGCGCCCGACGGATCCTCGGTGTCGGGCTACATGATGTACGACATCGCGGCGTTGCAGGAGATGTACGGCGCGAACTTCGAAAAGGGCAAGACCGACACGACGCCGGCGCAGAAGGTCGTCTACACCTGGAGCAACAGCACCGGACAGCAGTACATCGACGGCGAGGAAGCACCGGACACCGGCGTGACGGAGACGAACAAGATCTTCCAGACCGTGTGGACGCAGGGCGCAGACACGACCTACGACCTCAGCAACTTCAACGGCGACCAGTACGACGACCTGCGGGCCGGCCAGTGGCTGCGCTTCTCGGTCGACCATCTCGCCGACCTGAACGCCTGGGCGCCTGCGGGGACGGCCGAGTACCAGGCGCAGGGCAACGTCTACAATACGCTGCTTTACCACGGCGACACGCGCTCCCTGATCGGCACGCTGGTGGCCGGCAGCGGCAACGACACCATCATCGGCAACGAACTCAACAACGTGCTGCACGGCAATGCCGGCAACGATTTCATCGACGGCGGCATCGGTGACGACATCCTCTATGCCGGCGCCGGCGACGACGTGCTGATGGGCAGCTTCGGCAGGAACCAGCTGTGGGGCGGCGACGGTATCGACACCGCCTCCTATGCCGGCCGCAGCGGTGTCGTGTATGCCGACCTCTCGGCGGGATACGGCATGGTGAACTACATGCTGGCGGACAATTACAACAGCATCGAGAACCTGACCGCGGGTCTCGGCCGCAGCACGCTGATCGGCGACGGCGGCGCCAACCGCCTGACCGGCGGCGCGTCGAGCGACCTGCTCTACGGCGGCGAGGGCGACGACGTGCTGATCGGCGGCGGCATCAATGCCGGCACGCCCAACCAGCTCTGGGGCCAGGGCGGCATCGACACCGCCTCCTACGAGGGCACCACGGGCCACGTCTATGCCGACCTGCGTTCGCAGGCGGGCTATGTCGACGGCGTGCTGTTCGACACGATGAACTCGGTCGAGAACCTGATCGGCGGTTCGACGTCGGACACGCTGATCGGCGATGCCGCGGCCAATTTCCTGACGGGCGCCGGCGGCGGGGATGCGCTCTACGGCATGGGCGGGGCCGACGTCTTCGTCTACCTGCAGGTCCTCGACAGCAATCTGCTCACCGGCTACGACACGATCTTCGACTTCATGTCGGGGACCAGCAAGCTCGACCTGACGGCGTTCAACATGAGCGCCTCGCATGTCCAGATCCAGTCGGACGGAAGTTCGACGAGCCTCTATCTCCACGCGACGGTGGATGTCCTCTACGCTCCCGCCGACCTCGCCATCTCGTTCGTCGGCGCGAACGCCATCCAGTTGAGCGACATTCTCTTCGCCTGACGGCGTTCGCCGCCCATCGCCCTTCTACCGGGAGTAGGAGTGTGCGAGCATCGCCGCCTGTTCAGGCCCGGAAAGGACCGTCGGTGATTTCGAGATCGAGTGTTGTGGCATCGGGGCGTGGCTTCGGGCTTGCCGACGCGGAGGCCTTCCGGTCGACGGCCCGGGTGTTCGTGGACCAGGCCGGCCGGATGGAGCCGGGGATCGCCGGCGGTCCGTCCTTCGGCCTGATGAAGGAAGCCGCCGAAGGCCGCGCGTTCGCCGACGCGCGCGGTCAGCACGAGGCGGTCTGCGCCTTCCTCGACTGCCTGAAACGCGCCACCGAGCAGGCCGCCACGCCCGAAACCTTTGCCTTCGTCGCCAAGTGCGCCGAGTACGACCGCTATCTCGACGAGAAGGTCGTCGAGTTCCGGGCCAACCGGCGCGACGACTGGCCGTCGAACGCGGTGAAGAGCGACGACAACGCCGTCATCGCCAAGGTGGTGGACGAGATCGCCGCCCACCTGCGCGCCTTCTCGGAGCCGGCCCAGGCCTATCAGAGCCTGGTCGACTACACGCAGGCCCGGATCAAGGCGCTGATGCCGCCCGAGATCGCGGGCATGCGCCAGGAAGCCAACATCTCGCTGATCTATCCGTTCCTCGAGAAAGCGCTTGCGGTCGAAGGCGACGTGGCCGAGTTCGGCTGCTTCCGCGGCATCCTGTCGGTGAAGCTCGCCTGGCTGATCAAGGCCCTGGGGGTGAGCAAGCACTACTACACGTTCGACACGTTCCACGGCTTCGAGATCGACGATCCGGCCGGCGGCGCGCTGGGGGTCGGCGCCTTCCGCGACGACGCCTTCGACGCATTCGGCTTCCTCACCAAATGGTCGCGCATCCTGCCGCTGACGCCGGTGAAGGGCGACGCGACGAAGACCTGCGCCCAGTTGCAGGGGCCGCTCAGCTTCGTGTGGCTCGACCTCGACATGGGCGTGCTGATGGACCCGGTGCTGCGCACGATCTGGTCGAAGTGCGGCCCCGACACCATCATCGGCATCGACGATGTCGGCCGCCCCGAGACGCCGACCGTCGCACCCTGGCTCGACGGGTTGCTGGCGTGCGGCGCGGTGGAACTGGTGTTCGACAGTGACAAGATCGCACCCAACACCTTCATCCGCTTCGTGAAGAAGAAGGGCGATCTGCCGTCGGCTTGAGGCGGGCTGGTCGCAATGGAGCGCGCTACCGATACCGGTCGCTGCCCGAGAGGTAGTTCACGTAGCGGGCCACGGCGGGACCGACTTCCGTGAAGGGCGCGTCGTAGCCGGCGGCCCGCAGAGAATCGAGAGGCGCCTGGGTGAAGTACTGGTACTTCGCGCGCAGGCCCTCCGGCATCGGGATGTAGGAGATGTTGGGCGCGCGGCCGACGGCGGCGAACAGCGCCTCGATCAGCTCGCGGAACGAGACGGCGCTGCCGGTGCCGACATTGAACAGGCCGTGCCGCGGCCCGGCCTGCAGGCACCACAGGACGACGTCCACCACGTCGTCGACATAGACGAAGTCGCGCCTCTGCCCGCCGTCGACGAAGTCGGGGCGATGGCTCTTGAACAGTTTCACTTCGTCGCCCGCGACGGCGGCGGCGTGGTTCTTGGCGACGACGCTCATCATGTCGCCCTTGTGATACTCGTTCTGGCCGAACACGTTGAAGAACTTGAGCCCGATGCATTTCGGCGGCAGAGGCAGGCTTCGCGCCACGCGTTCGGCGAACACGAGATCGAACTGGTGCTTGCTCCAGCCGTAGAGATTGAGTGGCTGCAGCGCGCGCAGCGCGTCGAAGGAAAGCCCGTCGGCAAAGCCGCGCTCACCGTCGCCGTAAGTCGCGGCCGAGGAGGCATAGACCAGCGGCACGCCGCGCGCGGCGCACCAGTCGAGCAGCATGAGCGAGAACTTGAAGTTGGTCCGCAGGATCGCGTCGCCGTCGACCGCGGTGGTCGAGGAGTTGGCCCCCATGTGAATCACGGCTTCGATCCCGCCGGCCTTCTGCAGGTAGCTCGCGAGATCGTCGGGGAACACGAAGTCGCGGAACATCCGCTTTCGCAGGTTCATCCAGCGCGAATCCTGACCCAGCCAGTCGCAGACCACGAGATCGTTGCGGCCCTTTTCGTTCAGGGCGGCGACGACGTTGGAGCCGATGAAGCCCGCCGCGCCGGTGACGAGGATCACGCGTCCACCTTCAGGTCGATCTTGCCCGGCCGCGAGGCGGCGACCAGCTTTGTCGTCGACTGGCCAGGGATAAGTTCGGCGGTAATCACCTTGCCGCCGGCCTTCAGGACCGTGTCGGCGCCGACGATGTCCTCGATCCGGTAGTCGGCGCCCTTCACCAGCAGGTCGGGCACCAGCAGGTCGATCAGTTCGGCCGGCGTGTCCTCGTCGAAGATCACGACGAGGTTGACGGATTCGAGTGCGCCCAGCACGGCCGCACGATTGACGTCCGTCTGGACCGGGCGGCCGTCTCCCTTGAGCCGTCGCACCGAGGCGTCGCTGTTCAATCCCAGGATCAGCCGGTCGCAGGCCGCCGCCGCCTGGCGCAGCAGGGAGACATGGCCGGGGTGCAGCAGGTCGAAGCAGCCGTTGGTGAAGCCGACGCTGAGGCCCTGCCGTTTCCAGATCCGGCGCAGCCGCAGCGCCGTCTCCGCCATGACCAGCGCGCCGCGGGCGACGACCTCGTCGTCCGCCAGCAGCGCGCGTTCGGCCTCGACCTCGTCGGCCTGCACCATGGCCGTGCCCGGTTTGGAAACGGCGATGCCGGCCGCGAGGTTGGCGAAGGCCATCGCCTCGGTCGTGGAATGGTCGGACGCCAGTCCCAGCGCGAAGGCCGCGATCACCGTGTCGCCGGCACCCGTCACGTCGAACACCTGGTGGGCGTGCGTCGACATGTGGATGGCGGGGCCGGTGGGCGGGACGAGGGACATGCCGGCTTCGGATCGCGTGACCAGCACATTCGCGTCGGTGGCTGCCGCGACCAGGCGGGCAGCGCGTTCGACGGCGCGGTCGTCGCGGGACGGCACGGACAGGCCGGTCGCGCGTTCGAGTTCGGCGAGGTTGGGCTTGATGTAGGTGGCGCCGCGATAGGCCGAGAAGTCACGCCGCTTGGGATCGACGACGACGGGCACGCCGCGCTCGCGCGCCCAGGCAATCGTCCGTTCGAGGACGCGGTCGGTGAGCACGCCCTTGTCGTAGTCGGAGAGGACGACGAGCCGGCAGTTGGCGATGCGGCGCTCGATGGCGGCCAGCATCTCGCGCTCGCACTCCGCCGTCGACCCAGCGTTGCCCTCGCGGTCGAGTCTCAGGATCTGATGCTGCCCCGCCGCGAAGCGCGTCTTGACCGTGGTCGGCCTGGCCGCCGATCGCACGAGGTCGAAGGTGATGCCGGCTTCGGCGAGCACCGCCGCCAGCCGCTCGCCATCGGCATCGGCGCCGACGCAGGACACGAGATGGGCGCTGCCGCCCAGGCTCGCGATGTTGACCGCCGCATTCGCCGCGCCGCCCGCGGCCTCGCGCGTTTCCTGCTGGCGCATGACGGGCACCGGCGCTTCGGGCGAGATGCGCTCGACCGTCCCGAAGACGTAGATGTCCAGCATCGCGTCGCCGACGACCAGGACCGGCTCGGCGGTCGGTGCCCAGCGCTTGATCAGATACTGCCGAAAGGAGGCCGCGCGGTCGGTGCCGCCGGCTTCAGCCGAAACGCCGGCCTCCCTGCCATTCTTCATCTGTCGTCCTGCGTTCGGGTTCCCATCGAGCGGGCAATTGCTGTGCCAGAATGCCGTCACGACAGGTGCCATTTCCAGCCCTGTTTTGGGTGGGTATCGGATCGTTACAGAGATTTAATCCTGGTTCGCGCGCGAACTCATTGCCTTCGCCGGCGCGCAGGCTCAGATTTCCCATCGAGAGCATGTCAGTGCGCCCACAATAACACTCGTCGGCGCGGTTGAATAACTCGCGACGGATGCGCCATATTCGTTCGCTCTGCTTAGGGGGATAGAATGGCCACTCCGCCGCCGGTGACGCTGACGTTTCACATGTCCGGAGACTTCGTAGAGGAAGTCACGGGCGCGACGGGCGGCCAGACCGGCTCGAACTATACGGGCGTGTGGGTCTATCTCTACAACGACCAGCCGCCCTCGGGTGAAAGCAATTTCACGACGCTGATCGACGGCGGCCAGCTCCAGTCGGGTGTCACGTCGGACGGCAGCGGCAACTTCATCGCTACGATCGATCTGACGAACACCACCACCCCAACGATCAATGGCGGCGTCGTTTATCTCCTCGTGCAGAGCGAGGCCCTGACCACTCCCGGAACGAACCAGCATGCGCACGATCTCACGACGCTGATCACGGCAGAAGCCGATATCGCAATAAACGTCTCGAACTACCAATACGGTTATTCGCAGTTCGAATACTCCCTGCTGGGCCAGGGTGGAGACGCGGGCGACCTGACGGCCATCCCGGGCTTCGCACAGAACACACAGATTCACGTCTCGTACAGCAGCGGACCCGACCAGTATCGCGGCTATGGCCAGACTCAGACCGCCATCGTCGACGCGCTCAAGAACAGCACCTCGTCCAATGTCCTGACATATGCCGCCGGCGAACTCGCTGGCGACACGATGATGGTGATCTCGCCCTCCAACGTGCAGATGGGCGGCGGTGCCCTCTATCCACCGTCCGACTGGAACGACTATGTCACCGAGGGCTTCGCCGCGCAGCGCGACCTGCTGCTGTCTGGGTCGACCAACGGCGAGAACGACGCCAACGGCGTGTGGCACAACGGCCAGTATTATTCCTACAAGATCCAGTCGGTGCAGCTGGGTGCCGGCACGTGGGGCGCGGCGGGCCAGTACTTCGTGTTCAGCCCGAAGGAGGGCAGCCAGACTCAGGCGTGGATGGTGATCAGCGAGGCCGACCTGCAGTCGAACCTCTATTCGGCCGGCCAGGGCAGTCTTTACATCTATGAAGACCCCTATCTGACGCAGCCCTATACCGTTCCCGGCAGCGGCAGTCCGCCGGGCTCGCCCGACGCCACTTTCGTCACGCCGGGCGGAACGAACGACGAGTTCGGCAACATCCTCACACAGGCCTTCACCGGCTTCACGGCGGGCTACTGGGCGACCGTGGCCAACCAGTCCAACCCCTATAACGGGGGCACCTATGGACCGAGCAACTGGGCGGCCCAGACGATCAATCTCAACAACAACGCCAACTGGGACGCGGCCTATGCCTTCGACAATTATCGCGACGTCGCCGTCTCGCCCAAGCCGAGCTATGTCCATTACGACGCCTACAGCGAATACTTCTTCTACAATTCCAATGTCTACGGCTCGGCTTTCTCCGACAACCTGTCGGTCGACGTCACGCCCGGGCCGCTGATTCCGCTGGGCCAGCCCGGTGCGTCGTCGACGCCGTCACCCGCGAACAATGTCAGCAACATCAACTTCTACGTCTATGGCGCCTCGGAGACGGCGCCGAACTATACGGCGCCGACCGGTGGCCCGTTCCTTGCGCCGCAGTCGAGCCAGACCGACTACCTGATCCCCGATACGACGAGCGCACTCTATCTCAACGTGGTCGGCCGCGACGGCCAGACGCTCCTGCGTCCCGATCTCAGCGTGCAGATCGGCATCTATACCGGCAAGGACACCAACGGCCACGGCACGTTCGAGTATGTGACCCTCCCGACCGGCGGCAACATCTGGCAGACCTACACCTTCGCCGGCTCGCCGGGGGCGTGGACGGTAACACCCGGCACGAACGTCCTGGGCACCTTCGGCATCGCGGGCCTGCCGGTCGCCAGTACGGTCGCGCAGGGCGACATCGGCTGGTACCAGCTCGTCCTCTCGGATCTCGAAGGCCGTCAGAAGGTCTATGAATTCTACACGACGGCGGCCTCGACGACGCCGGGCGACATCGAGTTCACGATCTTCGACGTGGCGGTCGCCGGCGGCGCGAACATCAATCCGAACAACCTCTCCGCCAATTTCCTCGAGATCGACCTGAACGAGTACCGGTCGGCGCCTGTCGAGATGCTGACCTTCGCCTATGCCGGCGGCGCGTCGCTGAACCAGCCGGCGGCAGCGCCCATCGCGGGCACCCTGAGCGGCGCCGTCTTCACGGCGCTCGACCAGCAGAACGGCACCGGCATGCCGGCGCAGGGCAACATTCCGGCTTCGGCGGCGCCTTCGCTGACGATCACCGGCGAGACGCCGCTGGCCTTCGGCTGGACCGGCACGAACAACGGCACCCACACGGGCACGCCGACCAACTCCACGGCGACGAGCACGGGCGGGATCACGTCGTATGGCCTGACCTCGCAATACACCAACCAGATCGTGCCGGGTCACATCGCCCAGATCGTCATCACCCAGACCTCGGGCGGTTCGTTCCAGGGCGTGCTGCAGGCGACGCCGGATCTGGACGGGCGCTGGCAGACCGAGACGACGTCGACGCTGGGCAACGGCACCTATTCGGTGACGATGCAGGAGCTGCTGGCCGACGGGGTGACGCCGTACGGTCCGCCGAGCGTCGCGCTCACGCTCACCGTGAGCGGCGTGGCCGCGAACGGCGCCATCAGCGACACGGCCGCCAACATCTCGGCCGATCTCGACACCTACGGCGCCAACCTGCCGACCTCGATCACGATCTCCGACAACGACGCGCTGACCGTCACTGTGGGCCAGATCACCGGCGATGCCGCGGCGCTCGCCGTCACCCTGAACGCCGACACCTCGGCCTACCAGCTGATCGTTCAGGACAAGGCGGGCAACGTGGCTGCCGCCCTCAGCGCGCTGAACAGCAATACCCATGTGCAACAGATCGAGTTCACCGACGTGGGCGAGTCCGTGCTGCAGATCGCCTACACCGACTACCAGGCGAACGGCACGGCGATCGACAAGATGACCGGCGCCCACAGCTTCCTGATGAGCGTCACGGGCCAGGCCTATTCGTCGATGTCCTACGACTACAACGACGACAACGAGCTGACGGGCGCGCAGTACTTTCACACCGGCATCACCGGCCAAGCCTATACCGGTTACGAGGCCGACTATGACGGTTCCAACCGTCTGCTCAGCTACACCTTCACCGGCGTCAGCGGACAGGCCTACCACGCTTACGAGTACGAGTACGCCGCGGGCTACGAGAGCGCTCTGCCGCACAACGGCCTGATCGGTCAGAAATACTTCTTCTCCAACGTCCAGGGTCACGCCTACACGGCCTACGAGCACGACCTCGATGCCCAGGGTCTGACGACCCGCATCTACTACAGCGGCATCAAGACCCAGGCCTACTCGTCCTACGAGGACGACTACATCATCAACGGCACCGGCAGTCACTTCGCCGGCCAGAAGTACTACTTCACCGACATCGTCGGCCGGAACTACACCGGCCACGAGCAGGATCTCGACACCTCGGGCAATCTCATCAAGGAAGTCTTCACCGGCGGCCAGATCACGGCCACGCAGGTCTACTCGTCCTGGGAGAACGACTATGCCAACGGCAATGGCGTCCTGACCGGGCAGAAGTATTACCAGTCCGACATCACCGGCCAGGACTATACCGGCTACATCGTTGAGCTCGACGGCTCGGGCAAGAAGATCGGCGAGACCTGGACCGGCGTGACCGGCCAGTCCTACACGGCCTACGAATACGAGTATGCCAACGGCGACGGTGTCGTCACCGGCATCACGCACTACTTCACCAACGTGCAGAAAACCGAGTATGCGAGCTACCAGCTCGACTACGATGTGAGCGGCACCACCTCAACCGAGGCGCAGGTGATCTACAACATGAACGACGGCAGCCACACCATCAAAGGCCTGCTGTCGACGCCGCAGACGCTCCACAGCATTTTCGACGACGTGATGACCGGCGGTACGGGTGCCGACAGCTTCGTCTATGCGCCGCTCTTCGGCACCTCGGTCATCACCGACTTCAACGCGGGCGAGGGCGACACGATCACGCTCCCGACTTCGGAGTTCGCGGACTTCGCCTACGTCCAGGCCCACAGCACGGTTGCCGGGGGCAATACCGTCATCGTCGGCAGCAACGGTGACAGCATCGCGCTGCAAGGCGTTACTACCCTGCAGGAGTCCGACTTCCTGTTCGCCTGAGGCCTCTGGGCGGGACGGCCGGATTTTCTCAGGAATCCGGCCGCAAAATCCCGCGATCGCTGCTAATGTCCGGCCGCGCAGGTCCGACCGGAGTGAGCGATGAAGAAGCGTGTGGCGATCGTATCCAGTTACAACGAGGAATGCGGAGCCGCTTATTACAGTTCACGCCTGCTGAAACATCTTCTGGCCGCCGGCTACGAGGTCGAGGTCAAGCGGCTCCCGGTCTCGCTGCTGCGCCTGCAATCGCCGACCTTCCTGCGCCGCAAGGGCGACCAGGAAATCGCCCGGATCGCGCGTGAAATCGCCGATTTCGATGCCGTTTTCCTGCAGTTCGAGCCCGGCCTCTACGGCACCCGTCCCAAGACCTCCTACACGCGCGTGATGCGCCTGCTGAAGGCCGCGAAGTGCGCCGTCGTCACCATCCACGGCTTCGACCGCCAGATGTCGAGCCGGTCGCTCACCGCCTTCGGCACCAACATGCTGAACCTGCGGCCGGGCGCCGCCGTGATGGGCCTGATCGAGGGCGCGCTCGATCCCATCTACGAGGGCTTCTGGAACTATGTCCGCAAGTCGCCGCACGTGAAGGTCATGACCTTCAACCGCGGCG
The DNA here is from genome assembly GCA_001557035.1 of Rhodospirillaceae bacterium CCH5-H10. GTDB lineage: Bacteria > Pseudomonadota > Alphaproteobacteria > Reyranellales > Reyranellaceae > Reyranella. The sequence goes on along the minus strand of LSKJ01000363.1, from coordinate 3,884 downwards.
ATCAGGTGCTGCTGCAGCGGTTCTTCAACCTCGGTCAGATAACGAACTACCCGATCTGCTACTTCGACCAGGAGGAGGTGGGCGAGGTGCGCGCCTCGCTCGACCGCGAGCGCTTCCTCGCGCAATACGGGCTCGACCCGAAGTACAAGTATTTCGCGGTCTGCGGCTTCTTCGCCGCCTACAAGGGCCACCTGACGGCGATGAAGGCGCTGGAGTTCCTGCCCGACGACTGGCGCCTGGTGCTGGTGGGCGGCGAGCATCCGCAGGCGCTGGAGCCCGGCCGCGACATCGGCGGCTACGTGCGCCAGCTCCTGTCCTTCCCGCTCGCCGTCGACCGGCCATCGGCGGACAGCAGCCTCGAGGTCGAGGGCGGCCTGAAGACCTTCCTCGGCGGCCCGGTGGTGCGCTCCGACCAGGTCTATCGCCGCGAACTGCGCGACAAGCTCTTCGCGCGCTCCGAGTTCAAGTATTTCTTCCCGACCACCGACATCAAGCACCGCATCCACTATCTCGGCCAGGCCTCGGACGAGGAGATGCCGAAGTTCTACGCCATGCTCGACTACGTGGTGCATCCCTACATGCGCACCAAGGAAGGGCAGAGCGGCTCGGGACCGGCCACCTTCGCCATGGAGTTCGGCTCGCGCGCGCTGTTCTCCAACGCGCCGGTCTTCCGCGAGATGGGTTTGTATTTCGAAGGCGCCATGCAGTACTTCAACATCGGCAACTTCATGGAACTGGCCGACCAGCTCCAGCGCTTCGACGGCTTCGTGCCGGGCCTCGACGCAAAGCGCCGCGCCGCGATCGAGACCTACAATCCCAAGGGCATGGTCGACGCCTACCGCCAGCTCATCGAGGCCTAACTCAGGTCGTTCTCTCTGTCTCTTCTCGCGGGCATCGCTATCGCATGCGGCTGGAAAAGCCGTGGCGGTTTGCGTTCTGAAGAAAGCGAAGGGTCCCTCGCTTACGCTCGGGATGACAGCTCTTGTTCGATCGACGCACTGCGCCAATCCCAACAAAATTGTCATCCCGAGCGTAAGCGAGGGACCTTTATCTCATGTGCGATAGCCCCGCCCTGGCGGGGAGAGGAACATGAGTGGTCAGACGTGGTCGCGAACCGAGTAGTAGATCATCAGCAGGAAGATCCAGGCGCCGAACGACGCCAGCGCCACGATCAGGACGGATACGAGCCGGCGCGGATAGACCGGGTGTTCGGCCAGCGACGGCGTGACGAAGACCTCCAGGTACATGGCGCGGCGCGAGGCCTCGAACTGCGCCCGCTGCAGCGACTGCATCGCCGCGTCGTAGAACTTCTCGGCAAGCTGGCGTTCGATCTCGACGTTCTCGAAGCTGCGGATGTTCTGGCTGATCGGGACACTGTCCCTGGACTGGTCGCCCGTCATCCGGGACTCGGCATCGCGGATCAGCGATTCCAGGGCGGCGATGCGGTCGCGCAGCGAGACGATGACCGTGGACCTCTCGCCCGTCCGGGCACGCGCCGTCAGATAGTCGGCGCGGACGCGGCCCAGCTCATCGCGCAGCTTGGCCAGGCCCAGGCGTGCCGAATCGGCCTCCTTGTTGGGATCGATCGAGCGTTCGCGGTCGCGGAACTCCAGCATCGCCTGCCGGGCCTGGCGCAGCTTCTCCGACGCTTCCTCGACCTGCTCCTGCGCGAACTTCACATAGTCCGCGCGCGCCTTCTTCGAAAGGTCGTCGGCCAGGCTCTCGGACAGGGCCAGCACGTTGCGGCCGATGGTCAGCGCGTCCTCGGGCGTGAAGGCGCGGATCTGGACGCTGACGATGCCGGTGGTCAGCTCGAAATAGGGCTCGACCTTGCCGCGCCAGTACTCGACCAGCCCCTCGATCGAGGCGTTCGGATCGAGGCGCGACAGCTCATCGACCTCGGGTCCGGAGAACATCCGGCGCAGGTCGATCTTCTGGCTGATCGCATCGACCATCGACCGGCTCTTGATGTACTTCACGACGATGTTCGACTGCAGGCCGATCTGCGAGGCCGAGGCCATGCCCTGGAAGATCGAGGTCGCGTCGTTGCGCTGGGCGTCGGCGGAACGCACGCCGAACTGGATCTCGGTCGCATACTGGCTGGAGGCGAAGAAGCCGTAGTAGACGGCGGCCAGCGCGGTCGGCAGGCCGACCACCAGCAGGAAGACCAGGATCGACAGCCAGCGCGCCGGCCGGCCCGCCCGTTCGTCCGCCGGGGTCCAGCGCCGCGAAAACCGCCGTGTGTGGACCGCCGTGGCCGGCGCCTGCCCATCCTCGCCGGCCACGAGCGCGCCGTCGCCGCCGCGGGCCTGCATCGGCGCGCTCTGGACCAGCTTCACGGGGGGCCTCTGGGGTTGGGTCATGCTGCCTGCAAATCGGTCAAGTCGCCCGGAGCGAACGTTCGTAGGTCTCGAGAGCCTCGTCAATCGTCGTGAAGTCGCTGAGCCGGCCGCGATGCAGGACCGCGCCGAGATTGCAATACTGGCGGATCGTCTCGACATGCTGCGACACGAGGATCAGCGACGCCGCATGCATGCGCTCGCCGAAGGCCGCTGCACACTTCCTGCGAAAGGCCGCGTCGCCGACCTCGATCACCTCGTCCACGAGGTAGAGGTCGAAGTCGAAGGCGAAGCTGGTGGCGACGGCGATGCGGGCGAACATTCCGGACGAGTAGGTGCCGACCGGCATGTCGAAATAGCGGTCGAGCTCGGCGAACTCCTCGATCCAGGCGCTGACCTCGCCATGGTTCATGCCGTAGATGCGGGCGAGGAAGGCCACGTTCTCGCGGGCCGAGAGGTGGGGGTGGAAGGTCCCGGTGAAGCCGACCGGAAACGACACGCGCCCCTCGCGCACGATGCGGCCGCGGTCGGGCATCTCGCTGCCGGCGATCAGGCGCAGCAGGGCCGACTTGCCCGCGCCGTTCACGCCGAAGATGCCGACGCGGCTTAGCGGCGGCAGCTCGAAGCTCACATCGTCGAGGATGACATGGCGATCGCCGGGAACGGCGTAGCTCTTGCTGACCCGTTCGAGGCGGATCATTGGGTCCTCATCCGGCGGCGCAGCGCCCGTTCGAGGATCAGGCCCACCAGCACCGTGCCGAAGGCGACGGCGAGGACGAAGGTCTTGTCGAGCCACGGCGGTTCGTAGTCGCGGAAGAAGCCGGTGCGGAACCATTCGATGCACTGGAGGAGGGGATTCCAGGACAGCGGCTCGCGGATCCATTCCGGCATGCTCTGCGGCAGGAAGAACACGCCCGAGGCGACGTAGAGGAAGCGCTGCGTGATCATCCATCCGTTGGCCCACGGCCGCCAGAGGTTGTTCATCACGGCGCTGATCAGGCCGAGGCCCAGCGCGAACAGCCAGACCGCCAGCGTGGCATAGACCGCCTCGATATGGTTGTCCGTGCGCGGGCCGTAGGAGATCAGCTCGAAAGTGCCGAATGTGACCACGATCACGGTGAAGCCGATCAGCAGCTCGGTGAGCGCCATCGCCAGAACGAGATCGAGGCGGGCGATCACCGGGACCTGCAGCACGCCGATATTGTCCTGGAACAGGTTCTGCGAGTGATCGATGACGTGGATGAACAGGTAGAAGGGCATCACGCCCGTCGCATAGAAGAAGAACAGGTGCCCGCCGATCGGCGGCATGCCGCCGTTGAACAGGCTGAGTACGATCCCCAGGGTCAGGATATTGATGGCCTGGGGGATGAACAGCGACAGGAAGCCGAAGCGACCCTGCGCGGTGCGGTGGCGGAAGTCGCGCAGGACCAGCGCCGTCAAAACGCGCGCCTGGGTCACGATCAGCTCGCCGAGCGCGGCGAGGCGGGACGGCGGGCGGTCGGGCCGGTCGCGCCACGGCGCCCGCGGCATCGGCGGGAACAGGCC
>LSKJ01000362.1 GCA_001557035.1 Rhodospirillaceae bacterium CCH5-H10 | reverse complement strand
TCGCCCGCCTCAAGGCCGAGTACGACGCCGCCCGCGCCGCCTTGTTCGCCGGCGAGACGGTGCCGACCCAGCTCAAGCAGGCCGCCGAGTAAGCCGCCGTCCCATGGCTCGCCTCGCCCTCCTGGCGCTGATCCTGTTGCCCGGCGCCGCCGCGGCCCAGAGCGGCGTCGAGGGACGGCTGAACGAACTGCAGCGGTCGATCTCCGCCCTGTCCGGGCAGATCGAGCAGTTGAAGGGGCAGAACCAGCAGCTCCAGCAGCGACTGGACAAGATGCAGACGGGCCTCGGGCAGCGCATTGAACGGCTGGAGAAAGGCCCCGCGCCCAAACCGGCACCGAAGACGGGCCGGTCGAAGCATTGATAACTCCGTCGTCCTGAGCGGAACCGCCCGAAGGGCGGTGTGGCCGAAGGACCTTTTTTATCTTCTATGACATTGCGACGGAAAAGAGGTCCTGCGACTGCACGCCTGTGGCGCTCCGCTCACGACGAGGGGTTTTATTACTCAGGCCTTCATATCCAGCACGTCGCGCACCCGCGCGGCGAGTTGCTCGAAGGTGAAGGGCTTGGTGATGAGCTGGACGCCGGAATCGAGGCGACCGTGATGGACGATGGCGTTGCGCGAATATCCGGTCGTGAACAGGATTCTTAGCCCCGGCCTCAACACCGCGGCTTCGTCGGCGAGCACGCGACCGCTCCTTCCCGGCAGCACGACGTCGGTGAACAGGAGATCGATGCGCGCGGGGCTGCGCAGGATCGCCAACGCGGCGTCGGCCTCACCGGCCTCCAGCACCTGATAGCCGAGTTCGCGCAGAACCGTCGAGCTGTAGTTCCGGACGTCCTCATTGTCCTCGACCACCAGTACGACCTCGCCCTCGCCTCCGGTCGGCAGCGCCGCAGCCGCGCCATCGTCGACATCGCTCGCGCTCCCGAAGTAGCGCGGGAAGTACAGGCGGACCGTCGTGCCCTGCCCGGGCTCGCTATAGAGCGTCACATGGCCCCCGGACTGCTTCACGAAGCCATAGACCATGCTCAGTCCGAGACCGGTGCCGCGCCCTACATCCTTGGTCGTGAAGAACGGCTCGAAGGCGCGTGCCAGCGTCTCGCCGGACATGCCGTGCCCACTGTCACTGACGGAGATTGCGACGTACTGCCCAGGCCTGACCTCGGCATCGGTGGCGGAATAGGATTCGTCGAGCGCGGTGTTCGCCGTCTCGATGGTCAGCTTGCCTCCTTCCGGCATGGCATCGCGCGCATTCACGGCGAGGTTGATCAGCGCGCTTTCGAGCTGGTTCTGATCGGCCTCGATCGGCCACAGCCGGGGCGCCAGGACGCCCTCCAGCTCGATGTGTTCGCCCAGCGTCCGGTGCAGCAACTCTGTCATGTCTCGCACCAACACGTTGAGTTCGATCGGCTTGGGCGCAAGAGGCTGCCGTCGCGAGAAAGCGAGAAGCCGCGACGTCAGGCTGGCGGCCCGCTGAGCTCCTTGAAGCGCCATGTCGACCGCGCGTTGCAGCCGAGCGGTTTCGCCCGGCTTTGCCCGCCGCACCGTTTCGAGGCCGCCGATGATTATGGTGAGCAGGTTGTTGAAATCGTGCGCGACGCCGCCCGTGAGCTGGCCGACCGCCTCCATCTTCTGCGCCTGACGCAGCGCCTCCTCGGCCTTGGTGCGTTCCTCGACCTCGCTCGCGACTCGCTGCTCCAGCGTTTCGTTCAGCGTCTTGAGGGAGGCCTCGACGCTGCGCCGTTGCTCGAGCTCGCGCTGGTTTTCCTGGAAGAGTCGGGCGTTGTCCATCGCCACGGCGGCCTGACTCGCCAGGCCCGCGACGCGCTCCTTCGCCAGTTCGCCAAATACGCCTGTATTCGAGTGGCCGAGGAAAAGCCCGCCCAGCACTTCGCCGGTCCTGGAGCGCACCGGCACCGCGAGATAACTGCGAACCGGCAGATGTCCGGGCGGCATTCCGTGGTAGGGCGCGGACCGGCCATAGCGCGGATCCTGCGTGATGTCGTCGGAGACGACGATGCCCGAGCCGGAGAATGTCGGCTCGAAGATCGCGGTATTGCGCGGCATCGGGAACTTCGAGAAAGCCTCGCGGGGCACGCCGGACAAGGTGTAGAGCGTGTAGCTCTCGCCGGTGTCGTCCACCAGGTTGTAGAAGAAGGCGCCGAACTCGGCGGCCGTGACGGCGACGCTGGCATCGGTGATCTTCTGCACCAGGCGTTGAAGGTCGAGGTCGCCCGAGATCGCCGCAGACGCCTCGCTGATCACCTCCAAGGCCGCGCGGCTCTCCCTGATCACATCCTCGGCGGCCTTGGCCTCGGTGATATCGACGACGACGCCGACCATGCGCTTGGCGCCGTCCTCGCCGGTTTCGACCCGGCCGCGCGCCATCACGACACGCGTCGTGCCCGAGCCGATGACGCGATATTCCTCCTGGTAGGTCTCGCCCGAGTCGATCGACCGGCCGATCGCGGCCAGGACGCGGTCGCGATCCTCGGGCGCGATGCCTTCGACGAAGACGCCCAGCGGCAAACCGCTCTCGGCCTTGCTTTGCGGCACCCCGAATACCTCGGCGAGCGGGCCGGAGAAGATCAGGTGATCGCCGTCGACATTCCATTCGAATACCGAGGTGCGGCCCGTGGAGAGCGCCAGCGAAAGGCGCTCGCGAGTCATCAGGAAACGCTGCTCGCTCTCGAAGATCGCGCGATTGGCCTCGCGGCGCAGCGCGGCCATCTGGATGTTGGCATTGACGCGGGCCAGCAGTTCCCGCGCGGCGAACGGTTTCACGAGATAGTCGTCCGCGCCCGCATCGAGGCCTTCGACCTTGGCCTCCTCACCCGCCCGCGCCGACAGAAGGATGATCGGCACGCCGGCGGTGGCCTTGTCCGAGCGGACGGCGCGCAGCAGGCCGAACCCGTCGAGGCCGGGCATCATGACGTCGGACAGGATCAAATCGGGCGCCTGACGCCGCACCGACGCCAGCGCCGCGTTGCCATCCGGAACCGCATCGACCTCGTAACCCTCGGCGACCAGCAGACGGCCGACGTAGGAGCGCATGTCGGTATTGTCGTCGGCCAACACGATGCGCTTGCCAGTACTGCTCAGGCTCACCGGCAGCACGCCACCGGCCATGGCGGACGAAAGATCGCCCGCCGCCTCACCCGCCGGCTCGGCGTTGGGCAGCCAGGCCAGGGCCTCGTCGACATATTCCTGCGCCCGCACCACGTCGGCCGACAGGTCGGCATCGTCGACCACCTGGGCGCCCGGAAGGCGGGTGCGGCCGAACGGCAGCGTGACGGTGAAGCGCGTGCCTTGTCCTTCCGTGCTTTCGACTCCGATCTCGCCGCCATGCAGCCGGACCAATTCCTGCACCAGGGCGAGGCCGATGCCGCTGCCCTCGAAGCTGCGGCTCCGTGCGCCCTGCACGCGATGGAAGCGCTCGAACAGACGCGGCAGCTCTTCGCCGGGAATGCCGATGCCGGTGTCGCTCACCTCGACGATCGCGGCGCGGCGATCGGGCGAAGGACGGACCGACACCGTGATTGCTCCCGAGAAGGTGAACTTGAAGGCATTGGAGATCAGGTTCAGCAGGACCTTCTCCCACATCTCCCGATCGATATAGACCGGCTGCGGCAGCGGCGGGCACTCCAGCACCAGCCTGAGTCCCGCTCGTTCGATGGTCGAGCGGAAGCTCGACGCGATATCGGTGCTGAACTGGGCGAGATCGGTCGGCCGGTAGGACGCCTGCACGCGGCCGGCCTCGATGCGCGAGAAGTCGAGCAGGCTGTTGACCAGGCGCAGCAGCCGGTTGCCGTTGCGGTGCGCCAGCGTGGCGAGCCGCCGCGCTTCCTCGACCGAAACCTCCCCGTCCAGCATTTCCTCCAGCGGGCCCAACATGAGGGTCAGCGGGGTCCGGAATTCGTGGCTGACGTTGGAAAAGAAGGTGGTCTTGGCACGGTCGAGTTCGGCCATCGCCTCGACCCTGCGGCGCTCCTCCTGGTAGGCGTCGGCGCTGGCGATCGATGCCGCGATCTGACCGGCCGCCAATTGCAGGAACTCGGCGTAGGAGGCATCGAACAGGCGGAAGGGGTTTAGCCCGACGACGAGGAAGCCTGATCGCCCGGTCTCGCGCGTCGCGGGAACGGCCACCACGGCAGCCGTCACGGTCGGCCGGTCCCACACCCGGCCCGGCACCGTCGCGCCGAACACCTGGGCGAGGTCGACCAGGCGCGGCGGCTGGTCGGCCGACAGGTCGTCGATCGGCCAGGGCGAACCGTTGCCGAAGCGCAGCCGCTCGACGAGGGCGGCATGTCCGCCCTCCGGCAGCCCGCGATGGGCCGCCAGCATCGCCTCGTTGCCGCCCGGCTGCACGACGTAGAGGAGCGCGAAGGTCACGTCGCGCGGATTGCTCGACAGGGCCGCCAGACTCTGGCGGGAGGCCTCCTCCCAGCTGCGCGCGTCGATAGTCCGTGCGGCCAGTTCCCGCAGCACAGCCACCTGCCGCTCGCCGATCACGCGGTCGGTGTCGGCGGTGTTGGCGCAGATGATGCCGCCAGGCGCGCCGTCGTCGTCGGGAATCGGGCTGTAGGAGAAGGTGTAGTAGGTCTCCTCGGGATAACCGTTGCGCTCCATCAGGAGCAGCAGTTCCTCGACATAGATGCCCTCGACCCCGCCCATGGCGGTGTCCAGCAGCGGGCCGATGTCGCTCCAGATTTCTTTCCAGACCTCCTTGGTCGGCTTGCCCAGCGCGTCGGGATGGCGGCCGCCGATGATCGACTTGTAGGCGTCGTTGTAGAGGTAGATCAGCTCGGGCCCCCAACCGATCCAGATGGGCTGGCGCGAGGTGAGCATGATGCGGACCGACGTCTTCAGGCTCTGCGGCCAGGCTGCCGGCGGTCCCAGCGGATTGTTCGCCCAATCGTGGTTGCGGATGAGAGCGCCCAGTTCGCCGCCACCGGCGAGGAACAGGAGCGCAGGATCTTCGGCGGGTTTCGGGCGATCGAAGCTATCCGTCATCGTCTTCTGGCGCTGCGCAGGGAGGTTTTGGTCGGAGCGAAGGGCGGGAAGTCTGAAGATTATCGAGCTGGATGTGAAGCGACGGTACCGTGCGGTCCCTGACCAACGACGCACATCTCTGAAGGTTTCAGACAATCCTTCCCTAGCGTCCCTGCAGCGCCGCCGCCGTCCTCTCCTCATTGTCGAGATAGCCGTGGATCGCCGCCTCGCCGCTCAACGCCCGATCGGGTTCCCGTCCATCACCATGGGCAAGGAGCTGCAGGCAGAACCAGCCGAGGCCCGCCTTTGCGGGCACGATGCGCTCCTCGTAAGCCTCGGCGCGGTCGGTCTCGCCGCGCAGCAGGCGGTTGGGCAGGTCAGTGTCGACGCACATCGGGCGGCCCAGCCCGATCAGGTCGCACGCGCCCTCGGCCAGAGCCGCCTCCATCGCCGCGAGCGTGCGGAAGCCACCGGTCAGCATGATCGGCACGGTCGCCGCCTGCCTGATCAGCCGCGCATAGTCCAGGAAGTAGGCCTCGCGCCGCACGGTGCTTTCCTTGGCGCCGCTGCCCATCATCGCGGGCTTCTCGTAGTTGCCGCCGGAAATCTCGATCAGGTCGACCGAAGCATCGCCCAGCCACTGCACGACCCGAAGGCACTCCTCGTTGGAGAAGCCGCCCTGCTGAAAGTCCGAAGAGTTGAGCTTTACCGAAATGCAGAAGTCGGGCGCCGTTGCTTCCCGCACGGCGCGCACGACGTCGAGCAGCAGCGACGCGCGCGCGGCGATGTCGCCACCCCAGCGGTCGTCGCGCCGGTTGACCAGCGGCGTCAGGAACTGGCTGAGCAGGTAGCCATGCGCAGCGTGGATCTGCACGCCGGTGAAGCCCGCCTCGCGGGCGACCGTCGCGACCTGCGCGAAACGGTGCGGCACGTCGGCGACCTCGTTGGCCGTCATGGCGCGCGGATGGGCAAAGGCGCTCTCGGGCAGGGCCAGCGGCACCGCCGAGGGCGCGACCGGCTGTTCGCAGACACGGCGCGGCGTCTGACGGCCGGGATGATTGATCTGCATCCAGAGCTGCGTGCCGTTGGCGGTACCGGCCCGTGCGTAGGCGGCGAGCGCGTCGAGCCCGCCATTGCCATCGATCACCACGTTGCCGGGCCGCTCGAGGTAGCGCCGGTCGATCTGCACGTTGCCCGTGACGACGAGCCCCGCGCCGCCCGCCGCCCAGCGCCCGTAGAGCCGCACATGCCGCTCGGTCGCGCGGTTCATCGAATCGGCCAGCCCCTCGGTGAGCGGCGCCTTGCCAACACGATTCTTGAGCACGACACCGTTGGGCAGGGTGAGCGGTCGGGCGAGATGGATCGGTTTCATGGGCGTGACCTTGCCAAACCGACGGGGCGCCTGCCAGCGGGCACGTGACAGCACCGGTCCGATGGCAGCGCGCAGCTCAGAAAGTCACGCCGCGCTTGAAAGCCTCGGCGCCAAATTCTGCTTGCCGATCCCCCGGCGACAGGCTTACTGCGGGCCATCGCCGGCCAGATGCACGAGCGTCGGCGACCGAGAGACGGTGACATCCGACCCGAGTGTACCGCGCTCCCGCTCACCTTCGTGACGGCGCAGCATGACGGTCGCTTCCAGGTCCTTTCCCCTTCGTCGCTAGTCATGGCCCCGGATCCCCAGGCCCGGCGGGCCGCGCTGTTCCGCTATGTCGAGTTGTTCCTCGACGAGGTGGAGAGCCGCGGGCGCGAACTCGATCCCAAGGAGTGCGAATGGCTGGCCGAGATGCTGGTCCGCCTCGGTGCCGGTCAAACGGACTGCGACCACGCCATGCGCCAGCTCGAGATGCTGCTCGCGACCGACATCCCCCTGGGCCGCCCGCCGCGCGATCCCAGCCTGCCGACGATCTCGGAGTATCGCGCGCTGGTCGGACGGCTGCGCAACGCCTCGACGTAGCCGGCTCGCCGGCCATCCGCGCGCCGAATGGCCCCTCGCCTCGTCCCGGCCGCCGCGCTAGAACCGCAGCCGCATGATCCGACGCCTCTACGACTGGGTGATCCGCCTCGCCCAACACAAGAACGCCATCCCCGCGATGGGCGTCGTCTCCTTCATGGAGAGCTCGTTCTTCCCGATTCCGCCCGACGTGATGCTGGTGCCGATGGTGCTGGCCAACCGGGAGAAGGCGTTCAAGATCGCGCTGGTCTGCACGATCTGCTCGGTAGCGGGCGGGCTGTTCGGCTATGCGATCGGCTACTATTTCTTCGAGACGCTGGGCGCCTGGGTGGTGAAGACCTACGGGCTGCAGGCGGGCCTCGCGGCTTTCCGCGCCGGGTTCGCAGAGTACGGGACCTGGTTCATCCTGATCAAGGGCCTGACACCGATCCCCTACAAGCTGGTGACGATTGCTTCAGGCGCCGCGCATTTCGACCTGTTCACGTTCGTGTGGGCGTCCATCTTGACGCGTGGCCTGCGGTTCTTCCTCGTGGCAGCCTTGCTATGGAAGTTCGGCGAGCCGATCCGGGCCTTCATCGAGAAGCGCCTGACCCTGCTCACCTGGCTCTTCCTGTTCGCCCTGATCGGCGGATTCGTCGTCGTCCGGTTCCTCTTCTAAGGTCTTGCAATGGCCGCAGCGCAGCGCCTACCCCTTCCCAGCCAGCTCGGCCTGATCGCGCTGCTCGGCAGCGGCGTGATGATCGGCGGCGCGTTCTTCTTCCAGTACGTGATGGGCCTCGCACCCTGCGAGATGTGCCACTGGCAGCGCTGGCCACACTTCGTGGCGATGGCCGCCGGCCTCGCCGCCTTCGCCTCCTCGAGCCGGCCGCGCCTCGCCACCATCCTGGTGGTCGTCGCCATCGCTGCCATCGCTGTCAGCTCGGCGATCGGCATCTTCCATGCCGGCGTCGAGTATCGCTGGTGGCAGGGCCCGCAATCCTGCACCGGCACGGTGCCCACGGGTCTCTCGCCCGAGGAGCTGAAGAAATACCTGTTCGGCGCCAAGATGGTCCGTTGCGACGCGATCGTGTGGTCGCTGTTCGGCATCTCGATGGCCGGCTGGAACGCGATCCTTTCGGCCATCCTCGCGGGCGGCCTCGCCTCGTCCCTCTCACGGGTGGCCAGACCATGAAGACCGGCGACAACCGCAATCCTGGCGATCCCGATCCCCGCCAGGTGGTCGAGCGCACCATCCGCGTCGACCAGGCCGGCGAGTTCGGTGCCGTGCGCATCTATGAGGGCCAGCTCGCCGCGCTGCGCTGGACCGGACGCAGCAACAGCGAGACCGGCCGCCGCATCCAGCACATGGCCGCGCAGGAACGCCAGCACAACAAGGTGTTCGACAGGCTGCTGGTCGAGCGCCGGGTGCGGCCGACGGTGCTGTCACCGCTGTGGAACGTCGCGGGCTTCGCGCTCGGCGCCGCCACCGCGCTTATGGGCGACAAGGCCGCGATGGCCTGCACCGTCGCCGTCGAGCAGACGATCGAGGAGCATTACGCCCAGCAGGCCGCGAAACTCGGCGACGACGAGAAGGACCTGCGCGCGACGGTCGAGAAGTTCCGTGACGAGGAGATCGAGCACCGCGACGAAGCCCTCGCCGCCGGCGCCGAACAGGCACCGGGCTACGAGGCGCTGTCGGCCGTGATCAAGACCGGCTCGCGGCTGGCGATCTGGCTATCGACGCGGATCTGAATCATCGGAGCGCGCAACTCCAGTTGCGCTCATGACTGGTGGATCAGCGAAGGTAAGAGCGCCACTGGAGTGGCGCGCTCCAATGAAGCGTCGAATGCTTCAATTCTGATCGAGTTCGCTGTCCCAATACAGGAAGTCGCGCCAGCTCTCGTGCAGGTAGCCCGGCGGGAACGCTCGCCCGTGTTCCTGCAGGAGCTGGGTCGAAGGCTCGACCGGCGCACAGTGCAAGACGAGACCGCTTTCTCTGAGCAGCCTGTTTCCCTTCAGCAGGTTGCACGGGCTGCACGCGGTCACGACGTTCTGCCAGCTCGTGCGGCCGCCGCGGGACTTCGGCACGACATGGTCGAAGGTGAGTTCGTTGGTGGCGAAGTCGCCGTTGCAATACTGGCAGGTGAAGCGGTCGCGCAGGAAGACATTGAACCGTGTGAAGGCCGGACGGCGCGCCGCCGGCACGTATTCCTTAAGCGCGATCACACTGGGCAAACGCATCTCGAAGGTCGGGCTGTGGATCTTGCGGTCGTACTCGGAGACGACGCTCACCCGGTCGAGGAACACCGCCTTGACGGCGTCCTGCCAGGACCAGACGGACAGCGGGAAATACGACAGAGGCCGAAAATCGGCGTTGAGCACCAGCGCATGGCAGGACTCAAGGCCCGGGGTCACGGCTAGGTCCGCCGCCTCGGAGTGGGACTACTCGGAAAGTCTATCCGGTCCAACATGCCGGCCATAGTGGCCGGTCTCCGGGCGAAACACAATATGCGGGAGCCATCGTCACCGACATGTCATGCGGCGGGACGTCAGCGGCTGAGCCGCTCCCGCGCCCCTGCCTCGGAGCCAAGCGTCGCCGCCGCCGTCGCCAGAGCCAGCACAGACAGCACCATGACGGCCGCATAGCCGCCGGTGAGATCGTGCAGCAC
>LSKJ01000361.1 GCA_001557035.1 Rhodospirillaceae bacterium CCH5-H10 | reverse complement strand
GCGTGACGCAGCCCGCCGGCCTCACGATCCTCGAGATGAGCCGCCTTGCCGGCATCCCCCATGCGTCGGTCTGCGGCGGGCGCGGGCGCTGCTCGACCTGCCGCGTGCGCATCACCGGCGACGACCGCCAAAGGCTGCCGCCGGCCTCGCCGGAGGAGGCGAAGGTGCTGGCGCGGATCGGCGCCCCGGCGAATGTCCGCCTCGCCTGCCAGCTGCATCCGCCGCCGGGCCACTATCGCGTGACCCCGCTGCTGCCGGCCACCGCCGGACCGGTC
>LSKJ01000360.1 GCA_001557035.1 Rhodospirillaceae bacterium CCH5-H10 | reverse complement strand
ATGATCATGATGCGCCACTGGAGTGGCGCGCTCCAATGATCAAGCGTCGAGCGCGCGGCGGACTCCGTCGAATACCTGGTGGAACATCTCGGTCGTGAGCCGGCCGGTGTTCGTGTTGTAGCGGGAGCAGTGATAGCTGTCGGCGAGCATCAGCCCTGTCGGCAGCTTGTGCACCCGGTTGTGGATGAACGGGTAGGCGCCGGCTGGTCGCACCGTCAGGGCACGCAGGATCTGGTCGTGGGCACCCTTGCCCAGGGCCACCAGGATTCGCAGCTTCGGCATCACGGCGAGTTCGGATTGCAGGAACGGCCGGCAGGCGGTGAACTCGACCGGCAGCGGCTTGTTCTCCGGCGGCAGGCAGCGCACCGCGTTGGCGATGCGGCAGTCGACGAGTTGCAGCCCGTCGTTGGGGTCGGCGCGATAGGTGCCCTGGGCGAAGCCGAATTTCAGCAGGGTCGAGTAGAGGAGATCGCCGGCATAGTCGCCGGTGAAGGGACGGCCGGTGCGATTGGCGCCCTTCATGCCCGGCGCCAGCCCGACGATCAGCAGGCGTGCATCGAGTTTGCCGAACGAGCGCACCGGCGCGTTCTTCCAGTCCGGGAACTTGCCCTGCAGGTCGTGGCGGAAGTCCACGAGCCTCGGGCAGCGCGGGCAATCGAGCGGCGGCTCTTCGAAGGCGGGCGCGGGCACTGAGGCGGAGGGCCTAGGCCGACCGCATCAGCGATTCGGACGGGGCATCGTCATGCTCGGCATCCGGTTCGCGGGCTGCCGGTCGCGTCGCACGCTCCGACGGGTTGCGGGCGATCAGCGGCGCCAGTTCCGCCAGTTCGATGAAATCGTCGGCCTGGCGGCGCAGCTCATCGGCGACCATCGGCGGCGCGGACTTGATGGTGCTGACGACCGAGACCCGCAGGCCGCGGCGCTGCACGGCCTCGACCAGCCGGCGAAAGTCGCCGTCACCGGAGAACAGGATCACGTGGTCGAGGTGGTCGGCCATCTCGAGCACGTCGATGGCCAGCTCGATGTCCATGTTGCCCTTGACCTTGCGGCGGCCCATGGCATCGGTGAATTCCTTGGCCGGCTTGGTGACCATGGTGTAGCCGTTGTAGTCGAGCCAATCGATCAGCGGCCGGATCGGCGAATACTCCTGATCCTCGACGAGAGCCGTGTAGTAATAGGCCCGGACCAGCCGGCCCTTTTCCCGAAAGACCTTCAGGAGGCGGCGATAGTCGATGTCGAAGCCGAGCGAGCGGGCGGCCGAGTAGAGATTGGCGCCGTCGATGAACAGCGCCACGCGCTCGTTCTCGTAAAAGTTGCCCTTCATGGCGGTCAAACCTCTTGAACAATATGCGCTGTGCAAGCAAAAAATGATGGGCGCGAAAGGCCGGTAACCCGCGCCCCTTTTGAAAGCATATTAAGAGTAGGTCGTTAACCCTTGGATCACAAGGGGTTGGAGGTGAGCGTTGGTGGACAAGAGCGACCGTCGATCCATTTTCATCGGGGCCGGCGCGAACCTGCCTCATCCGTCCCATGCCTCGCCGCGTGAGACGTTGCAGGCGGCGCTTCTCGAACTCGATCGGCGGCAGACCCGCGTGCTGCGGTATTCCCCCTGGTACAGCACCGCCCCCGTGCCGGCGTCGGACCAACCCTGGTATGTCAACGTGGTCGCCGAGGTGGATACGGACCTGACGGCGGACGGATTGCTGCAAACGCTGCACGACATCGAGGATCTTTTCGGACGAACCCGCAGCGTGCCTAATGCGCCGCGGCTGATCGATCTCGATTTACTCGACTTTCGGGGGGAAATAGCGGTCGGCGGCCCCGGCAAGGCAACCCTGCCGCACCCCCGCATGGCGGCGAGGGCCTTCGTCGTACGGCCGCTGGCCGATCTGGCCCCCGGCTGGCGCCATCCGGTCTCGGGAATGGCGATCCGGGACCTGCTGGAAGCGCTTCCACCCGACCAGGTCGCCCGGCGCCTCTAGGCTGGCCGGCTTGCGTTTTGGGCCGGGGAGGGTATAACCCGCCGCTTCCGCGAAATTTGAGGTTCCCGCCATGGCGCGTGTCACCGTCGAAGACTGCATCGTGCAGATTCCCAACCGCTTCGAGCTCGTCATGTTCGCCTCGCAGCGCGCCCGGGACATCTCGGCCGGCGCCCAGATCACGCTGGACCGCGACCGCGACAAGAACCCGGTCGTGGCGCTGCGCGAGATCGCCGAGGAGAAGCTCGACCACGCCGTGCTCAAGGACTCGCTGATCTCGGGCATGCAGAAGCATGCCGACGTCGACAAGCCCGAGGAAGTCAACGAGATGGCCGAGCTGGAGCAGGAGCTGGCCGCGGCGCTCGCGCAGGGTGGTGCGGAAGCCGCCCAGCCGAAGGCGCTGCCGATGGCCGAGGAAGACGACGTCACCGAATAGGGACTGCACTCCGGCAGGGATCGCCCTGCTTTTCGTGCAAAGGTCGTGGAGTGAACGCAATCGCCCCCATATAATGGGTGATTGCGATGATTCGTCAGTTTGAACTCGTCGAGCGCGTACAGGCCTACGATCCGGATGCGGACGAGGACGTGCTCAACCGTGCCTATGTCTATGGGCTGAAGAAACACGGCAACCAGCTCCGCGCCTCGGGCGATCCGTATTTCTCCCATCCCGTGGAAGTCGCCGGCATCCTGGCCGAGATGCGGCTCGACACCGCCTCGATCGTGACCGGCCTGCTTCACGACACGCTCGAGGACACCGACGCCACCCGCGACGAGATCGCCGGCATGTTCGGCGAGGACATCGCCCGGCTGGTCGATGGCGTCACCAAGCTCTCCCGCCTGGAGATCCAGTCGGAGAGCACCAAGGAAGCCGAGAACCTGCGCAAGCTGGTGCTGGCCATGTCGTCGGACATCCGCGTGCTTCTGGTGAAGCTCGCCGACCGGCTGCACAACATGCGCACGCTGCATCACATCAAGGAGCCCGCGCGGCGCCGGCGCATCGCGCGCGAGACCATGGACCTCTACGCGCCGCTGGCCTCGCGCATCGGCATGGAGAATGTGAAGCGCGAACTCGAGGAGCTGGCCTTCGGTGAACTCAATCCGGACGGCCGGACGTCGGTGCTGGCGCGCCAGGGCTACCTGCGCGAGCGGGGCGACAAGCTGGTGCCGCAGATCGAGGTCGAGCTGGTAAGGACGCTGCAGGAGGGCGGCCTCGATGCCCAGGTGTCGGGCCGCGAGAAGACGCCCTATTCGATCTGGCGCAAGATGCAGACGAAGAACGTGTCGTTCGAGCAGCTCGCCGACATCATGGCCTTCCGCATCATCGTGGCCGATGTGGCGCAATGCTACCAGGCGCTGGGCCTGCTCCACGGCAAGTACCAGGTGCTTCCGCAGCGCTTCAAGGACTACATCTCGGTTCCCAAGCCCAACGGCTACCGCTCGCTCCATACCGGCGTGATCGGTCCGCTCGGGCAGCGGATCGAGATCCAGATCCGCACCGAGGATATGCAGGACCAGGCCGAGCGTGGCGTCGCCGCGCACTGGATCTACAAGCAGGGCGGCCCGTCCACCGACGCGCCGCAATATGCCTGGCTGCGCAGCCTCATGGACATCCTCGACAAGGCGCCGAATGCCGAGGAGTTCCTCGAGCACACCAAGCTCGAGATGTTCCAGGACCAGGTCTTCTGCTTCACACCCAAGGGCAAGCTGATCGCCCTGCCGCGCGGCGCGACGCCGATCGACTTCGCCTATGCGGTTCACAGCCAGGTGGGCGACACCTGCGTCGGCGCCAAGATCAACGGCCGCATGTTGCCGCTGCGCACCCAGCTCTCGAACGGCGACCAGGTCGACATCATCACGTCGAAGGCGCAGACGCCGTCGCCGACCTGGGAGCGTTTCGTCGTCACCGGCAAGGCCAAGGCCGCGATCCGGCGTTTCATCCGCACGCGGCAGCGCGAGCAATACATCCAGCTCGGCAAGTCGCTGCTCGACAAGGCTTTCCACGAGGAGGGCTACGAGGTCACGGAAAAGGGCCTCGACGGGGTGCGGATCAATTTCAAGCAGGCTTCGGTGGACGACCTCGTCGCGACGGTCGGTGCGGGGCTTGTTGGCGCGCGCGAAGTCCTGACGGCGGTCTATCCCGGACTGAAGCAGCCCCGCAAAGGCGGCGCCGACGTGGTGCCGATCTCGCGCGCCCGTGCCAAGACCGGCAAATCCGGCGATGGCGTGCGCGGGGGCAAGCCGGAGGACGGCAAGATCGCCATCCGCGGTCTCATTCCCGGCATGGCGCTTCACTTCGCGCGCTGCTGCCACCCGCTTCCCGGAGACCGCATCGTCGGCATCATCACGACGGGCAAGGGCGTCACGATCCACACGATCGACTGCGCCACGCTCGAGAGTTTTTCCGAGGCACCAGAGCGCTGGATCGACGTCGGCTGGGATTCCGCGAACGACGGCGATGGCGGCGTCTACACCGGGCGGCTCAAGGTCACCGTCTCCAACCAGCCCGGCAGCCTGTCGAGCCTGTCGACGGTGATCGCCCGGCACGAGGGCAACATCTCCAACCTGCGCATCGTCAACCGGTCGATGGATTTCTTCGACATGGTGATCGACGTCGAGGTCGCCGACGTGAAGCATCTCGCCGACATTACGGCCGCCCTGCGCGCCACGCCCGCCATCAACGCCGTCGAACGCGCCCGCAATTGACGGCTTCCCCCATCCTCCTTTCGCGAAAGTAGCGTATGTCCGCGCCCAATCACCTGCGCCTCGGCATCAACATCGACCACGTCGCCACGGTGCGTAACGCCCGCGGCGGCCATCTGCCCGATCCCCTGCGCGCCGCGCGCCTCGCCGAG
Organism: Rhodospirillaceae bacterium CCH5-H10; assembly: GCA_001557035.1. Lineage (GTDB taxonomy): Bacteria > Pseudomonadota > Alphaproteobacteria > Reyranellales > Reyranellaceae > Reyranella. Next base: position 11,312 of record LSKJ01000360.1, on the reverse strand, counting down.
GCCGCCGGGGCCGACGGGATCACGGCGCACTTGCGCGAGGACCGGCGCCACATCGTCGATGCCGACATCGCGGGCCTGATGCGCGAGCTGCAGGTGCCGCTCAATTTCGAGATGGCGGCGACCGAGGAGATGGTCGCCATCGCCCTGCGCCACAGGCCGCACGCCGCCTGCATCGTGCCCGAGAAGCGGGAGGAGCGGACCACCGAGGGCGGGCTCGACGCCGCCGGCCAGCACAACAACCTGAAGCCGATGATCGCGCGCCTGCGCGATGCCGGCATCCGCGTCTCGCTGTTCATCGAGGCCGACCCGCGCCAGTTGGAGGCGGCGGTCGCGCTGGGAGCGCCGGTCGTCGAACTGCACACCGGCCGCTACTGCGAGATCGAGGGCGAGGCCAAGCAGGCCGAACTGCAGCGGATCGCCAAGGCGGCCGCCCTGTGCGCCAGGCTCGGCCTCGAATGCCATGCCGGTCATGGGCTGAGCTACGCCGACGTCTCGCCGATCGCGGCCATTCCCGAGGTACGGGAGCTCAATATCGGTCATTTCCTGGTCGGAGAGGCCATTTTCGTGGGGCTGGAGAAGGCGATCCGAGAGATGCGGCGCATCATGGACGCGGCCCGCGCCGGAGGGGCTGCCGCGTGATCATCGGTCTCGGCAACGATCTCTGCGACATCCGGCGCATCGAGAAGTCGCTGGAGCGGTTCGGCGAGCGTTTCATCCAGCGTGTCTTCACGGAAACCGAGCAAAAGCGCTCGGAGGGCCGGGCCACCCGGGCGGCGAGCTACGCCAAGCGGTTCGCGGCCAAGGAAGCCTGCGCCAAGGCACTGGGCACCGGGCTGCGGGCGGGGGTCTTCTGGCGTGACATGGGCGTGATCAATATGCGCAGCGGCAAGCCCACTATGGCCCTGACGGGCGGGGCGCTGGCGCGACTGCAGAAGATCACGCCGGCCGGCATGACGCCGCAAATCGACCTCAGCATCACGGACGAATATCCGCTCGCCCAGGCGATCGTGATCATTTCGGCGGTGCCGTCCCCATGATCCGGCGGGCGCATTTCGCGATCCCTCGGGCTCCCATGCCGCGGTCGGGGCGGGAGACAGGGCGTCCGGGCCCTGCTATAGCCCCGGCTCGTTCAAACTGGTACGGCGATGACGGACGTGGCTGAGCGTCGGAAGCGGGGACAAGAGAAGACAGGCGGATGGGGCGAAACCGTCCGGACCGTGGTCTATGCCGTGCTGATCGCACTGGTCGTGCGGACGTTCGCCATAGAGCCGTTCAACATTCCGAGCGGTTCGATGATCCCGACGCTGCTGGTCGGCGACTATCTGTTCGTCTCGAAGTATTCCTACGGCTACAGCAAGCACTCGTTCCCGTTTTCGCTGGGCGTCTTCTCGGGCCGCATCTTCGGCTCGCCGCCGGAACGCGGTGACGTCGCCGTGTTCAAGTATCCGGGCGACCAGGGCCAGGGCGTCAACCGCACCGACTACATCAAGCGCATCGTCGGCATGCCGGGCGACCGCATCCAGGTGACGAACGGCCTGCTGCACATCAACGGCGTCGCCGTCGACCGGCTGAAGGTCGGCGATCACGTGAAGGGGACCAACGGCAGCTACCAGAAGGGCACGCTCTACAGCGAGACGCTGCCCAACGGCCGCCGCTACACCGTGCTCGAATATCGCGACGACGGTATGGCCGACAACACGCCGGAGTTCCTCGTGCCGGCGAACAGCTACTTCGTCATGGGCGACAATCGCGACGATTCGCTCGACAGTCGAACGCGGCTGATGTTGCGCGACTTCTCCGGCTCGACGCGCGACCGCGACCAGCTCGGTTGGTACGTGCCTTCGGAGAATCTCGTCGGCCGCGCGGAGTTCATCTTCTTCTCGCACGATCCGTCGGCCGCAGGCTGGCTGGAGCCATGGAAATGGCCGCAGGCGATACGCTGGAACCGCTTCTTCATGGCAATCCACTGAGTTCGACCGACGTCGATCTGACGGCGCTGTCGAAGGGGGTGGGTCATGTGTTCGCGCGCGCGGCGCTTGCCGCCGAGGCGCTGACCCATCGCAGCGCGCTGGACCGCCAGCCCGAGCTGAAGGCGGCTTTCCCCAACGGCAACGAGCGACTGGAATTCCTGGGCGACCGGGTGCTGTCGCTGGCCATGGCGGATCTGTTGCTGCGCCGCTTCCCGAGCGAGCGCGAAGGCGAGCTGGCGCGCCGCCATGCCGCCCTGGTGCGTGCCGAGACGCTGGTCGAGATCGCCACGACGATCGGGCTGGGCGAGCATCTGCGCCTCGGCGATTCCGAGCGCGCGCACGGTCACAGCGTGAAGCCCAACATTCTCGCCGATGCGCTGGAGGCGCTGCTGGGCGCCATATTCCTCGACGCTGGCCTGCCGGCCGCGGCGGCGAGCGTGCAACTTCTGTGGGGCGAGCGCTTGAACAGTCAGGCGGCGGCCCCGCGCGACCCGAAGACGGCGCTGCAGGAATGGGCCCAGGCCCGCCGCCTGCCGCTGCCGGCCTATCGTGAGGTCGACCGGGAGGGGCCACCCCATGCGCCGGTGTTCGTCGTTGACGTGACCCTGAAGGGACATGATCCAGGGCAGGGCCGCGGCGGCAGCAAGCGCGAGGCCGAGCGGCTGGCCGCGATGACACTTTTGGAAAGATTGGAGAAGGCATGAGCACGCCTGCAACGCGGGCCGGGTTCGTCGCCGTCGTCGGCGCGCCGAACGCTGGAAAATCGACGCTGGTGAACGGGCTGGTCGGTTCCAAGGTCAGCATCGTGTCGCCCAAGGTGCAGACGACGCGCATGCGCGTGATCGGCATCGCCATGGCCGACATCCCCGATACAGGCGAGGGCGCATCCCGGGCGCAGGTCATTCTGGTCGACACGCCCGGTATCTTCCGTGTCGCCAAGCGCCGGCTGGAGCGCGCCATGGTCGCCGCCGCCTGGCAGGGCGCCGACGATGCCGACCTGGTGGCGCTGGTCGTCGATGCCGAGCGCGGCGTCGGGCAGGAGACGAAGGCAATCGCCGAGCGGCTGAAGGACTCGAAGACGCCGCGCATCCTGGTCCTGAACAAGATCGACCTGGTGCCACGCGAGACGCTGCTTTCCCTCACGGCTGAACTGAACGCGATCGTGCCGTTCGAGCGCACCTTCATGGTGAGCGCGCTCAAAGCCGACGGTGTCGGCGATCTGCTGGCGGCGTTTGCGCTCGCCGTGCCGGCGGGACCGTTCCTTTATCCCGAGGATCAGGCCGCCGACCTGCCCCTGCGCCTTCTGGCCGCCGAGGTGACGCGAGAGCAGGTCTTCCTGCAGCTTCACCAGGAACTGCCCTACGAGGCCGCGGTCGAAACCGAGAAGTGGGAAGACCGGCCTGATGGCAGCGTGCGGGTCGAACAGATCATCCATGTCCAGCGCGAGGGCCAGCGCGCGATCTTCCTCGGCAAGGGCGGCGCGCGCATCAAGCAGATCGGCGCGCGCGCGCGTCATGAGCTTTCCCAGATGCTGGAGCGCCAGGTCCATCTCTTCCTGCACGTTAAGGTGAGCGAACGCTGGGCCGAAGATCCGTCGCACTACCGCACGATCGGCCTCGACTATCAGTCTTAGTTCCCTGTCATCCTGAGCGAAGCGAAGGATCTCACGCGAGTTACGCAGTCGTCTGTTCGTTCCGTTAGGTCCTTCGCTTCGCTCAGGACGACAAACAATCTATGCCGGTGTCAATTCGAGCGAATGGATGACGGTGCCACTGGCGTCGCGGTGAGTGACTGTCATTACGCCTGACTTCCCGTCGATCTTCACGTGCCCGAAATGGCATGAGCCTTCGAGCGGCGAGAGATCGAAGCGGCCGGTCGGCGGGACCTTCTGGAAGACCACCTGCGGCCCGAACGTAGCGTCGAGCGCGTTGGGGCCGAAGCCGCCCGCACAGAGCGGGCCCGAGACGAACTCGTAGAACGGCGTGAAGTCGGTGAAGGCGGCGCGGGCGGGATCGTAGCGATGGGTGGCGGGATAGTGCACGTCGGCCGTGATCCAGTGCACGTTGCGGATGTCTTCGCGTTTGATGAACGACAGGAGATCGGCGACCTCCAGCTCGCGTCCCAGCGGCGGACCATCGTCGGCATTGGCGATCGCCTCGAAACCCGACTTGCGGCGCCAGTCGTCGTAGACGACAAGCCCGAGCGGCATGTCGGCAGCGACGATCTTCCAGGTCGCGGTCGAGGCCTTGAGCGCCTGCTTCAGCCAGATGACCTGTTCGATGCCGAGGAACGCCGTGTTCAGGCCGGCGACCTCCTGCCGATTGGGACCGTTCGGCGCGCGGAAGCTCCTCATGTCGAGGCGGAAGAGATCGAGCTGCGGGCCGAACGAGAACTTGCGGAACAGGCGCATCGTGCCGTCGAGCCCGTCGGCCAGCGGCATGAACTCGCGAAAGGCGCGCTCGGCCTTCTGCGCCAGCACGCCCACGCTCTTTTCCCGGTAGCGGGGGTCCTCGTCGAGCCGGCGCTCCCAGTACCAGTTGTCGAGCACGTCGTGATCGTCCCACAGGGCGATCATCGGGACCTCGGCGTTGAAGCGGCGGAGATTGTGGTCGAGGAAATTGTAGAGATGGTTGCCGCGGAAATCGGCGAGGGTCTCGGCGACTTTCGACTTCGCTTCGGTCGTGAGGTTCTTCCAGACGCGCCCGTCCGGCAGCTTCTTCTCCGGCGCCAACGGATCGTCGGCATAGATCGTGTCGCCGCAATGCACGAAGAAGTCGGGCGCCAGCGACCGCATCGTCTCGTAGATCGTCATGCCGCCGATCTCGGGATTGATGCCCCAACCCTGGCCGACCGTATCGGCCGACCAGACGAAGCTCAGGTCGCCCCGAACGGCCGAAGGAGTCCGGAAGCGCCCCGTCACCCAATCGCTCGTTGCGGTGTTGTCGGCGAGGTTTTCATAGGCAATGCGATAGAAAACCGTCTGGCCTTGCGGCAGGCCGGCCAGGCGCAGTCGCGACGTGTAGCCGGTTTCCTCGAGGGCCGTCGGTCCCTGGAGGCGGGTCGCGCCGGCAAAGCTCTCCGTCGTCGCATACTCGACGATCATGCGCGCCGGCCGGTCGGACCGGCTCCACAAGGTCGCGCCATCGCCGCCAATGTCGCCGGACTGCACGCCCTGCAGCAGCTGCGGGCGGCTGGCGGATCCGGTCTGGGCAAAGACGCGATGGGGCAGGGCGGCGAACGCGCCTGCGCCCAGCATCGCCCGCCGCCGAAATCCTGGTTTGGTCACGGCCCAACCTAGCGCGATTTCCGCGGACGCGGCATACAGGCCCATGGACTGGAGCGACGAAGGCATCGTACTCGCGGCGCGGGCTCACGGGGAAACCGGCCTCGTCGTGTCGCTGCTGACGCGCGACCACGGACGCCATTCGGGCTTCGTGCCGGGCGGCATCTCGCGCCGCGCCCGTCCGGTCTGGCAATCCGGCAATCTGGTCGAGGTCGGCTGGCGGGGACGCCTCCCCGAGCAACTCGGCAATTATTCGGGCGAACTGCGCGAGCCGCATGCGGCGCGCGCAATGGACGATGCCACCGAACTGGCGGGGCTGGCGGCGGCCTGTGCCGTCATCGATGCCGCCTTGCCGGAGCGCGAGCCCCATCCGGCCATGTTCGATGGATTCCGGGCCTTCCTGGGCTCGCTCGGGCATCCGGGATGGCCGACCATCTACGTCCGGCTGGAACTGGGCCTGCTGCAGGAGCTGGGCTTCGGGCTCGACCTGGAGAAATGCGCCGCCACCGGCTCGATCGACAACCTGGCCTTCGTCTCGCCCCGGACCGGGCGGGCCGTCTGCCGCGAGGCCGCCGGCCCCTACAAGGAGAAGCTGCTGGCCCTGCCGGCATTTCTATCCACTGGCGGGTTGCCGGCCGATGACGAGGAACTGCGGCAGGGACTCGATCTGACGGGCTTTTTCCTCGAACGGCACGTGTTTTGGCCGCACAACAAGCCCTTGCCTCCCGCACGGTCGAGATTTATGGAATCGCTCCAACGCTAGAATAATCACGGCCGTGGCTCGAACTGCGGTCCTTACCCCTCGTCAGTCTGGTCCATGGCAAAGCGCAACAACGTCGTCCAACTGGCCGAGGTAAAGCCGGTGCAATTCGGGCAGGCGCTCTCCGAGCGCTACCTGTCCTATGCGCTGTCCACCATCATGTCGCGATCGCTGCCGGACGTGCGCGACGGGCTGAAGCCCGTGCACCGCCGCCTGATGTACGCGATGCGCCAGCTTCGGCTCGATCCGAACAGCGCCTTCAAGAAGAGCGCCCGCGTCGTCGGCGACGTGATCGGCCAGTATCACCCGCACGGCGACCAGTCGATCTACGACGCGCTGGTGCGCCTCGCCCAGGAATTCGCCGCGCGCTATCCGCTGATCGAGGGGCAGGGCAACTTCGGTAACATCGACGGCGATAACCCTGCCGCGATGCGTTACACCGAGGCGCGCCTCACCGAGGTGGCCGAGGCGCTGCTGGGCGGCATCGACGAGAACGCCGTCGACTTCCGGCCCAACTACGACGGTTCGACCGAGGAACCGATCGTGCTGCCCGGCGGGTTCCCGAACCTGCTGGCCAATGGCGCCGCCGGCATCGCCGTCGGCATGGCGACATCGATCCCGCCGCACAATGTCGGCGAGCTGTGCGATGCGCTGCTGCATCTCATCAAGACGCCGAACTCGCGGATCGAGACGCTGGTCGACCTGGTCAAGGGTCCGGACTTCCCGACCGGCGGAATCCTCGTGGAGCCGCGCGAGTCGATCGTCGAAGCCTACAAGACCGGCCGTGGCGCCTTCCGGCTGCGCGCCAAGTGGGAAGTCGAGCAGCTGCCGCGCGGCCAGTACCGCATCGTCGTCACCGAAATCCCCTATCAGGTCCAGAAGGGCCGGCTGATCGAGCGGATCGCCGAGATCATCAACGCCAAGAAGCTGCCGATCCTCGAGGACGTGCGCGACGAGTCGGCCGACGACGTGCGCATCGTGCTCGAACCGAAGACCGGCAACGTCCCGGCCGAGCTGCTGATGGAGCAGCTCTTCAAGCTCAGCGACCTCGAGACTCGCTTTCCGCTGAACCTCAACGTCCTCGACAAGGACAACACGCCGCGCGTGATGGACCTGCGCGAGGCGCTGCAGGCCTTTCTCGATCACCGGCGCGAGGTGCTGGTTCGCCGCTCGACCTTCCGGCTGGCCGCGATCGAGCGCCGTCTGGAGATCCTTGACGGCTACCTGATCGCCTATCTGAACCTCGACAAGCTGATCAAGATCATCCGCGAGGAAGACGAGCCCAAGCCCAAGATGATCAAGGCGTTCGGGCTCACCGACCTGCAGGCCGAGTCGATCCTGAACATGCGCCTGCGCGCCCTGCGCCGGCTCGAGGAATTCGAGATCCGCGGCGAGCACAAGAAGCTGAGCGGCGAGCGCAAGGACCTCAAGGCGCTTCTGAAGAGCGAAGAGCTGCAGTGGGACGCGATCGCCGACGAGGTGCGCGAGACCAGGAAGAAGTTCGGCGGCAAGACCGAACTCGGTCGTCGCCGCACCGAGCTGGCTGATGCGCCGGCCGAGATCGAGCACACGATGGACGATTTCGTCGAGCGCGAGCCGGTGACCATCGTGCTTTCCGAAAAGGGCTGGATCCGCGCCGCCAAGGGCCATCTCGATGAGAAGGCGGCCGGCGAACTCAAGTACAAGGAAGGCGATTCGGCGCGCTTCGCGGTTCACGCCCAGTCGACCGACAAGATCCTGGTGTTCGCCACCAACGGCCGTTTCTACACGATCGGCTGCGACCGCCTGCCGAGCGCGCGCGGTCATGGCGAGCCGATCCGGCTGATGATCGAACTGGGCAACGACCAGGACATCGTCCAACTCGAAGTGCTGAAGGGCGGCCGCAAGTTCCTGGTCGCCTCGGATGCCGGGCGCGGCTTCATCGTGCCCGAAGACGAGGTCGTGGCGCAGACCAAGAACGGCAAGGGCGTCCTCACGCTCGCGGACAAGGAGAAGGCCCAGGCCTTCGCCATCGTGCCCGAAGGGGCGAACTCGGTGGCCGTGCTGAGCGAGGGTCGCAAGCTGCTGATCTTCCCGATCGACCAGGTCCCCGAGATGGGCCGTGGCCGCGGCGTGCTGCTACAGAAGTCGAAGGGCGACCAGTTGTCGGATGCACAGGCCTTCGTGCTCTCCGAGGGACTGCCGTGGGGCAACCGCACCATCCCGGCGAGCGAACTGAAGTTCTGGCGGGGCGAGCGCGCGCAGGCGGGGCGCATGCCGGAGAAGGGCTGGCCGCGGGCCAAACGATTTAAGGACTGAGAATGGACCTGACGCTGATCTGGAAGGCGCTGCTGATCGGCGTTGTCGAAGGTCTCACCGAGTTCCTGCCCGTTTCCTCGACGGGCCATATCATCCTCGCCGAGGAGGTGCTCCACTTCCAGGGGCCGCCCGGCAAGGTCTTCGAGATCGTGATCCAGCTCGGTGCGATCCTTGCGGTCTGCCTGCTCTATCGCGCGAAGATCTGGACCACGGTCGAAGGAGTCCTGCAGCGCGACAAGCGGGCCATTCGCTTCGCCGCCGCCATCGCCGTGGCCTTCCTGCCGGCGGCCATCGTGGGCGTGGCGGCGCACAAATATATCAAGTCCGTGTTGTTCAGCCCGTGGGTGGTGGCCATTGCGCTGATCGTCGGCGGTATCGCGATCCTGCTGATCGAGCGCTTTGCGCAGCGGCCGCGCATCAAGACGTTGGATGATGTCGACCTCAAGACCGCTTTGTACATCGGCCTCTGCCAGTGCCTCGCGATGATTCCCGGTGTCTCGAGGGCGGGGGCTACCATCATGGGCGCGCGGGCTTTCCGCGTTGATCGTGCGACGGCGGCCGAGTTCTCATTCTTCCTGGCGATGCCCACGATGCTGGGTGCCACCGTCTACGATCTCTACAAGAACTGGTCGTCTCTGAGCTGGGAGCATGGCGGTATCATTGCGCTGGGCTTCGTTGCGGCATTCGTGTCGGCGATGCTGGTGGTCCGCGCCTTCGTGCGTTTCATCAGCCGCCACGGCTTCACCGTTTTCGCCTGGTACCGCATTGCAGTGGGCGCATTGGCGCTCACCTTATTGCTCATGCGTTGAACCTTTCGCCCCTCCGCCCCCGCGTGTCATAAGCCGCGCAATTCGGGCGGCACTCCGTGCCGACCTGCAACACGCGTTCGGAGTAATTGCATGCAACGTCGTAAATTCATCCGCACGGCCGGCATCGGCACGGCTGCGGTCGCCGCCACAGGTACGCTGGCCGCGCCGGCCATCGCGCAGTCGTCGCCCGAGTTGAAGTGGCGCATGGCGTCGAGCTTCCCGAAGGCCCTCGACACGATCTTCGGTTCGGGTGAGCTGTTCACGAAGTACGTATCCGACGCGACGGACGGCAAGTTCCAGATCCGCCTGTTCGCCGCGGGCGAGATCGTCCCCGGCCTGCAGGTCGCCGACGCCGTGCAGAACGGCACCGTCGAGATGGGCCACACGGCGTCCTACTACTATGTCGGCAAGGACCTGACCTTCGCTCTGGACTGCGCCGTGCCGTTCGGCCTGAACGCCCGCCAGCAGGATGCCTGGTGGAACTGGGGCGGTGGTCGCCAAGCGATGAACGAGTTCTTCAAGGACTACAACATCCACTCGATCCCGTGCGGCAACACGGGCGCGCAGATGGGCGGCTGGTTCCGCAAGGAAATCAAGACGGTCGATGACCTCAAGGGGCTGAAGTTCCGCGTCAGCGGCTTTGCGGGCGAAGTGCTGTCGAAGCTCGGCGTGGTGCCGCAGCAGATCGCCGGCGGCGACATCTACCCGGCGCTGGAAAAGGGCACGATCGACGCGGCGGAATGGGTCGGTCCGTACGACGACCAGAAGCTCGGCTTCAACAAGGTTGCGCCCAACTACTACTATCCCGGCTGGTGGGAAGCCGGTCCGCAGCTCTCGGCCTACGTGAACCTCGCCAAGTGGTCGGAACTGCCGAAGTCGTATCAGGCGATCGTCGAGGCCGCCGCCGCCAAGGCGCATACGTCGATGCTCGCCAAGTACGATGCGCAGAATCCGAAGGCGGTTCGCGAACTGGTGGCGTCCGGCACCAAGCTGCTGCCGTTCTCGCCGCAGATCCTCGAAGCGTGCTTCAACGCCACCAACGACGTGTTCGCGCAGCTGAACGAGAAGAACCCGAAGTGGAAGAAGATCTTCGAGACGTGGAAGCCGTTCCGCGGCGAGGAGGTTCTCTGGTTCCGCGTGGCCGAGAACACGCTCGACAATTTCATGGCGCGTCAGTCGGCGGCCGGAAAGCTCTGAGGCGCGGCCTCCCGGATGGTACGGAAAACCCCGCTTTGGCGGGGTTTTCTTTGCCTGCAGCCTGAAGGCAACTGCTTTTCATCAACGTTGCGCTATGCGATAAACCGACACCGACAAGGTGGTTCGCGCTGCAGAAGTGCGTTCTGAAAAGAGTCTTTAGGGAGATAACTCAATGCAACGTCGCAAATTCATGCGCACGGCCGGAGTCGGCGGTGCGACGGTCGCCGCTGCCGGCGTCCTGGCTGCTCCGGCAGTCGCCCAGTCGATGCCCGAGGTGAAGTGGCGCATGGCGTCGAGCTTCCCCAAGTCGCTCGACACGATCTATGGCGCGGGCGAATACTTCGCCAAGCGCGTCGCGGCTCTGACCGACAACAAGTTCCAGATCCGCGTCTTCGCTGCCGGCGAAATCGTCCCGGGCCTGCAGGTCGTGGATGCGGTCCAGAACGAGACCGTGGAATGCGGCCATACCGCCTCCTACTACTATGTCGGCAAGGACCCGACCTTCGCGTTCGATACGGCGCTGCCGTTCGGCCTCAACACCCGGCAGCACAATGCATGGGTCTATTTCGGTGGCGGTCTCGAGCTGATGCGGGACTTCTACAAGGAATACAAGATGACCTCCTTCCTGATGAGCCACACCGGCGCCCAGATGGGCGGCTGGTGGCGCAAGGAGATCAAGACCGTCGACGACCTGAAGGGCGTGAAGATGCGCATCGGCGGCTTCGCCGGCCAGGTCATGGCGAAGCTCGGCGTGGTGCCGCAGCAGATTGCCGGCGGCGACATCTATCCGGCGCTTGAGAAGGGCACGATCGATGCGGCCGAGTGGGTCGGCCCCTACGACGACCAGAAGCTCGGGTTCAACAAGGTCGCGCCGTATTATTACTATCCCGGCTGGTGGGAAGGCTGTGCGGCCCTGTCGCTCTACTGCGGCGACAAGGCGTTCGACGCCCTGCCGCCGATGTACAAGGAAGCGGTCGCCGCCGCTGCCGGTGACA
>LSKJ01000359.1 GCA_001557035.1 Rhodospirillaceae bacterium CCH5-H10 | reverse complement strand
CGCGCAACGCTGTCGCGTGACTGCTTTTTTAATGGTTGCTGAGCGCAGCGAAGGATCTAACGTCAGTTGCGGAGTCCTCTGGTCGCCAAGCTAGGTCCTTCGCTTCGCTCAGGAAGACAACACTAATCGCCTAAGCCCGCTTCTTGGTAGAGGCGCTGCGCGGCAGCAGGCGGGCGAGGTACTGGCCCGTATAGCTCTCCGCCACCTTCACGATCGCCTCGGGCGGGCCCTCGGCGACCAGGCGGCCGCCGCCGGATCCGCCGTCGGGGCCCATGTCGAGGACCCAGTCGGCGGTCTTGATGACTTCGAGATTGTGCTCGATCACCAGCACCGTGTTGCCGGTCTCGACCAGGCGATGCAGCACTTCGAGGAGTTTGCGCACGTCCTCGAAATGCAGGCCGGTGGTCGGCTCGTCGAGGATGTAGAGCGTGCGGCCGGTGGCGCGGCGCGACAGTTCCTTGGCGAGCTTGACCCGCTGCGCTTCGCCGCCCGAGAGCGTCGTCGCCTGCTGGCCGATATGGATGTAGCCGAGGCCGACCTGCTGGAGCGTCAGCAGCTTGTCGCGGATGATCGGCACGGCCTTGAAGAACTCGCAGCCCTCGTCGACCGTCATGTCGAGCACGTCGGCGATCGACTTACCGCGGAACACGATCTCCAGCGTCTCGCGATTGTAGCGCTTGCCCTTGCAGACGTCGCACTCGACGTAGACGTCGGGCAGGAAGTGCATCTCGATCTTGATGACGCCGTCGCCCTGACAGGCCTCGCAGCGTCCGCCCTTCACGTTGAAGGAGAAGCGGCCGGGCTTGTAGCCGCGCTCGGTCGATTCGGGCAGTTGCGAGAACCAGTCGCGGATCGGTGAGAAGGCGCCGGTATAGGTGGCGGGATTGGAGCGCGGCGTGCGGCCAATCGGTGACTGGTCGATGTCGACGATCTTGTCGAGATGGTTGACGCCTTCGAGCGTGCCATGCGCGCCGGCATGCTCGCGCGCATTGTTGAGCTTCTTCGCCAGCGCCTTGTAGAGCGTCTCGACGATCAGCGTGCTCTTGCCGCTGCCCGACACGCCGGTGACGCAGGTGAAGGTACCGAGCGGGATGCTGGCCGTGACGTTCTGGAGATTGTTCTCCTTCGCGCCCTTCAGGGTGAGCCACCGTCCGTTCTTCGGCGGCGGCTCGCGCCGCACCTTGGGGATCGGGACCTGTCGGAAGCCGGAGAGATACTGGCCGGTGAGACTGGCGCTGTTGCGCATCACCTCCTCGGGCGTGCCCTGGGCGACGACGTTGCCGCCGTGCGCGCCGGCGCCGGGTCCCATGTCGACCAGATAGTCGGCCGCGCGAATCGCATCCTCGTCATGCTCGACGACCAGCACCGTGTTGCCGAGGTCGCGCAGGCGCGTGAGCGTCTTCAGCAGCCGGTCGTTGTCGCGCTGGTGCAGGCCGATCGACGGCTCGTCGAGCACGTAGAGCACGCCGGTGAGGCCGGAGCCGATCTGGGAGGCGAGGCGGATGCGCTGGCTCTCGCCGCCGGACAGCGTGCCCGACGTGCGGTTCAGCGTGAGATAAGAGAGGCCGACATTGTCGAGGAAGCCCAGCCGCTCGTTGATCTCCTTGAGGATGCGGGCAGCGATCTCGCGCTGCTTGGACGTGAGCTTGGGATCGAGGGCCAGGAACCACTTCACCGCCTCGCCGATCGAGAACTCGGTCGTCTGGCTGATGTTGAGGCCGGCGATCTTGACCGCGAGCGCCTCGGGCTTGAGACGCGCGCCGTTGCAGGCTTCGCACTTGCTCTCGTGCTGGAAGCGCTCCAGCTCCTCGCGCACCCAGGAGGAGTCGGTCTCCTTCCAGCGGCGGTCGAGGTTGGGGATCACGCCCTCGAACGGCTTGGTCGTCTGGTACTGGCGGATGCCGTCGTCATAGCGCATGGCGACGGACTCGCTGCCGCTGCCGAACAGGATGGTGTCGCGCACCTTCTTCGGCAGGTCGCGCCAAGGCACCGACGTCTTCACCTTGAAATGCTTGGCGATGCTCTCGAGCGTCTGCATGTAATACTGGCCCGACGAATCGGCCCACGGCGCGACGGCGCCCTCGGAGAGCGAGAGCCGGTCGTCCGGCACCACCATCTCGGGATCGAAGAACATCTTTACGCCCAGCCCGTCGCAGGAAGGGCAGGCGCCCTGCGGCGCGTTGAAGGAGAAGAGGCGCGGCTCGATCTCCTCGATGGTGAAGCCCGAGACCGGGCAGGCGAAGCGCGCTGAGAAGACCGTGCGCTCGCCATTGTCGGCGTTCTCGGCGATGGCCAGGCCCTCGGCGAGACCAAGCGCGGTCTCCAGCGAATCGGCGAGGCGGTTGCCGAGGTCCGGCTTCACGACGATGCGGTCCACGACCACGTCGATGTCGTGCTTGAACTTCTTGTCGAGCGCCGGCGCCTCAGCGATCTCGTAGAGCTTGCCGTCGACCTTTACGCGCTGGAACCCCTTGCGCTGCAGTTCCTGCAATTCCTTGCGGTACTCGCCCTTCCGGCCGCGCACGATCGGCGCCATCAGGTAGAGGCGCGTGCCGTCCGGCATCGCCTTGATGCGGTCGACCATCTGGGAAACGGTCTGGCTCTCGATCGGCAGGCCGGTGGCGGGCGAGTAGGGCACACCGACGCGCGCGAACAGCAGGCGCAGGTAGTCGTAGATCTCGGTGACGGTGCCGACCGTCGAGCGCGGATTGCGCGAGGTCGTCTTCTGCTCGATCGAGATCGCGGGCGAGAGGCCCTCGATCGAATCGACGTCGGGCTTCTGCATCAGCTCGAGGAACTGGCGCGCATAGGCCGAGAGACTCTCGACGTAGCGGCGCTGGCCCTCGGCGTAGATCGTGTCGAAGGCGAGCGAGGATTTTCCCGAGCCCGAGAGGCCGGTGATCACCACCAGCCGGTCGCGCGGCAGGTCGACATCGACGTTCTTGAGATTGTGCTCGCGCGCTCCCCGGACGGAGATGAAGCGATGCGGTTCGGCAACGGGTAAGCGTGACTTGGCCATCAGGACCGGAACAATAAGGGATGCGGGGGATCACCGCATATGGCGATTAACCCCCAGCTCCGCCAGTCCCGATGTCACGCCGGCGATGCTTGCGCTGCCAGCACCCGCGCCGTCGGCCGGTCGTTCATCAGGAGCTGCGCGGTGCCCGCAATCAGGCCGATCAGGACGCCGATCTTCCAGGCGAGGTCGTAGGAGCCCATCAGGTCGTAGAGGTAGCCGCCGCCCCAGGCGCCGAGAAAGGAACCGGCCTGGTGGCTGAGGAAGGCGATGCCGGTCAGGGTGGAGAGGAAGCGAAGGCCGAAGATCTGAACCACCAGCCCGTTGACCAGGGGAATCACCCCCAGCCACAGCGTGCCCATGGCCGCGCCGAACAGCACGACCGAGAGCGGGGTGGGCGGGAACAGGAAGAACAGCGCCACCGTCAGCGAACGCAGAAGGTAGATCGCCCCCAGCAGCAGGCGCTTGGGGTATTTGTCACCCAGCCAACCGAACAGCCACGAACTCAGGATGTTGAAGCCACCGATCAGCATCAGCGCCACGGCGCTGTAGGAGGCGTCCATGCCGCACTGGGCGAGATAGGTCGGCAGGTGGGTGGTGATGAAGACGAGCTGCAGCCCGCAGACGAAGAAGGCCAGCGCCATCACGACATAGCCGCTGTGCCGCCGCGCCTCGTCGAGGGCGCCCGCCAGGGTGAGATTCCGGTCGGTCGACAGGCTGTTGGGCAGCTTGTCCGCCCGGCTGCCGATCCAGGCGGCCGGCAGCATCGCCAGCGCCAGGATCACGAAGGCCCAGACGGCGGCCCGCCAGCCATCGGTGTTCAGGAGGTAGGCCGCGATTGGCGCCGTGACCATCGTGCCGACCGAACCGGCCGCCGAGACGAGGCCGAAGGCGAGCGTGCGGCGGCCGGGCTCGACCACGCGCGCGGCGATGTTGGCGGTGATGCCGGAGGTCGTGCAGGCCAGCGACACGCCGATCAGGACGCCGGCGCCGAGGATGATGGGCAGCACGCTCTCGGCCGTCGCGGTCAGCCAGATGCCGACGATGAAGAGAACGCTGCCGAGCAGGGCGACCCAGCGTGTGCCGTATTTGTCGGCGAACACGCCGGCGATCGGCTGGCTCACGCCCCAGGCGACCTGCTGGATGGAGATCGCCAGGGCGAAGTCGGAGATGGCGATGCCGAGTTCTTTGGACGCCGGCGCCTGGAACAGGCCAAGATTCTGCCGGATGCCCATGGCCAGGGTCATCATCAGCGCGGCGCCGCCCAGCATGGCGTAGGCCTGGCCGGTGGAAACCTGCGGGACGTGGAAGGATTTGCTCATGGCCGGGGAAGATACGGGAGAGTTTACCGTCTCAACCAATGAATTGTCGGAGGGCCCGCATGAGCAGACTTCACTTCACAACCGTTATTCGGTGGCTGCCCACAGGCGGGCGGCGCTAGGTTGCCCGC
>LSKJ01000358.1 GCA_001557035.1 Rhodospirillaceae bacterium CCH5-H10 | reverse complement strand
GCCGCCGTGAGACCAGCCACCGTCTCTTCGCGCGACGACGGCACCGCCGTTACGGGTTTGCCGAGCCGTCGCGACAGGATCTCCGCGGCGTCGAGCGGCGAATACCGCGCCGGCCCCAGGACATTGACGATGCGCGTGCCGGGCCGAGGTTCGAACAGAAGCTCCGCCGCGACGCGGCCGACATCGAGCGCCGATACCGCATCGCTGCGGGTCTCCAGCGGCAGCTTGCCCGACGGCAGCACGCCCGCCTCCTGAACCGCCGGCAGCACCGCGGCCCAGTTCTCCAGGAAGTCGCCCGGCCGCATGAACACGATCGACGGTGCGGCGTCGGCCAATGCCGTTTCGAAATCGTGCAGGGCGCGCACGATGCCATTGCCTTCGCCGAGGTGCGCGCCGACCGACGACAGCGCCACGAGGTGCGGCACCTTCGCCTCGCGCACGGCAATGGCGATCGATTGGGCCGCGGCGCGCGATTCGGCCAGAACGTCTTCCGCCGACACCGGCGGCACCAGCAGCACGAAGATGGCCTCTGCGCCCTTGAAGGCAGACACGAGGCTTGCCGTATCCGACGCGTCGCCGCGTACGGTCTCGACGCCGAGACCCTCTGCACGCGCCGGATCGCGCGACACCGCACGCACCTTGGCGCCGCGCTGCTTCAGGGCCTCGAGAGCGGCGCCTCCCACCTGACCGGTGGCTCCCATGATGACGAACATTGCGACCTCCACGGTTGTGAGGCCGCACCTAACACCCTGGTTCGCTTTCCATAAGTACGCACATTTTTTATACTAGGTATCAATCATGGATATCGAGCGAGGCGTGCAATGCCCGAGATCAAGGCTCCCTGGTGCCCGGTGGCGGCGACCGTCGAAGTGATCGGCGGGCGCTGGAAGCTCAACATCCTGTTCTATCTCAAGGACCAGCCGCGCCGCTTCAACGAGCTGCGCCGCCTCGTGCCGGGTATCACGCAGCGCATGCTGACCCTGCAACTGCGCTCGCTCGAGCAGGACGGGATCGTGTCGCGCAAGGTCCACGAGACCGTGCCGCCGCACGTCGAGTATTCATTCACGAAGAAGGGATTGAGCCTCGGCCCCATCCTCGATGCGATGGAGGAATGGGGCGAAGCGCATCGTCCGCGCCGGCGCGGACGGGCTGGCTTTGACGCTCAGACTCCTCTCCCCCGCTAGGGGAAAGGAACATGATCGCCCTTAGTTCGCGCCCGCCGTCGCGCTTTCGATGGTGATGGCCTTGCCCGCCGCCATGTCGAACTTGAGGCGGCGCACATAGTCGAGGTCGCGGCCGGTGACGCGCACGAAGCGGCTGCCATCGGGATAGTCGATGGCGTGGATGGCGCCGACATCGTAGACGCCGGCATGGCCGGGTTCGAGGCGATAGGCCTTGACCTTCTCGAGCTTCGCATCGCCCGCGTCCGTGCCGCCGTCGAGACGCTTGTACTCGCTCATGTCGGTGTATTTCACCGCCTGCCCGTAGACCGCCCACGAGGCGCCGTGATCGTGCGGCGGGCTCTTGTGCGGCTTGGGATTGCAGTGTGCCAGCACGACGAAGCCGAGGTCCTTGTCCTCGTAGAGCTTGCGCGTGCCAATCGGCGCGGCCGGACCGACCGCCTCGTCGACGAACGACGGATTGGCCAGCAGCTTCTCCAGCAGCACGCGGACCTGCTCGCGGCCGGCGGGTCCTTCGTGCGTCTTCAGTGCGGACTGCGCGTCCTTGACGAAGCTGTCGAGCGTGTAGGTCATGCGGCGGCTCCCCGGAAAAATCTTGCGCCGAACGGCGGACGGAAATGATCCGCCCGCCTCGCGCCCCGTGTCAACGGCCGCCGAAGATGCGGCGGGCGATGACCATGCGATGCACTTCCGACGGGCCCTCGTAGACCCGCATGGTGCGCACCTTCTGCGCCATCATCGACAGCGGCAGTTCCTGCGTCACGCCCATGGCGCCGAACGCCTGCTGGGCATGGTCGAGCACCTCGCTCGCCATCTCGGTCGCGTAGACCTTGATCATCGAGGCCTCCATGCGCACGTCGCGGCCCTCGTCCTGCTTCACCGCGGCATCCATCACCATCAGGCGGCACGCATGCAGCTTCATCGCCGCGTCGGCCACCCACCACTGGACGGCCTGGCGGTCGGCCAGCTTCTCGCCGAAGGTCACGCGCTGGTTGGCATGCTCGACCAGCATGTCGAGGCCGCGCTGCGCCATGCCGATGCACCAGGAACCCATCTGCAGGCGGCGCACGGTGAGGCGGAGCTGCATGGGCGCGAAGCCCGCGCCGATACGCCCCAGCACCTGCGTCTCGGGCACGCGGCAATCCTCGAACACGACCTCGTAGGTGCGCTGGCCGGCCAGCATCGGAATGGCGCGCGCCACGACGAGGCCCGGTGTGCCCTTGTCGATCAGGAAGGCGGTGATGCCGCCCCGCGAGCCGAGATTCGGGTCGGTCACGGCCATGGCGATGGTAAAGTCGGCCTTGGCGATGCGGCTGATCCAGATCTTGCGGCCGTTGATCACCCAGTCGTTGCCGTCCTTGACCGCCCTGGTCTTCATGCCGGCCGGATCGCCACCCGCGCCAGGCTCGGAGATGGCGATGGCTGAGCTGGTCTCGCCGGCCGCATAGGGTTCGAGGTACTTCTTGCGCTGCTCGGGGTTCGCCGTCGCCAGCAGCATGTGCAGGTTGGGCGAGTCCGGCGGGAAGGTGAAGGGCACGCAGGTGTAGCCCAGCTCTTCGTTGACGCCGACCAGCGCCACCGCCGGGAGGTTCGCGCCACCCACTTCCTCCGGCACGTCGAGCGCCCAGAGGCCGAGATCCTTGCACTGCTTGAAGAGCCTGGCGTTCTCGTCGTCGGACAGAGAGGCCGGCTGGCCCGAGGCGAAGCGCTCGAGCACATTCTTCTCGAGCGGCATCAGTTCGTTGCGCACGAACTTCTTCACGAGATCGCGCAGCATCTGATGTTCTTCGTTGACCTGGTACATGCCTGTTCCTCCTGAATTCCGTTACGCCGGCTTCCCGACACCCTTGTTGACGAAGTCGAGCGTATAGGCCCGGCTCACGTCCAGCCCCCTGGGCAACACGTCGACCTCGACCATCGACTGGTAGAAGGCCTGCCAGCGGGCGTCGGACATGGCGCCGACGCCGCCCAGCAGCGCATCGCCCGACAACACGATGCCGCGTTCGTTCATCACCTTGATGGCATACTGGATACGGTCGTCGGTCTGTTCCGGATTGGCCTTCTTGATGAGGGCATTCGCGGCCTCGATCGCCGGCCCGCCCTTCAGGTATTGCGCCCAGCCTTCGAGCGTCGCATTGACGAAGCGCTGGATGAGATCGCGTTTCTCTCCCGCCAGCTTGCGCGAGATCGCGATGGTGGTCTGGTAGGCGCTGAAGCCTGCATCGGCGAGCAGCAGGTACGGCGGCATGCGGCCGATGGCCTGCGAGATCGAATAGGGCTCCGAGGAAATGAAGCCCTGCTGCACCACGTTCCTGTCGGCCAGATAGGGCGCCATGTTGAACGTGTAGGGCCTGAGCTGGTCGTCGCTCAGCCCGAACTTCCTGCGCAGGTACGGCCAGTAGGTGACGCGTCCGCCGCTGCCGATCAGCAGGGTTCGGCCCTTCAGGTTCTCAAACCCGTTGAAGCCGGTATCGGGATGGCCGATCAGGACCTGCGGGTCTTTCTGGAAGATCGAGGCGATGGTGAAGAACGGCGCGTTCTCGCGCACATAGGTGAAGGCCTCGAAACTGTTCGACATGGTCATGTCGACGCGGCCCATCAGCAAAAGCTGGCTGATGTTCAGGCTCGGCCCGCCCTGCCGGATCTCGCAGTCGATCCCCGCCTTGCGGTAGAGGCCGGCGGCGATCGCCTGATAGTAGCCGCCATGCTCGGCCTGGGCGCGCCAGTCGGTCTGGAAGACGAGCTTTTCCAGCGTCTGCGCCCGCGCTGCGCGTGCCAGTGGCAGGAGAAATGGTGTCGCGGCGAAGCCAAGCGCCACGCGGCGGCCAAGTCGGTAGGCGGTCATCGAGCGAGATCCTCCCCGCGACGGTCGAAACGAAGCGCAATCAGTTCCTTGATTGCCGTGGCCGACTCACCCAGCGCGCCGATCGATGGCATCCAGTAATCCCACCAGGTGCTGCCATCGTCCGGAACGGTCCAGTCCACACCGAATATCGCGAAGTCGAGGCCGGCGCGCCGGGCAAGCTTGGCAACGCGCGGGATGTGAAAGGCCGAGGTGATGATCGCCACTCGGCTACCCTTCACCATCTCATGCACGTTGCGGATGTTCTCGATCGTGTTGAGCGCCTTGCCTTCGGACACGATCACGTTTTCGGGAACGCCCAGCGCGACGAGGAAGCGCCGCATCGCCTCCGCCTCGGTGGTC
>LSKJ01000036.1 GCA_001557035.1 Rhodospirillaceae bacterium CCH5-H10 | reverse complement strand
CCCGCCAGCGCCGTCTCGATGGCCTTCAGAGCATCCGAAGCCTTGGACCCGTCGGGACCGCCGCCCTGCGCCATGTCGGGCCGGCCGCCACCACCCTTGCCGCCCAGCGCCGCGACACCCGCCTTCACGAGTTCGACCGCGCTGTGGGTCTTCGCCAGATCCTCGGTGACGCCAACGACCGCCGAGGCCTTGCCGTCCTCGACGCCGATCAGCGCTACGACGCCCGAGCCCAGCTTCTTCTTGAACTCGTCGGCCATACCCTTGAGGTCCTTGCCCGGCACGCCGTTCAGCACCCGGCCGATCAGTTTCACGCCGCCGACGTCGCGCACCTCGTCGGCCGCAGAACCGCCGCCCGAGCCGCCTCCGGCCAGCGCAAGCGCCTTGCGGGCATCCGACAGTTCGCGCTCGATCTTCTTCTGGCCGTCGATCAGCGCCGCCAGACGGGCCGGCAGATCCTCGGGCCGCACCTTCAGGGCCGATGCCGCCTCCACGAGAAGATCGGCCTGGTGACGGACATGCGCCTCGGCCGCGTGGCCCGCCAGCGCCTCGATGCGGCGGACACCTGCCGCCACCGCGCCCTCGCCCACGATCTTGAACAGGCCGATGTCGCCAGTGCGGCGCGCATGCGTGCCGCCGCACAGTTCGACGGAATATTTCTCGCCACCCGGGACACTGTCATCACCGCCCATCGAGAGCACGCGCACCTCGTCGCCGTACTTCTCGCCGAACAGCGCCATCGCGCCAGCCGCGATCGCCTCGTCCGGAGTCATGAGGCGCGTCTCGACTGCCGAGTTGTGGCGGATGCGATCGTTCACCTCGTCCTCAATCTTGCGCAGCTCCTCGGCCGACACCGCCTTGGTGTGGCTGATGTCGAAGCGCAGGCGGTCGGGCGCGACCAGCGAGCCCTTCTGCGTGACATGGTTGCCGAGATGGCGTCGCAGCGCCTCGTGCAGCAGATGGGTTGCCGAATGGTGCGCGCGCAGCTGCGCACGGCGGATCGGGTCGATGGTCATGACCAGATCGTCGCCGACCTTCAGCTCGCCCTTCTCGACCTTCGCGTGATGCGCATGCAGGTCGCCCACCATCTTCTGGACGTCCGTGACCTCGGCCTCGTTGCCGCCGCTCACCAGCTTGCCCGCGTCGCCCTGCTGGCCGCCGGACTCGGCGTAGAACGGCGTCTGGTTGGTCACGATCCAGCCGGTCTGGCCGGCCTTCAGCGACGAGACTTCCTTGCCGTCGAGCAGGATCGCCCTGATCTGGCCCTCGGCGCGCTCGGTGTCGTAGCCCAGGAACTCGGTGGCGCCGGCCTTCTGGCGCACGTCGAACCAGATCGCCTGGTCGGCGGTCTCGCCCGAGCCGGACCAGGCCGCGCGTGCCTTGGCACGCTGCTCGTCCATCGAGGTCTCGAAGCCCGCCGTGTCGACCTTGATGTCGCGCGCGCGCAGCACGTCCTGCGTGAGGTCGAGCGGGAAGCCGTAGGTGTCGTAGAGCTTGAAGGCGACTTCGCCCTTCAGCGTGCCGCCGGCGCCGAGATCCCGGGTCTCGTCTTCCAGCAGCTTCAGACCGGTGCCCAGCGTCTTCTTGAAGCGCGTCTCCTCGAGCTTCAGCGTCTCGGTGATCAGCGGCTGGGCGCGCGACAGTTCGGGATAGGCATCGCCCATCTCGTGCACCAGCGTCGGCACCAGCTTGAAGATCACGGGATCCTGCGCGCCCAGGATGTGGGCATGGCGCATGGCGCGGCGCATGATGCGGCGCAGAACGTAGCCACGGCCCTCGTTCGAGGGCAGCACGCCGTCGGCGATCAGGAACGACGTCGCGCGCAGATGGTCGGCGATGACCTTGAGCGACGCGCTCTGCGTGCCGTCCGGATCGACGTTGATCTCGTGCGCCGCGGCTTCGATCAGCGCCCGGAACAGGTCGATGTCGTAGTTGTTGTGCTTGTGCTGCAGGACGGTCGCGAGACGCTCCAGGCCCATGCCGGTGTCGATCGAGGGCTTGGGCAGCGCGATGCGCTCGTCCTTGGTCACCTGCTCGAACTGCATGAAGACCAGGTTCCAGATCTCGATGAACCGGTCGCCGTCCTGATCGGGGCTGCCCGGCGGCCCGCCGGGGATGGCCTCGCCGTGATCGTAGAAGATCTCCGAGCACGGGCCGCAGGGGCCGGTGTCGCCCATCGCCCAGAAATTGTCCGAGGTCGGGATGCGGATGATCTTGTCGTCGGACAGGCCCGCGATCTTCTTCCAGTGGCCGGCCGCCTCGTCGTCGGTGTGATAGACCGTGACGAGCAGCTTCTCCTTGGGCAGGCCGTAGTCCTTCGTCAGGAGATTCCAGGCCAGCTCGATCGCATGTTCCTTGAAGTAGTCGCCGAACGAGAAGTTGCCCAGCATCTCGAAGAAGGTGTGGTGGCGGGCCGTGTAGCCCACGTTCTCGAGGTCGTTGTGCTTGCCGCCCGCACGGACGCACTTCTGCGAGGTCGCCGCCCGCGAGTAGGAGCGCGTTTCCAGACCCGTGAAGACGTTCTTGAACTGGACCATGCCGGCGTTCGTGAACATCAGCGTCGGATCGTTGCGCGGCACCAGAGGGCTCGACTCAACGACTTCGTGGCCGTTCTTGCGGAAGTACTCTAGGAAGGTACGACGGATTTCGCTGACGCTTTGCATGCCGGCCTTGTAGCGTGCGCCAGCCCGCCAAGTCCAGAACAGGGAACCCAGGGGAAATGGCCGCCGAGGCCCATTCTACCGCCACTCTTCGCCTCACCGTGGGCGACCTCAGGATCGTCCATCCGATCACCGTACCGACCGGTCCGGTGGCTGCCGCGGACGTCGTCCCGGCGCTGCAGGGGCTGGTGAATGCCGTCGTGACGGCCGCCGAGGCCGGCAAGGCGATTTCCTGCCGCAAGGGGTGCGGCGCCTGCTGCCGCCAGCTCGTGCCGATCTCGCGCACGGAGGCTGAACGGCTGATGGTGACCGTGGCCAGCCTGCCGCCCGAACGGCGCACCACGCTGGAGGCCCGCTTCGCGGCCGCCGAAGCCGCGTTGGCCGCCGCCGACCTCAAGGAGCGCAAGGGCCGGCCCGACCGGGACCTGTCGACCGCCTATTTCGCCTTGGGCATCCCCTGCCCCTTCCTCGAGGAGGAGAGCTGCTCGATCCATCCGGACCGGCCGCTGGTCTGCCGGGAGTATCTCGTCACCTCGCCGGCCGAACTCTGCGCCGGGCCCGCGCAGGAAGGCGTGACGCCGGTGCCCGTGCCCAAGGTCTCGCTGGCGGCACGCGGGCTGCAGGACGAGCGCGAGGACTGGTTCCCGCTCGCGCTGCTGATGGATTGGGCGAAGACGCGGCCCAAGGCCGGCGCGCGGCGCACGGGGCCGGAGTGGATCCAGAAGTTCCTGAAGGGGATGTCGCGGAAAGGCTGAGGGTGGGCATCCGACGTAGGCGAAAGGTCCCTCGCTCACGCTCGGGATGACACCGATTTAGGGATGAGCGCACTGCGCCAATCCCAGCAAAATTGTCATCCCGAACGAAGTGAGGGACCCTTGGTCAGCGTTCGTAGCCATTCTGAACCGTGCGGGCTCTCGCGCCTATGAAGGCGCTGCCGCCCGCCACCGCCCATTTTCTTATGCGCTTTGCGCATAAGAAAATGGGCGGTACCGCGCGTGGGATGCGGTACCGCCCTTAGGGACCCGGAGACAGGGGATCGGGGTTCCCTATTCGTCGTCCTCGTCGTCGTCTTCCTTGCCGCCTTCCATCAGGGCGTTGGCGAGGATGCCGGCGTTGGCGCGCACCTTGTTCTCGATCGCGTTGGCGACCTCGGGGTGCTCCTTGAGGTAATTCTTGGCGTTCTCGCGGCCCTGCCCTATGCGGGTACCGTCGTAGGAGTACCAGGAGCCCGATTTCTCGACGACGCCGGCCTTCTCGCCGAGGTCGATCAGTTCGCCGCTCTTGGAGACGCCCTCGCCGTACATGATGTCGAACTCGACGACCTTGAACGGCGGCGCCACCTTGTTCTTCACGACCTTGACGCGCGTGGCGTTGCCGACGACCTCGTCCTTGTCCTTGAGCGCGCCGATACGGCGGATGTCGAGACGGACCGAGGCGTAGAACTTCAGCGCATTGCCGCCCGTCGTCGTCTCGGGGCTGCCGAACATGACGCCGATCTTCATGCGGATCTGGTTGATGAAGATCACCAGTGTGTTCGACTTGGAGATCGAGGCGGTGAGCTTGCGCAGCGCCTGGCTCATCAGGCGGGCATGCAGGCCCGGCAACGAATCGCCCATCTCGCCTTCGAGTTCGGCGCGCGGCACGAGGGCGGCCACCGAGTCGATCACCAGCACGTCGATGGCGCCGGAGCGCACCAGCGTGTCGGCGATCTCGAGCGCCTGCTCGCCGGCATCGGGCTGCGAGATCAGCAGGTTGCCGATGTCGACGCCCAGCTTCTTGGCATAGCCCGGATCGAGCGCATGCTCGGCGTCGACGAAGGCGCAGGAACCGTTCTTCTTCTGCGCCTCGGCGATGACGTGCAGCGCGAGCGTCGTCTTGCCCGAGCTTTCCGGTCCGTAGATTTCGACGATGCGGCCCTTGGGCAGGCCGCCGATGCCCAGCGCGATATCGAGGCCCAGCGAGCCGGTCGAGATCGCCTCGATCTCCAGCGCCTCGCGCTGGCCCAGCTTCATGATGGAGCCCTTGCCGAAGGCGCGCTCGATCTGGGCGAGAGCGGCGTCCAGCGCCTTGTTCTTGCTTTCCATGCCTTCTTTTTCGACCACCTTGAGCATCGCCGACATTGGCTTTCTCCTTCTTCCCATGCCCCTGTCAGGAGCGGCAATGCGGATAAGTCCGCAGCGGGTTCGAACGTCCGGGAGCGCCAATGTACCCATTTTGTTCCATTCGGCAACAGAACAAATAACCCTCTGAAAGAACTAATGTTCTTGACACAAGTTCTAGTTACGTTCCCACGTCCGGTTACCCACCGGTCCACCGGGCAATGGCTATGTAGAGAGGGATGCCCAGCAACAGGTTGAAGGGGAAGGTCACCCCCAGCGACAGCGTCAGCGGGATGGCTGCATTGGCCTGCGGCAACGCGAGCCGCATCGCGGCGGGCACCGCAATGTACGAGGCCGACGCCGCGAGCGTGATGAAGACGGCCATGCCTCCGGTGGACAGCCCGATCCAGGGCGCCAGAAGCGCCGCGCACGTTCCGCCGATCAGCGGCATGACGACCGCGAACGCCACCAGCCGAAGCGACAGCAACCGCCGTTCGTCCCGCAGGCCCCGGCCGGCCACCAGCCCCATGTCGAGCAGGAACAGGCAGAGAAAGCCGGGGAAGGCATCGACCAGGAAGGGCTTGAGCAGAGCCTGCCCGCGATCGCCGGTCAGAATGCCGATCAGGAACGAGCCGAGCAGCATGACGACGGCACCGTTCAGCAGGATCTCGCGGGCCAGTTCGCTCCCCCGCCCCCGCGCCTGTCCACCCCGCGCGAGGAAGAGCGCGCTCAGGATCGCCGGCGTTTCCATCGCCGCGGCGACGGCGATCATGTAGCCCTCGAACGGGATGCCGAGCTGCCCGAGGGCGCTGGTGACGGCAACCAGCGTGACGGCGGAGATCGAGCCGTAGTGCGCGGCCACCGAGGCCGCATCGGGAACCGAAAGCCCTGTGGCGAGCCGTAGCAACCCGAAGGCGACGAACGGGATGGCGAAGGAGAGCATCACGCCCGCCGCAAGCG
>LSKJ01000357.1 GCA_001557035.1 Rhodospirillaceae bacterium CCH5-H10 | reverse complement strand
GGTGTGCGTCTCGTGGAGGGGCTGACCATCGGCTCGGTCAGCGGCATCGTCATCGCGACGCTGGCATTCTTCGTCGCCAATCGGCTGCTGCCCCTCGGGGCGGTCTTCCTCGGCGAGGAACGTGCGGCGCTGGAGATGTGGGCTTTCTATCTCGTATGGCTCGCGACCTTCGCGCACGCATGGCTACGGCCACGCAGGGCGTGGCCCGAGCAGGGGGTGGCCATCGCGGTCCTGGCGCTCGCGGCTGTTGCGCTCAACTGGATCACGACAGGGGACCATCTCGTCCGCACCCTCGCGCACCGGCATCTATGGGCGGTGGCCGGAATGGACATCCTGCTGCTGCTCGCAGCGTTGATTGCCGGAACCGTAGCAGCGAGGTCGATTCGCAAAGCGCCGGCGTCGTCCCGCGCTGCGAGTCACTGATCGCAGCGTCGCTCGTCAGCCGCCTTGTTCCCGCCGGATGGCTTCGCGACGCAGCATGGCGCGCCATTCCGCGGGTGAGACGCATTTGTGGCCGTGGACGCCCAGCTTGCGCTCCATGGCCTCGCGCTCCTCGGGGGCATAGCGGTTCTTGCTGTTGGGCAGAGCCCAGGCCCAGCCGGCCGAGACCATCTTCTCCTGCAGGTCGTCCTCGCCCGCGAAGCATTGCGCCACAGGCGGATTGGTCTTCTTGTCCGTGTCGACCAGGCGGCAGTTGACGGGGCGGCCGGAAATGAAGTCCTCCAGCGCCTTGCGGGCCAGGGCGCCGGCACGCCACTGGCCGTCGTCGCAGGTCTGGCTGCGTTCCGGTGCGTCGATGCCGAACAGGCGCACGGTCTGCGGACCGAACCTGACAGTATCCCCATCGACCACGGTGAAGCGCGGCTTCGGCACCGCCGGCAGGACGGTGTCGTCGTCCGCCGACTGGGCGGCGGCGCCGGCGGTCATGGCCATCGCGGCGAGGAGGGCTGCGATTGCGACGGTTGGCCAGGGGCTTTTTTGGGACGACATGAAATTGTGCGGCGGTTCTGATGGGCGGCTTATAGCACCGCACAGCGCATCTGCCTGTGCCCTCGTAGTCACACCCGCACTCTATCTTGATGACGGTTACTCGCTGCGATGGTTCACAACGAACGATTTTAGTTGTAGTGGGAGTGCGGGAACTTTGTGGGTGTGCATGGGACGGGCGTGGGACTTGGGGTCCGAAGCTCTCCCTGGCTTACTTTGTCTATGAAGGCATGGCGGACTCGTAAGCCCGATAGGGGTGGCGCGTCTGCAACCCTGGGGGCTGTGCGATGTGTATCTTCTGTGGTGACGGCAAAGGCCTCTCTCACTGGGGCTGGGCTGGCTTCGAGAGCCTCGCCGTTTCCGACGTGCCACCCACGGACGGTTCGTCCGTTACTCCGACATCAGCAGCCGTCCCCGTGAGCTCCGACTTCGAGCGCGAAGTCACGTTCATCACGGGCGTCTATGAGGACAGTACGGTCTCGAACGTTTCCTACTGGGGTGTGCGCTCGGATACGGCGCACAAATGGGGCACGCCGACCGCCGGCACCGGCGCGTCGATCACTTACACGTTCGATGCCACCTCGGCTTTCACCGACACCGAGAAGCAGACCTTTGTCACGGCGATGGACATGTGGTCGGCCGTGGCGGACGTAACCTTCTCGCTGGGTAACGATGCCGCCGACGTCAAGCTGGTGCGGGGCGCGGTGGGCAGCGGCGCAACCGCCGGGGGGCCGCATACCCAAGGGAGCGGCAGCACGCTGGGCCAGAGCAGTGGCCAGTGGATCGTCAACATGGAGACGAGCAAGAACGGCTTCGATCTCAGCGGCTCATTCACCACGGTCAACGGCTACGGGCTAAACACGATTCTCCACGAGGTCGGCCACGTCCTCGGCCTTGGTCACGGTGGCGACTACAACGGCGCGGTCGTTCCGAGCACGCAGCAGTTCAGCGCGTATGACGAACGCATGTGGACATCGATGTCCTACATCTGGTGGTCGCAGAGCACTACAGCCCTCCACAAAGACGACTACGACTACAAGGATACCAACTGGGTCAACGATTCCGGCGTCCAGATCGCAGCGGCAACGACGTGGATGCCCCTCGACATCATTGCCATCCAGCGGCTCTATGGCGCGGCCGAGTCGTCGCCGTTCGACGGTGGCGAGGTATTCGGCTTCAACACCAACATCACCGGCTCGATCGCCAAGTTCTTTGATTTTACGATCAATACCAACCCGGTCATCACGATCTATGACGAGGGCACGGGCAACACGCTCGACCTCTCGGGCTTCGCGGACGATGCGGATGTCGACCTGGATGATGGCGGCTTCAGCAGCGCCGGCGGCCTCACCAACAATATCGGCATCGCCTTTGGCACCGTCATCGAGACGGTCATCACCGGTGACGGTGACGACACGTTGGTCGGTAACGAGCATGACAATATGTTCGACGGCGGCGCCGGGGCGGACTTGTTCGACGGCGGGGCGGGTTCCGACACCGTGACCTACGTGCGCTCGGATGCGGGCGTAGACATCGACCTCGGCCGCCAGGACACGCACGCCCCGTCGGGAGGGCATGCCGAGGGCGACAGTTTCACGTCCATCGAGAACCTGATTGGCAGCAATTTCGACGACCGGCTGGTGGCCGTCAGTGGCCTCGGCGGCAGTAAAATCGAGGGCCTCAAAGGCAACGACACGATCTTCGGCAGTGCCGAGAACGACACGATCCGTGGCGGCCGTGGCAACGACGTGATCGTCGGCAACGAGGGCAACGACCACCTGTACGGCGCCGATACGAACCTCATCGTCAATGGCGGCTTCGAGGTGGCGCTGGGCGTCAACGTCGGCACCGGCGGTTACACCGGATATGTCGGCGATCTCGAGGGCTGGGCCGTGCTGTCGGGATCCGGACGCGAGCTCCTCACGACCGGCGCAGTAGGGGCGTCACCCTTCGAGGGCAAGTACGCCATCGACCTCGACAGCTACGGCGCCGGTTCGAACACCAGCATCACTCAGGTGGTGAGCGGCGCCCAGGACGGCGTTATGTACCGCCTCGCATTCGACGCGGGCAAGTTCGATGCCGCGACGACCGCACGTTTCGAAGTCTATTGGGGCGGAACGAAGCTCTCCTGGTTCGAGACGCACCAGACCTATGTCGATCCCACAGTCGCCTACGTCACCCATTTCATCGACATCATGGGCGGCGCGGGCACGGCGGGCGAAAAGAACCGGCTCACCTTCGCCGAGATCGGCACAGCCGACGGGTTCGGCACACTGCTGGATAATGTCCGCATGTACCGGGTGGAGGTCGGTGAGCCAAAGGCGGACGACTGGGATCCGAGTAGCGACGGCAACGATACCTTCGCCGCGGGTGCGGGCTCAGACGTGGTTTACGGCCATGGCGGCAACGACCGCGCGATCTTCGACGACTTGGCCGGCAACGATCATTTCAACGGTGGTTCCGGCGTCGACACACTGGTGATGGATTGGCATGCGGCGACGACCTCGATCGTCTATGACGCGCTGGGCGTCAACAATTCGTCCGAAATCGGCATGACCGAGAGCTACGAGCGCGCGTCCGCCGGCATCGGCGATTCCGTGCAGTATGTCTATTTCAAGGAGGTTGAGCGCTTCGAGCTCACCGGTGGCACCGTCGGCGATACGCTGCGCGGCGGCGAGTTCAACGACATCCTGATCGGCAATGGCGGCGACGACATCCTCCTCGGCGGGAGCGGCATCGACGTCCTGAACGGCGGCGACGGCTTCGACCGCGCGACGCTGAAGCTGAGCGGCGGGACCAATGCGATAC
>LSKJ01000356.1 GCA_001557035.1 Rhodospirillaceae bacterium CCH5-H10 | reverse complement strand
CGTTTTCTTCGACACCGACTCCTCGACCGTTCGTGAAGATGGCCGCCAGACGCTCAATCGCCAGGCCGAGTGGCTGAAGAAGTACGGCAACTATCAGATCACCATCGAAGGCCATTGCGACGAGCGCGGCACGCGCGAGTACAATCTGGCGCTCGGCGAGCGCCGCGCCAACGCCGCGCGCCAGTACCTGATCGCGCAGGGCATTCCCGCGTCGCGAATCAAGACCGTCAGCTATGGCAAGGAGCGTCCGGATCCGGTCGGCTCGGACGAAGCCGCCTGGGCGCGCAACCGCCGCGCCATCACCGCGCTGGAGTAGATCAGCCTCGTACCGAGGCGATTGAGGAGACGCCGGTCGCCACGCGACCGGCGTTTTCGTTTGGAGCCTTTTCATTTGGAGGCGAGGCGGCCATGCCTGAAAATGGCCGCGTTTTATGTGAACAAAGCGCCAGCCATGAAGTTCTTTTCGCCCCGGTTTGCTCTTCTCGTCGCTTTCGCCCTGCCGACCGCCGCAGCGGCACAGCGCGGTGGCGACAGCGTCTACATCGAGGACCGCCTCAATCAGCTTCAGCAGACGCTGACGATGATGACCGGCCAGATCGAGCAGCTTCAGCATCGCAATGCGACGCTGATGCAGCAGATGGAGAAGATGCAGGCCGACTACGAGTACCGCATCGACCAGCTCGAGAAGGGCGGTGGCGGCAAGCCGGGCGGCGCCGCACCGCGTCCGGGCGGTCTGGCAGCAGCACCCTCGGGGCCCGCGCCGACGCCGGGCGCAGCGCCGGGCGGTGCCGCGGCCGGCGATCAGCTCTACGACGAGGCCTTCAAGAAGTTGCAGGAGGGCGACTACGCCGCCGCCGAACGCGGCTTCAGGACCTTCGTGCAGCGCAATCCGCAGAACAAGCTCGCGGGCAACGCGCAATACTGGCTGGGTGAGACCTATTACGCCCGGCGCGACTACAACAACGCGCTGACGGCCTTCGCCGAAGGGTACAAGGTCTACAAGACGAGCCCGAAGGGACCGGACAATCTCCTGAAGCTGGGGATCACGATGTCCAACCTCGGTCGCAAGTCCGACGCCTGTGCCGTTTTCGCCCGCTTCAACCAGGACTATCCGCGCGCGACGGACCTTCAGAAGCGCCGCATCGACCAGGAGCGGCAGAAGAACAGCTGCGGGTGAGCGTCGCCGCCCTCCCGTCCGCTCTGGGCGGAGCGGATTTCGAACGTCTGATGGCGCCCTTTGCGCCCTTCGAGAGACATCCCGTCGTTGCCGTGGCCGTTTCCGGTGGCCGCGATTCGCTTTCCCTGGCCCTGCTGACGAGCGAGTGGGCCGGCGCCCGGGAAGGGCGCGCCATCGCCTTGATCGTGGACCACGGGCTGCGGCCCGAATCGGCTGAAGAAGCCCTGTCGACGTCCTGCCTGCTCGGGCGGCTGGGCATGGAAAGCGCCGTGCTGCGCTGGACGGGGGACAAGCCGCGGACGGGCCTGCAGGAAGCTGCCCGGGACGCCCGCTATCGACTGTTGCGGCAGGCCTGCCGGGAGCGCGGCATCCTTCACCTGCTGGTGGGCCATCACGCCGATGACCAGGACGAAACGATCGCCATGCGTGCTGCCCGGTCGAGTGGCCCGGACGGGCTTGCCGGCATGGCGGCACAGGTCGAATGGCCGGAAGTTCGGTTGCTGCGCCCCCTGCTGGCGGTGCGGCGCTCGGCTCTTACGGCGACGCTTTCAGCCCGGGGCATTCCCTGGATCGACGACCCGTCAAACGTCGATCCGCGCTTCGAGCGGGCGCGGCTGCGTCTTGCCGGTGTGAGCGATGCCGGCCTGTCAGATGCAGACCTTGCGCGTGTCGGCCATGAACACGCCGCGGCCGAGGCGGGTGTGACGCTTCTCGAAGCCGGCGAGGAGGGGGGCGTCGCCCTGGATGCCGAAGCGCTGGAAAACCTGCCCCTGGACCTTCGCGGTCGGCTGTTGAGCCGCGTCGTGCAGGCGATCGGCGGGGGCCGTCATCCGCCGCGGCGGGAGCGGCTCGACCGTGCGGTGGCGCGGTTGTCGGGACCGCTGGAGCGCGGGAAATCCGGTCGGCGGCGGGATTTCACCCTGTCGGGGTGCCAATTCCTGCTGCGTCAGGCTGTCGACTCGCGGCGGCTTGTGTGGATTGTCCGCCCCGAAAGTGGCAGGAAAGGCAGGCAGCCTTTGATTCCGGCTGCATTTTTCGCTTGCGACCCGGCGGCCGCAACCCATCTTTGAACGTAGCTCTAGCCAACGGAACCCCTAAGTGAACCCGTTCAATCGTAACGCTGCCCTGTGGATCGTCATCGTTCTCCTGTTGGCGCTGCTCTACAGCGTGTTCCAGGGCGGAGCGACCCGTTCTCCCGGAAACACCATTTCCTATTCCGAATTCGTCCGGGCGGTTGAACAGCGGCAGGTCCAGGACGTCCGTATCCAGGGCAATACGATCAACGGCACGTTCCGCGAGCCGCGCAACGGCGTGCAGAAGTTCTCGACCTACGCGCCGAGCACCCCGCCCGACGACCAGCTGATGCCGATGCTCATCAAGAACGTCGACCGCGTCGATGCCGGTCCGGCGGAGGAGGGCGTCAATCTCGGCAGCATCTTCGTGAGCTGGCTGCCGGTCCTCGTGCTGGTTGGTGTCTACATCTTCTTCCTGCGTCAGATGCAGAGCGGCACCGGCCGTGCCATGGGCTTCGGCAAGTCGAAGGCGCGCCTGCTCACCGAGAAGCACGGGCGCGTCACCTTCGACGACGTCGCCGGCATCGACGAGGCCAAGGGCGAACTCGAGGAGATCGTCGACTTCCTCAAGGACCCGCAGAAGTTCCAGCGCCTGGGCGGCAAGATTCCCAAGGGCTGCTTGCTCGTCGGTCCTCCGGGTACCGGCAAGACGCTGCTGGCGCGCGCCATTGCGGGCGAAGCCAATGTGCCGTTCTTCACCATCTCGGGCTCCGACTTCGTGGAAATGTTCGTGGGCGTCGGCGCCAGCCGCGTGCGTGACATGTTCGAGCAGGCGAAGAAGAACGCCCCCTGCATCGTGTTCATCGACGAAATCGACGCGGTCGGTCGCCATCGTGGCGCCGGCCTGGGCGGCGGCAACGATGAGCGCGAGCAGACGCTGAACCAGCTGCTGGTCGAGATGGACGGTTTCGAGGCGAACGAGGGCGTGATCCTTATCGCCGCCACCAACCGTCCCGACGTGCTCGATCCCGCGCTGCTGCGTCCGGGCCGCTTCGACCGCCAGGTCGTGGTGCCGAACCCCGATGTCGGCGGTCGCGAGAAGATCCTGAAGGTCCACATGCGCAAGGTGCCCCTGGCGCCGGACGTCGATCCGCGCGTGCTCGCCCGCGGAACGCCCGGTTTCTCCGGCGCCGATCTGGCCAACCTCGTGAACGAGGCCGCCCTGCGCGCCGCGCGCGTGGGCAAGCGTCTCGTCACCATGGGCGACTTCGAGTACGCCAAGGACAAGGTGCTGATGGGCACCGAGCGCCGCTCGATGGCGATGACCGACGAGGAGAAGACGCTCACGGCCTACCACGAGGCGGGTCATGCGCTGGTCGCCATGCACGTGCCGAAGAGCGATCCGCTGCACAAGGTGACGATCATCCCGCGCGGCCGCGCGCTGGGCGTGACCATGCAGCTGCCGGAACGCGATCATCTCAGCCACACCAAGCAGTATCTCGAGTCGCGCCTGGCGATCATGTTCGGCGGCCGCCTCGCGGAGGAACTGGTGTTCGGCCCGGACAACGTGACGACGGGTGCCGCCAGCGACATTCAGGTCGCGACGCAGACCGCGCGCGGCATGATCACCGCCTACGGCATGTCCGAGAAGCTCGGTCGCGTCCGCTATCAGGCGAACGAGCAGGAAGTTTTCCTGGGGCACGCCGTCACGCAGACGCAGAACGTCTCCGAGGCGACCGCCCAGCTCATCGACCAGGAGGTTCGCCGCCTGATCGAGGAGGCCGAGGGCCGTGCCCGCACGATCCTGACGGAGCATCTCGAGGACCTGCACACGATCTCCAGGGCGCTGCTCGAGTACGAGACGCTGAGCAACGACGAGATCGGCACGATCCTGCGCGGCGAGAAGGTCGTGCGCGACGATACCGGCGGCGCCGGCACCTCCGATCGCCGTCGCCGTGCCTCGGTCCCGACCAGCACCGGCCCGGCGCCGGGCGCGAACCCCGAGCCTCAGCCGGGCGTTTGACGCGACGCTTCGCCGGCCTCGCCCTCGATCGCCCTCTCGTGATGGCGATCGTGAACGTGACGCCCGACTCCTTTTCCGACGGCGGTGAACGCCTCGACCCGGCGCGGGCCATCGACGATGGCCTGCGCTTCGTCGCGGAGGGCGCCGATATCCTTGATGTCGGAGGCGAGTCGACGCGGCCGGGTTCGGCCGCCGTCTCTCCCGACGAAGAACGCCGCCGTATCCTGCCCGTAGTCGAGGGCCTCGTCCGGCAGGGGGCCGTCGTGTCGCTCGACACGCGCCGCGCGTCCGTCGCCGAGGCGGGGCTCGCCGCCGGGGCGCGGATCGTCAACGACGTGTCGGCCTTGCGGGACGATGAGGCGATGTTGCCGCTGGTTTCCAGGACCGGCGCGGCCGTGGTGGTGATGCACCGGCGTGGCAGGCCGGAGGAGCGCTATGCCGGTCCGGCCTATGACGACGTGGTCGAGGATGTCCGGCGTTTCCTGGTCGACCGTGCTGCAGTCTGCGAAGCGGCCGGCGTCGATCGCCGGAGCATCGCCCTCGATCCCGGCCTCGGCTTTGGCAAGAAAGTAGAGGAGGAGCTGGCCCTGATCGCGGGCGCGGGTCGGCTGGCGGATGCCGGATACCCGGTGTTGATCGGCTCCTCGCGCAAGAGCTTCATCGGCCGCCTCACGGGCGTCGAGAGGGCGGCGGATCGCGACCCGGCCTCGGTCTTTCTGGCCGTCGAGGCCGTCCGCCACGGAGCCTCCATCGTGCGCGTCCACAACGTCCCGGCCACCCGGCAGGCGCTCGCCGTCTTCGAGGCGATGCGGTAGAACCGCCGTCATGGTTCGTTCACTTTTCGGCACGGACGGCGTTCGCGGCCGCGCAAATACCTCTCCGATGACCGCCGAGATGGCGATGCGCATCGGCATGGCCGCGGGACAGGTGTTCCGTCGGGGCGCCCATCGCAATCGCGCCGTCATCGGCAAGGATACGCGCCTGTCGGGCTACATGCTGGAGCAGGCGCTGACGGCCGGCTTCCTGTCGGTCGGCGTCGACGTGTTCCTCCTGGGACCGATCCCGACGCCCGCCGTGGGCTTCCTGACGCGATCGATGCGCGCCGATGTCGGCGTGATGATCTCGGCATCGCACAATCCCTACGAGGACAACGGCATCAAGCTGTTCGGCCCGGACGGCTTCAAGCTGTCGGATGCGGTGGAGAGCCGGATCCAGGCGCTCGTGATGTCCCCGTCGGACATGACGCTCGCGGACGCGGCCGCGATCGGGCGCGCCAAGCGGCTGGACGACGTGCAGGGTCGGTACATCGAGGCCGTCAAGGCTTCGGCTCCGCGCGGCCTCGATCTCAGCGATCTGAAGGTCGTCGTCGATTGCGCCAACGGCGCTGCCTACAAGGTCGCGCCGACCGTCCTTTCCGAACTCGGCGCGGACGTGATCCGCGTCGGCGTGTCGCCCGACGGCTTCAACATCAATGGCAACTGCGGCTCGACGCATCCCGGCGTGCTGCAGGAACAGGTCGTCGCGCACCATGCCCATATCGGCATCGGCCTCGACGGCGACGCGGACCGCGTCATCATGGTCGCCGAGAATGGCCAGGTGATCGACGGCGACCAGCTCATGGCCACCATCGCCGACCAGTGGACTCAGG
The DNA here is from genome assembly GCA_001557035.1 of Rhodospirillaceae bacterium CCH5-H10. Taxonomy (GTDB): domain Bacteria; phylum Pseudomonadota; class Alphaproteobacteria; order Reyranellales; family Reyranellaceae; genus Reyranella. The sequence goes on along the minus strand of LSKJ01000356.1, from coordinate 1,900 downwards.
CCGGCCGGCTGTCGGGCGGCGGCGTCGTGGCGACGGTGATGTCCAATCTCGGCCTCGAGCGCTATCTCGACACGCGCAAGCTCAAGCTCGTGCGCACCCAGGTCGGCGACCGCTACGTGCTCGAGCGCATGCGGGCCGACGGCTACAATCTGGGTGGCGAACAGTCCGGCCACATCATCATGACCGACCACGCCACGACGGGTGACGGGTTGATGGCGGCTCTGCAGGCGCTGGCGGCGCTGATCCAGGCCGGCAAGCCGGCGAGCGAACTCTTCCGCGCGTTCGAGCCGGTGCCGCAGCTTCTGAAGAACGTGCGCGTGATCGACGCGGCGGCCGCGCTCGATGCGGTGGCCGTCGTCAAGGCGATCGCCTCGGCGGAAGAGAAGCTCGGCAAGAGTGGCCGCATCCTGGTACGCAAGTCGGGCACGGAGCCTTTGATACGGGTCATGGCGGAAGGCGACGATTCCGACCTGGTGCGCACGGTCGTCGATCAGATCATCGAAGCAATTCCCCGGCAGGCGGCATGAAAGGCCGCGTGTTGATCGTCGCCGGATCGGATTCCGGCGGCGGGGCCGGGATCCAGGCCGACATCAAGGCGGTCACCGCCATGAACGGCTTTGCGGCGACCGCGATCACCGCACTGACGGCGCAGAACACCGAGGGCGTGCATGGCGTCGTCGGTGTCGAGCCGGCTTTCATCGCGCAGCAGATCGAGGTCGTGCTTACCGACATCGGCGCCGATGCACTGAAGACCGGCATGCTGCACAGCGCCGAGGTGATCGGGGTCGTGGCGGCCGGGATCGCAAGACACGCGGCGGGCACGCCGCTGGTGGTCGATCCGGTGATGGTCGCCAAGGGCGGTCACCGGCTGCTGCTCACGGAGGCGGAAGCCGCCCTGCGCGACACGCTGCTGCCGATGGCGGCGCTGATCACGCCGAACCTGCCCGAGGCGGAAGTGCTCGTCGGGTTTCCCGTGCGCACCGAAGCCGACATGAAGCGCGCGGCGGAACGGCTGGCGATGCTGGGCGCCGGCGCGGTGCTGATGAAGGGCGGCCATCTCGAAGGCGATCGCGTCGTCGACCTGCTGTTCCACGAGGGGCGGTTCGACCGTTTCGAGGACGCCCGCATCCCGAGCCGCAGCACGCACGGGACCGGCTGTACGCTTGCATCGGCGATTGCGGCCGGGCTCGCCCAGAAGATGACGCTCCGCGATGCCGTGGCGCGCGCGCGCGACTATGTCCGCAGGGCCATCGAGACCGCGCCCGGCTTTGGACGCGGGCACGGTCCGCTGAATCATGCGGTGACGGTCAGATAAGCCCGGCGCCCTCGGCGACCGGAAGCCGGCCGGTCCATTTGCCGGCTTCGCTCATGACGATGAAGTTCCAGAGCTCGCGGTTGAACGCATCCGGCTCCTCGATGTTCACCGCGTGGCCGGTCTTGGCGAACATCGCGAGGCCTGCATTGGGCAGTACACGCTTCAGGTAGAGGCTCGGCTGCAGGCAGGGATCGTCCTCGTCGCCGCAGATGATCAGCGTCGGGACGTCGAGCGCCTTCCATTCCTCCTCGAAATCGTAGAGCGACGGGCGCTTGCCCTGGTAGTTCTCCATCGTGTTGGCGGCGCCGAGATCGGGATGCTCGGCGAGGTGCTTCGTGAACTCGGCGAAGCCGCGTGGGTCCTTCAGCTTGAAGCGCGAGCGCGTCGGGTTGGTCGTGAGGCTCTCCGCATACTTCGCCATGCCGTCCTTGCGGATGAGGCCGGCCGTCGTCACGGCGTCCTTCTTGAACTGCTCATGGCTCTCGCGGGCCGCACCGGAGCCGACGCCTGCCAACGTGAGCGACAAGGCGCGGTCCGCGTAGCAGCGCCCGAAATGCGCCGTCGCGAAAGCACCCTGCGACAGGC
>LSKJ01000355.1 GCA_001557035.1 Rhodospirillaceae bacterium CCH5-H10 | reverse complement strand
CGGTCGTCGTTGCCGCGCTGTACGTTGCCGGCGGGGAAGTTCTGGTTCTCGTCCCTGATCGCCCGCATGATGTCGTTAACGCCGACGCGAAGGGCGTGCATGCGGCCGGGATCGAGTTCGATGTTGATCTGGCGCTTGAGGCCGCCGGCAATGGTGGCGCGGCCGACGTCGCGCACCGTCTGCAGGCGCTTGATGATGATCTGGTCGGCCAGGGTCGTGAGGTCGCGGACCGAGCGGACGTCGGAGCGCACGGCGATCGATACGATCGGCTGGTCGTCCGGATTGAAGCGCTGGATCAGCGGCTCCTTGATCTCCGGCCGGAACGATGCCCGGACCATCTGCACCTTTTCACGGACGTCCTGCATCGCGACGGCGGAGGGCACCGACAGCTCGAACTCGGCGATGACGATCGACCTGCCTTCCAGCGAGCGCGAGGTGAGCGTCTTGAGGCCGGCGATGGCGTTGACCGATTCCTCGATCTTGCGGCTGATCTCGCTCTCGACCGTCTCCGGCGACGCGCCGGGATAGTCGGTGGTGACCACCACGATGGGGAAATCGACGTTGGGGAATTGGTCGATGCCGAGTTGGCGGTAGGAGAACAGGCCCATCACCAGCAACGCCACCATCATCATGGTGGCGAACACCGGATTGTCGACCGCGATCTGGGTGAGCTTCATGGTCGGCGTGTCCTAGCGGGTCTCGACGATCTTGACCGGCTGGCCGGCCTGCAGGCCGGGAAGGGGGGCCGAAACCACCGTCATGCCCGATTCGAGGCCCTTCACTTCGACCAGTTCGCCTCGCGACCATGTGCGGACAGCGCCGACCGGCTTGCGCACCAGCACGCCGTTCTCGACCACCAGGACATAGTCGCCCTGGTCGTCCTTGCGCATCGCCGCTGCGGGCACCGCCAGGGCGTGGCCCTTCTCCTGCACGGTAACGCTGCCGGTGCCGAACAGGCCGCCGCGCAGCGCCTCGTGACGGTCGGTGATCTCGACATAGACGGGGATCGAGCGCGAGCCGGCCTGCGTGGTTGGGCTGATGCGGGTGATCTTGCCGCTGAAGACGCGGTCGCCGAAGCCTTCGAGCGTCACGTTCGCGATCTGCCCGACCTTCATGCGGATCACGTCGGCTGCCGGCATCTGAGCCGCGATCTCGACGTGACTGGTGTCGAGCAGCGCCAGAATCTTGCCGTCGATTGGCAGCGACTCACCCTGGTTGGCAATGCGTTCGCCGACCACACCGTCGAACGGCGCCTTCACCTCGGCATCGGCGAAGTTCTTGCGGGCGACTTCGAGCTGGGCCTCGGCGACCGAGACCATGGAGGCGCGGTTCTCCGCCGTTGCGCGCGCCTGGTCGGCGGCCGATTGCGAGACGATGTTGCGGTTGGCCAGCGTCTCCTTGTCGGAGCGGTCGCGGGCGGTCCAGCGCGCGTCGGCGCGGGCGGCCTCGAGGGCCGACTGCCGCTCGTTCAACTTGGCCTGCAGCTCGGTGGTCTCGAAGCGGGCCAGGACCTGGCCTTCGGTAACGCGGTCGCCCTCGCGGACGAGCACTTCGGCCAGCCGGCCGGCGACGCGGCCCTTCACGATGGTCTGGTCGATCGGCTGGGTGGTGCCGGTGAAACGGACGACGTCGAGCAGGCCGCGCGGCTTGATCGTGTGGACCTCGGCCGGGATCAGCTCCAACGGGCGCTCGGCTGGCTTCGTCGCGACGGTACCGCTACCGGCCCTGGAGGTGTCCTTGCCATTCTTCCATGCGTAGGCGCCGCCGCCCAGCACCAGCACGGCGGCGATGACAACGAGGAACATCTTGCCCTTGGTCTTCATGACCGTAGTCCTTTGATGACGAAATCGAAGTAGGCGGCGTAGTACTGGTCGCTGTCGACCTTGCCGGGGTCGAAAGGCGCCAGCGAACGCTTCCATACGGAGAACATGGCGAGCGGCTGTACGATGATGACGGCCGTGGCCTCGAGGTCGGGGAGGGGGCGGAACTCGCCACTGTCCACGCCGCGGCGAAGCGTGCGGGCGAAGAGATCGCGGCCGCGTACGTCGAAGCTCGTGCAGTAGAAGCGCGCCACGTCGGGAAAATTGCCGGCCTCTGCCAGGATCAGCTTCACGACCCCGCCGGCCGGGCTTTCCTCGAAGGCGCGGAAGCCGGCGACCAGCTGGCGCAGCAGTTCCTCGCTCGTGCCCTCGAACTGGTCGATCATCTCGGTCGCTACGGCGAGCGGCCCGGCGACCGCTTCGGTGATGACCGCCTTGAAGAGCTCTTCCTTGTTCTTGAAGTAGAGGTAGGGGAGGCCCTTGCTGACCGAGGCGGCCTTGGCGACGTCTTCAAGCTTGGTTGCCGCGAAGCCGCGCGTGACGAACAGATCCAGCGCTGCCCGGGCGATCTCGGAGGCGCGGTCTTCCGGCCGCCGAACCCGGCCTGGAGCGGCTGGTGCCGTATTGACTGACCGGTCAGTATCCATGTTCCGCCATGTAGTGCGGAAACCGGACCGCTTCAAGCTTGAAAGAAAAAAGTCCGGCAGACCTGAGGCCGCCGGACGCTTTGGTAGTTTCGCCTTTCCGCCTCCGCGAACGAAGGCGTCGGATCGGCTTTGTGCTCGTCTTCTATGATGTGGCCTCCGGTGGGGCCCCCAGAAGGGGGCACCCACACGGAAGCCGAAAGGCGTTGGTTAGAGGGGTCAAAGTGAAACTTTGACCTACGCCCTTTCCTGACTACTGCTTCTTCTTCTTAGCAGCCTTCTTCTTCGCAGCCTTTTTCTTAGCAGCCATAACTGTCTCCTATGGTTAGCTATGAGGTCCCCAACCGTGAGGCCCCCGGGGTACGCGGGTACGCTACGCCACGCATGCTCAACTGCAGCCAGTGGTGCCGCCGCAGGTCGTGCATTTGAGGCACGTCCCGTTGCGGACCATGGTGAAGTTGCCGCATTCCGGACAGGCATCCCCTTCGAATCCCTTGAGCTTTGCCACGAGGGCTTGACCCAGGGAGGAGGGGGAGGCTTCTCCGACCGCGACGCCGACGGCGGCCGCCTTGGCGATGTGCGCCGAAGCGACGGCTGGTCCGTCCGTCAGTCCGTGGGGCAGGGCGGCGCCTGCGATCGCCTCGTGGGCGATCGCGGCATTGCCGGCGGTCCTGCCGTTCAAAACGTAGAGGTTGCTGCGCATGTAGCCGACGCTGGCGATCCGGCTCACCGCTGCTGCCGCCGCCTGTGCGGCATCCGTACCGGGAACGGGCAACTCGCCCTGGACTTCGCCGCGGCCAACCCCGTCCGGGTGCAGGTCCGCCTGTTCGACGTGTGCCAGGTCGTTGCGGCCCAGATAGGAGATCGCGAGTTCGCGGAAGATATAGTCGAGCACCGAGGTCGACATCTTGATCGCGTCGTTGCCCTCGACCATTCCCGACGGCTCGAAGCGCGTGAAGGTGTACGCCTCGACGAACTCCTCGAGCGGCACGCCGTACTGCAGGCCGATCGAGATCGCGATGGCGAAGTTGTTCATCAGGCTGCGGAACGCCGCGCCTTCCTTGTGCATGTCGACGAAGATCTCGCCGACGCGGCCGTCTTCGTACTCGCCGGTCCGCAGGTAGACCTTGTGGCCGCCGACGTTGGCCTTCTGCGTGTAACCCTTGCGGCGCTGCGGCAGGCGCTCGCGGCCGGCACGGACTTCGCGCTCCACGATGCGCTCGACGATCCGTTCGGCAATGATCGGCGCGCGCGCAGCGGGGGAGAGGTCGGCAAGATCGTCATTGGCCGCGATGTCGTCGCCGAGGGCCATGGCGGACAGCGGCTGCGACAGCTTGGAGCCGTCACGATAGAGAGCGTTTGCTTTCAAGCCGAGCTTCCAGGACATCTCGTAGGCCTTGCGGCAATCCTCGACCGTAGCTGCGTTTGGCATGTTGACGGTCTTGGAGATGGCGCCCGATACGAAGGGTTGTGCTGCAGCCATCATGCGTATGTGACTCTCTGCAGACAAGCAGCGCTTGCCATCTCGTCCACAGGGATTCGCACAATCGAACACAGAAAGATGTTCGCGCTTGAGATCGGGAGCGCTCTCAATGCTCATCGTGCCGCACGCATGGATGTTCGCGGCGGCGATGTCACCGCGTGAGAATCCGAGACGGGAGAGAATGTCGAGCTTCGGATCGGCCAGCGTTTCGTCGTCGAGGCCGAGCGTCTCGCGGCAGAAAGCCTCGCCCAGCGTATAGCGCGAGAAGGCGAACCGGATGTCGAAGGCCGTGCCGATGGCGTCGTCGACCCGCTTGAGGGTCGCGGCGTCGAATCCACGCGCCGACAGGCTTTCGTGATTGATGGCGGGAGCCGATGCGAGCGAACCGTGCCCGACGGCATGGTCGACGATGCGCCGGATCGTTGGCTCGTCGTAGCCCAGGGTCCGCAGCGCCAGCGGGACCGTCTGGTTGATGATCTTGAAATAGCCGCCGCCGGCCAGCTTCTTGAACTTCACCAGGGCGAAATCCGGCTCGATGCCGGTCGTATCGCAGTCCATCACTAGGCCGATCGTGCCGGTGGGGGCGATGACGGAGACCTGTGCGTTGCGATAGCCGTGGAGTTCGCCCAGCGCCAGTGCGCGGTCCCAGACGCGGCGGGCCGCCGCGATGAGCCTCGAATCGCTGCAGTTCGCGGCGTCCAGGGCCTGCGGGGCGATCGACAGGCCTTCATAGGCCTCGCCCGATCCGAAAGCCGCGCGACGATGGTTGCGGATCACCCGCAGCATCGGGTCACGGTTGGCGGCGAACCCCGCGAACGCGCCCATCAGGCCGGCCATCTCGGCGGACGTCGCATAGGCGGTGCCGGTCATGATGGCGGTGACGGCGCCCGCGATTGCGCGGCCCTGGGGGCTGTCGTAGCCGAGACCCGAAGCCATCAGCAGCGCGCCGAGATTGGCGTAGCCGAGACCCAGTGTGCGGTAGTGGTAGGAGAGCTCCGCAATCCGGCGCGACGGGTACTGCGCCATCATCACCGAGATCTCGAGCACGACGGTCCAGAGACGGCTGGCATGTTCCAGCGCCTCGACGTCAATCGAGCCGTCGTCCCGCCGGAACCGCATGAGGTTGAGCGAGGCGAGATTGCACGCCGTGTCGTCGAGGAACATGTACTCCGAGCACGGGTTCGAGGCGTTGATGCGCCCCGACTCCGGGCAGGTATGCCAGTCGTTGATCGTCGTGTCGTACTGCACGCCCGGATCGGCGGAGTGCCAGGCGGCCTCGGCCACCTGATCCCAGAGGAGGCGAGCGCCGATCGTCCGGGAGACCTTGCCTGTCGTCCGCTCGGTCAGTGCCCATTGCCGGTCTTCCTCGACCGCGCGCAGGAAGGCATCCGTGACCCGCACCGAGTTGTTGGCGTTCTGTCCGGAAACCGAGGCGTAGGCTTCCGACTCCCAGTCCGTGTCGAAGGTCGGGAATTCGATGTGCCTGTAGCCCTGTCGCGCGAACTGGATGACGCGCTGGATGTAGTTCTCCGGCAGTTCGGCCTGACGGGCGGCCACGATCTCGCGCCGCAGCTTCGGGTTCCGTCGTGGATCGAACGCGGCATCGCCCTCAGCCTCACCCTCCAGGCATGCCTGCATCACGGCGTTGAGATGGCGGTTCGCGAGCTTCGACCCCGCGACCAGGGCGGCAACCTTCTGTTCCTCGAGCGACTTCCAGGAGATGAAGTCCTCGATGTCGGGATGATCGATGTCGACGGTCACCATCTTGGCGGCGCGACGGGTGGTGCCGCCCGACTTGATGGCACCGGCCGCCCGATCGCCGATCTTGAGGAAAGACATCAGGCCGGAGGAGGAGCCGCCGCCGGAAAGCCTTTCGCCCGCGCCGCGGACCTTGGAGAAATTGGACCCGGTGCCGGACCCGTACTTGAAAAGGCGCGCCTCGCGGATCCACAGATCCATAATGCCGCCTTCATTCACCAGATCGTCGGATACACTCTGGATGAAGCAGGCGTGCGGCTGCGGACGCTCGTAGGCCGACGCCGACGGATGGGCCCGGCCGTCCTCGTGATCGACGAACCAGTGGCCCTGGCCCGGACCGTCGATGCCGTAAGCCCAGTGCAGGCCGGTGTTGAACCATTGCGGCGAATTGGGCGCACAGATCTGGGCCGCGAGCATGAAGCACTGCTCGTCGTAGAAGGAACAAGCATCCTCCTCGCTGTCGAAGTAGCCGCCCTTCCATCCCCAATAGGTCCATGCGCCAGCCATGCGATGGAAAACCTGACGTGCGCTGGTCTCGCCGCCGAAGCGCTGCGCTTCGGGCATCGCCGCGAGCGCGGCTTCGTCCGGAACGGACCGCCACAGGAATTCCGGCAGGTCGTCGTCGCGGACGCGGATCAGACGGGCGGGAACTCCGGCGCGGCGGAAGTATTTCTGGGCGAGGACGTCGGACGCGACCTGGGACCAGTCGGCCGGCACGTCGACATTCTTCAGCTGGAAGACGATGGAGCCGTCGGGGTTGCGAATTTCCGAGTCGGCAGCACGAAACGCCATTCCCGCGAATGGCGATTTTCCTGCTTGTGTGTACCGACGCTCGAAGCGCATCGACGATCCCCCGTGCCCTTTCCCGCCTTTTGGTTCCCTGTCGCGGGGGCTGTTCGATCCAAGTCGAACACGCACATATGGGCACGCGATGATAGTAAATTACAAAATCTTGTGTGCGCAACTATATTTTGTAGACCACCATGTTGATGATACTAGATGATGCAAGGGCGCAACAGTTCGTCGAATCGCTTGGTCGGCGGGGCTGCGAGTGACACGAGTCGAGCGTCGTTCGCGTCGCGTTGCACGCGATGAAGCGCCCGCGTACAAGCGGCGCAGTCACCTTAAACGTGGTTGGTTCATGATCATCGGCACCTGGCTCTTCACCAAGATGCGCGGCGAACTCGTCGGCACGGATGCTGAGGGCAACCGCTACTTCCAGGACAAGCGCATCGTTCCCGGCACGCGTCGCAAGCGCTGGGTGATGTACAACGGCGTCGCGGAAGCATCGCGCATTCCGCCCGAATGGCACGGTTGGCTGCATTACATGCTGGCCGAGCCGCCGCCTGCCGGTGGACTGCCGCGCAAGGCCTGGCAGAAGGATCATCAGCCCAACCTCACGGGCACGGCTCATGCCTACCGGCCGCCGGGTCACACGCTGTCCGCGGGCGAGAAGCCCAAGCCTTCCTATGAGGCGTGGCGTCCGGGCTGACGCTGCAGGCAGCGGGGGAGACGCGCGTGGGCCGCAATATTGTTGAGACGATCGTGGGCGCGCTGGTGCTGGTGGTGGCCGGCCTGTTCGTCTTCTACGCTTTCGCGAAATCGGATCGCACCGGACCTGACGGCTATGAGCTCGTGGCCCGCTTCGGCCGCATCGACGGATTGAAGCGCGGCGCGGACGTGACGCTGAGCGGCGTCAAGGTGGGCAGCGTCACCGGCTTCAGTCTCGATCCCAAGACCTATCAGGCCGTGGTGCGCCTCGCGGTCGCGTCGAACGTCAATCTGCCGGCCGACACGCACGCCAAGATCGTGAGCGAATCGCTACTCGGGGGCATGGTCGTCGTGCTGGAACCGGGCAACGACAAGCAGATGCTGAAGAGTGGCGGCGAGATCGAGCATACCCAGGATTCGATCCCGCTCACGGAGCTGATCGCCAAGTTCATGTTCGGCAGCACGGGAAGCAAGTGATGGGCGCCCAGTCCCCGAAGGAGCCGCCGGTCTGGCGACAGCCGGACGGTAAGCCGGTGTCGTGCCTCGAAAAGATCAAAGTCCTGAACCAGAACATCCAGGAGATCGAAACCCTCTGTGCCGACGCGCTGGAGGACGGAGTCCTGATGGGATGCGATGCGACTCAGATCAAGCAGGCGCTTCACGAATTGATCGACGGGTTGACGACACCCCACGCGAAGGGCTGAGCATGCGCGCGCTGCTCGTTTTCGCCGTGCTGGCGACCTCTATCGGCGTGGCGTCGGCACAAACGCCCCAGCAGCAGCAACAGCCGCCGCGTCCCGGCAACGCCAATCTGCGACCCGTGCCGGACGGCCCCGGTATCCGGTCGGCGGAGTTGCAGGGCCTCGACAAGGTGACGGCGAGAACCCAGCGCTTCTATGTGCCGGTTGGCAAGTCGACGCGCTTCGGCACGCTCGAGATCACCGTGGGCGACTGTCTGGTGAACGTGCCGGAAGCGCCGCCGGAATCTGTGGCCTATCTCACCATCATCGATCACAAGCCCGGGCAGGCGGAGGAAAGGCTTTTCTCCGGCTGGATGTTCGCTTCGACGCCGTCCCTGTCGGCGCTCGACCACGGCGTTTACGATGTGCGCGTGCTCTCCTGCACGATGGCGCAGGGATCCGCACCGCCGAGCTCGCGCTGAAACTCGGCCGGCGCCTCGATTGCCGGAGTCAGCAGCATCTTGAAGTCGTCGCGCGGGATCTCAACCGCGCCGAAGCTGCGCAGGTGCTCGGTCATGAACTGGCAATCGAGCAGCTTGAAGCCACCGCGGATCAGTCGCGCCACCAGATGAACGAGAGCCACCTTCGAGGCGTCGCGTTCGCGGCTGAACATGCTTTCGCCAAAGAAGGCGGCACCCACCGAGACGCCGTACAGGCCGCCGACCAGCCTTCCGTCGACGCGGCATTCAACACTGTGGGCGTGGCCGCGCGCATGAAGTTCCGAGTAGAGTGCGACGATGGGTTCGTTGATCCAGCTCTCGGGATGTCCTGGCCGTGGCTCGGCGCAGGCACGCACCGTCTCGGCGAAGGCGGTGTCGGCGGTGACCTCGAAATGCCCGCTGCGAACCGTGCGGGCGAGGCGATGCGACAAATGAAAGCCGTCGAGTGGCAGCACCGCACGCATCCGCGGATCGAGCCAGTAGAGTTTCGGGTCGTCGCGGCTTTCCCCCATGGGAAAGACGCCGATACGGTAGGCCTGGAGCAGGAGGTCGGGCGTGATCTCCAGCATCGGGGCGCTACTTCTTCAGGCCGACCAGCTTCTCCAGCCAGTGGATGTCGTAGTCGCCATCGATGAAGGCCTGCTCGCCGATGATGCGGCGATGCAGCGGAATCGTCGTGTCGATGCCGCCGACCACGAACTCCTCGAGCGAGCGGCGCAGGCGCATCAGGCATTCGTTGCGACTGCTGCCGTTCACGATCAGCTTGGCGACCATCGAATCGTAGTAGGGCGGGATCGAGTAGCCGGCGTAGAGGCCGGAATCGACGCGGACGCCCAGGCCGCCCGGCGCATGGTAGTCGGTGACGAGGCCCGGGCAGGGTACGAAGGTCTCGGGATTCTCGGCGTTGATCCGGCACTCGATGGCGTGGCCCTGGATCACGATGTCCTTCTGCGTGAGGCCGAGAGGCGCGCCCGAGGCGATGCGAATCTGTTCGCGCACCAGGTCGATGCCGGTCACCGCCTCGGTGATCGGATGCTCGACCTGCAGGCGGGTGTTCATCTCGATGAAATAGAACTCGCCGTCCTGGAACAGGAACTCCATCGTGCCGGCGCCACGGTACTTCAGCTTGCGGACGGCATCGGCCGCCAGTTCGCCGATCCTGTTGCGCTGCTCGGCGTTCAGCGCGGGCGAGGGCGCTTCTTCGAGAACCTTCTGGTGGCGGCGCTGCAGCGAGCAGTCGCGCTCGCCGAGATGGATGCCGGCGCCGAGCCCGTCGCCCAGCACCTGGATCTCGATGTGGCGTGGCCGGCCTAGATACTTCTCGACATAGACCGAATCGTTGTTGAAGGCGGCCTTGGCTTCGGTGCGCGCCAGCGAGAAGGCTTCGGCGGCCGCCTCGGCATTCTGCACGACCTTCATGCCGCGTCCGCCGCCGCCGGCGACGGCCTTGATCAGGACCGGCCAGCCGATCTTTTCGCCGAGTTCGATGACTTCCTCGATCGATTCGACCGGACCGGGTGAGCCCGGCACGAGCGGCAGGCCGAGTTCCATCGCCGTCTGCTTCGCCACGATCTTGTCGCCCATCATCGAGATGTGTTGCGCCGTCGGGCCGATGAAGGTGAAGCCGTGCGCCTCGACCGCTTCGGCGAAGCGGGCATTCTCCGACAGGAAACCGTAGCCCGGATGGATGGCGTCGGCGCCGGCGATCGTGGCGGCGGAGAGGATGGCGGGGATGTTGAGGTAGCTCTCGCGGGCCGGCGGCGGGCCGATGCACACCGATTCGTCGGCCAGCCGGACATGCATCGCGTCGCTGTCGGCGGTCGAATGGACGGCGACGGTCTGGATGCCCATCTCGCGGCAGGCGCGGTGGATACGGAGCGCGATCTCGCCGCGGTTGGCGATGAGGACCTTGTCGAACATCGGCACCGAGGTCCTTACTCGACGATCATCAGCGGTTCGCCGAACTCCACCGGCCGGGCGTTCTCGATCAGGACCTGCACGACCGTGCCGGCCTTGGGCGCCTTGATCGGGTTGAACGTCTTCATCGCCTCGATGATCAGCAGCGTCTGGCCCGCCGTGACCTTGTCGCCCACGGACACGAAGTTGGGCTTGCCGGGTTCGGGCGCCAGGTAGGCGGTCCCGACCATCGGCGATTTCACGGCGCCGGGATGCTTCGAGAGATCGCCCGCGGCGGCGGGGGCCGCGCCGGCTGCAGCGACGGGAGCGGCCATCGCGGCGGGGGCCGCGGCCATCACCATCGGCGCCTGCGCGACAGGCGCGGTCGGACGGGCGACGCGGATGCGCCGCTCACCGTCGGCCAGCTCGATCTCGCCGAGTTTGGTTTCCTCGAGGATCGCGGCCAGCTTGCGCACGAACTCGGTATCCAGCTCGAACTTTGCCATGGAGAAACGCTCCCGATGTTGGTCAGCGTGCCAGCAGGCGCGCCAGCGCCTGGAGGGCAAGGAGATAGCCTTGAGTGCCGAGACCCGCGATCACGCCGACCGCAGCCGGGCTGATGTACGAATGATGGCGGAAGCTCTCACGCTTGTAGATGTTGGAAAGGTGGACCTCGATGGCCGGCAGCTCGGCTGCGTTCAGCGCGTCGAGCAGGGCCACCGACGTATGGGTGTAGGCACCGGCATTGATGACGATGCCGGAATTGGCCTCGCGCGCCGCCTGGATACGGTCGACGAGCACGCCTTCGTGGTTGCTCTGGGCAAACTCCACCGAGAGGCCGAGGCGCTTGGCCTCGACGCGGCACATGGATTCGACGTCCGCCAAGCTTTCGCGGCCGTAGATCTCGGGCTGACGCTTGCCCAGCATGTTGAGGTTTGGCCCGTTGAGCACCAGCACCGGCTTGGCAGCCGATGGGCGCCGGGCGGCCTTTGCGGCCAATCCTGCCTCCCAGATTCACCAGAGGCGGGCGTTATAGCATGGGGAGTCGGGCCGACAAGGCGGGCTCAGGGGCCGTTTCTCAACAGTTTGGCGTGGGCGAACAGCCTGTCACACAAGCTGTTGAGAGCGTGGCACTCCTCCGCAGACAGTGCCTGATAGAGGTCGGCCTCGTATTTCAGGGCCAACGGGACGATCTGCGCATGAACCGTGCGGCCTTTTTCAGTGAGGCGCAGCGAGGCCCGGCGACGATCGTCCAGATCGGTGGCGCGCTCGACCAAGCCGCGTTTCATCAGGCTCGCGACCGCCCGGCTGACGGCTACCTTGTCCATGACGATGCGCTGACCCACATCCGAGGCAGTGAGGGGCGCGAAGCGTCCCAGCGCCGCCATCACCCGCCACTGGGTGACACTCAACTCGAAGGGGCCGGCGTAGAGGTCGTGCAGCGATTCGCTGACGAGCTGGGCCAGAACGGACAGCCGGTAGGGTAGGAATTTCTCCAGTTCGAGGGCTTGCGCTTCGGTCGGCATAATAGTTACATTTGAAACTAATTCAGCCGGGAGGTCAAACATGGCGAGCGTCACCGACCGCAACGTTGTGGAGATCGACGACATCAACCCGATGGGCACCGACGGGTTCGAGTTCGTCGAATACACCGCCCCCGATCCCGCTGCGCTGGGCGTCCTGTTCGAGAGCATGGGCTTCACCCGGGTGGCGAAGCATCGCTCCAAGGACGTCTCGCTCTACCGACAGGGCGACGTGAACTTCATCGTCAACGCCGAGAAGGAGAGCTTCGCCCAGGGCTTCGCGCGCGTGCACGGCCCCAGCGTCTGCGCCATCGCGCTGCGCGTGAAGAATGCGGGTGCCGCCTACAAGCGCGCGCTGTCGCTGGGCGCGTGGGGCGTCGAGGGCAAGGTCGGCCCGATGGAACTCAACATCCCGGCGATCAAGGGTATCGGCGATTCGCTGCTCTATCTGGTGGACCGATACGGCGAACGCGGCTCGATCTACGATGTCGACTTCGACTGGCTGCCCGGCGCCGAGCGAAACCCCAAGGGCGTGGGGCTGACCTATATCGACCACCTGACGCACAACGTGCATCGCGGCCGCATGGCCGAGTGGGCCGATTTCTACGAGCGGCTCTTCAATTTCCGCGAGATCCGCTACTTCGACATCGAAGGCAAGCTCACCGGCCTCAAGTCCAAGGCAATGACCAGCCCGTGCGGCAAGATCCGCATCCCGATCAACGAAAGCTCCGACGACAAGTCGCAGATCCAGGAATATCTGTCCGCCTATCACGGCGAGGGCATCCAGCACATTGCCCTGGGCACCGGCGATATCTACGAGACGGTCGAGACGCTGAAGACCAAGGGCGTGCCGTTCCAGGACGTGCCCGATACCTACTACGAGCAGGTCGATGCGAGGCTGCCAGGCCACGGCGAAAACCTCCAGCGGATGGCCGCCGACCGCATCCTGATCGACGGCGCGCCGACCAAGGGCGGCGGGCTGCTGCTGCAGATATTCACCCAGACGGTGATCGGTCCGATCTTCTTCGAGATCATCCAGCGCCGCGGCAACGAGGGCTTCGGCGAGGGCAATTTCCGCGCGCTGTTCGAATCGATCGAACTCGACCAGATCCGCCGCGGCGTGTTGAAGGCATAGTCATTTCCCTCCCCTGTCATCAGGGGAGGAAACAGGTGAGGGAGGAAACCATGGCCAAGAACTGGATTCCGCTGCGCCAGGTCGAGGGTACCGCCTCGCGCCAGGCCCATGTGCGGCTGCCCGAGGGCACCTATGAGCGCGAGATCAGCAAGGAAGGCTTCTTCGGCCCCTCGGCGCAATTCCATCACAAGCACAAGCCGACCGACTGGGTGGAATTCGACGGACCGATCCGGCCGCGGGCGCTCGACCTCAACAAGCTGGCGACGGCGCAGGCCAACCCCTGGGATGCCGAGCTCGTGATGGGCAACAACCACCTGCAGATGCGCTATTGGCGTCTCGAGAAGGCGATGCCCGGCCTCGCGCGCAACAGCGATGGCGACCAGCTCCTGTTCATCCACGAAGGCAACGGTGCGCTGTTCTGCGACTACGGCCATCTCGATTATGCCGAGGGCGACTATCTCGTGATCCCGCGTGGCACGATGTGGAGACTGGAGCCGGCAAAGCCCACCACGGCGCTGATGATCGAGGCGACCAACGATCACTTCACCCTGCCGGAGAAAGGCCTGGTCGGCCGTCATGCCATCTTCGATCCGGCGATGCTCGACACGCCGAGAATCGATGATGCCTTCCGCGCGCAGCAGGACGAGCGCACCTGGAAGGTATCGGTGAAGCGGCGAAATGCGCTCTCGACCGTGACCTTCCCGTTCAATCCGCTCGATGCGATCGGTTGGCACGGCGACCTCAGCGTCGTGCGCGTCAACTGGCGCGACCTGCGACCGCTGATGAGCCATCGCTTCCATCTGCCGCCGTCGGCTCATACGACCTGGGCCACCAGCCGCTTCGTCGTCTGCACCTTCGTGCCGCGCCCGCTCGAAAGCGATCCGGAAGCGTTGCGCCTGCCGTTCTTCCACAACAACGACGATTTCGAGGAAGTGATCTTCTATCACAAGGGCAGTTTCTTCAGCCGCGACAACATCCATGCCGGGATGATGACGGTGCACCCCACCGGCTTCACCCACGGCCCGCATCCCAAGGCGTTCAATGCGGCAACGAAGGGTGGCAAGACCGAGACCGACGAGGTCGCGGTGATGATCGACACGCGCGATGCGATCGATGTCGCAGCGATGCCTGCGGGTGTGGAGTTCGAGGGTTACGTGAAATCCTGGCGGCCGCAGGACATGAAGCAGGCAGCGGAGTAGGGAAGCAAACAATGAAACTGGGATCGCTCAAGGAAGGCGGCCGCGACGGCACGCTGATCGTCGTGAACCGCGGCCTGACGCGCGGCGTGCGCGCCACGACCGTGGCGCCGACGCTGCAGAAGGCGCTCGACGACTGGGCCACGAACTCGCCCAAGCTGCGGGCGCTGGCCGAGCAACTCGAGGACGACAAGGCGGTTGGCTCTTTCGAACTCGATACGGCCGCGCTGGCCGCGCCGCTGCCGCGCGCCTACCAGTGGGCCGACGGTTCGGCCTACGTCGTGCACGTGGAGCTGGTGCGCAAGGCGCGCGGCGTAGAGATGCCGCCGTCCTTCTGGACCGACCCGTTGATGTACCAGGGCGGCTCCGATTCCTTCATCGGGCCCAATGACGAGATCGAGATGGCCGACGAGGCCTGGGGCATCGATTTCGAGGGCGAGATCGGCGTCATGGTCGACGACGTGCCGATGGGCATCTCGCCGGAGGCCGCCCGCAAGCACATCAAGCTGGTGACGATCCTCAACGACATCTCGTTGCGAAACGTGATCGTCGGCGAACTCGCCAAGGGCTTCGGTTTCTTCCACGGCAAGCCCGCCACGGCCTTCGCGCCCGTGGCCGTCACCCCCGACGAGCTGGGCGACGACTGGAACGGGGCCCGGCTCGACCGGCCGCTGATTTCCACCCTGAACGGCAAGGAGTTCGGGCATCCCAACGCCGCCACCGACCTCACCTTCGATTTCGGCCAGCTCATTGCGCACGCGGCGCGCACACGGCATCTCGAGGCGGGGACGATCGTCGGTTCCGGAACGGTCGCGAACCGCGATGCGGCCGTCGGCTGCTCCTGCATCGCCGAGCGCCGCGTGCGCGAGACGATCGAAGGCGGCAAGCCGGTGACGCCGTTCATGAGCTTCGGCGACCACATCCGCATCGAGATGTTCGATCGCGCCGGCAAGACGATCTTCGGAGCCATCGACCAGAAGGTCGTGCGCTACACGCCGCCAGCGTAAGCCGTGCTAGAGTGGCCGCGGAGGCGGTCATGAAGCTCATCGGCTATTTTCGGTCCTCGGCGGCGTTTCGCGTCCGCATTGCCCTGAACCTCAAGGGCATTGCGGTCGAGCATGCGTCTCGCCACCTGCGCAAGGGCGAGCAGTCGTCGGCCGACTATGCCGCGATCAACCCGCAAAAATTGGTGCCGGCGCTGGTGCTCGACGACGGCCAGGTGCTGACCCAGTCGCTGGCCATCATGGAGTATATCGAGGAGACGCATCCAGAGCCGCCGCTGCTGCCCAAGGATCCGGTCGGTCGCGCGCGGGTGCGGTCTCTGTCGCTTATCGTGAGCGCCGACATCCACCCCATCCAGAATCTCCGCGTGATGGCCTATCTCCGCCAGAAGTTCGAACAGACCGAAGAAAGCGCCTTCACCTGGTCGCGCCACTGGATCGAGACCGGCTTCGACGCCTACGAGGCGACGTTGAAGCGGGGCGGAACCGGGACGTTCAGTCATGGTGACCATCCGACGATGGCCGACATGTGCCTGGTGCCGCAGGTCTTCAATGCGGCGCGCTTCAAGGTCGACATGCAGCGCTATCCCCTTATCCAGAAAATCCACGAAACCTGCATGCGGCTTCCGGCGTTCGATGCGGCTCAGCCCTCCCGCCAGCCGGACGCCGAACCGTGAGAAAATCATTAGTCGCCATCGGCGCCGTCCTCGTCCTGATCGGGGTCGGCGCGGCATCCCTTCCGTTCGTCGAGAGCTTCGCCGCGGCCAGATTGAGGGCGGCCCTCGAACGGGGGGGCTTGAAGGCGGAGACCGTCAAGGTAGGCCTGCTGGATCGCAGCATCAGGCTGCGCGGTATTTCCGGCGGTGCCCACGGCGAACTGAAGATCGATGAGTGGGAAGCCGCCGGCCTCGCCTGGCCCCTGGGCGAAATTGTCCGGGGAAGGGTGCCGCTCGGTGGGTTGAGCTGGGGCGATCCGCTCCAGGTGGCGCGGTTTCACATGCGCAATTTCCGCCTGGCCACGCCCGATACCGGCGACTCGTGGGCGATCGGCGAACTGACGGCGGTGAACTTCGACCTGCCTCGCTACGACGCCGCCTATGAAGGACCGTTCCGCAACGAGGTGATGCTTGCGCGCCTGCTCGGTGCCCTGTCGGTCGAACGGCTCGAGCAGGGCGATGCGAGCCATGTGACTTTCGAGCAGACGAGATATTCCGTGTCGCGCCTCTCCGTTGCCGGCTATCGCCGCGGGCTCATCGCTTCCGTCGAGATGAAGGACTCCCAGGTGAAGCCGGCCAGTGCCCGCATGTCCGGCCTCACGATCGCCGACATTGCGGCGCGCGACGTCGATGTGCGCCGGCCGATCGCCGTGGGGTCATCGCTCGACTGGGAGCCGGGCACGCCGATCGGGCGGATTCCCGTTGCCCAGGGCCGGATGACCGGTTTCGGCGGCGATCTCATGTCCCGTTACGGCATGTCCCTGGGAAGCGTCTCGACCGAGACGGTAGCCGAGGGATCGGAGACAAGTCGCTCGCGCCTGAGGATCGAGGATTTCGTGCTCGCCCCGTCGCTGCGCAGTGTCGAGGCGCTGGGCATGCGCATGGTCCTTCAGTCGATGAACCTCAAGGAAGTCCGGTTGGGCTTCGACTGCAGCAGCGTCGAGGATCGCGCTCGCCATGTTGTGACGGTCGAGAGTTGCAAGCTGAGCGGCCCCGATCTGGCAGACGTCTCGTTGGCCGCTCGCGTGGTGGATACCGACGACGAATTCTGGCGCGCGCTCGACGAGGCAGATTTCTTCGCGTTGCTGGGGACGAAGGCGGCGCTCAAGTCGGCCAAACTCGTCGTCGCCGACAAGAGCCTGCTGCAGCGGAGCCTGCAGGCGAAGTCGCGGCTGAGCGGCCAGCCCGCGGCGGCTGAACGGGCGGCGCTGGCGGCCGAAATCCGGCGCTACCAGCCGCCCGGGGTCCTGATCACGCAGGACATGTCGAAGTTGCTCGATTCGATCGCCCGCTTCGTGGAGCAGGGCGGTACCCTGACCGTCGAGGCCGCGCCGCAGCCGGCGCTGGGCCTCGAGAAGATCGAGTATCTGCTGAGGCCGGGCGCCGATCTCGTGAACGCGCTCGGCCTCACCGCGACGGTTTCCCGCTAGTTCTTGCGGGCGTCGGCGATCAATGCCTTGAGCGACTCGGCGTCGACCGCGCCCGGGACGAACTGCTTGCCGATGACGAACGCCGGCGTGCCGCGCACGCCGAGCGCGCCGGCGAGGGCCATGTTGCGGTCGATGATCTGCTTCAGCTTCGGATCTTCCATGTCCTTCTCGAGTTGAGCGACGTCGATGCCCACCGATGCCGCCGTGGCGAGAATCTTTTCGCGGTCGAGTTTGCCGTTGAACTCCATCAGCGCGCTGTGGAGCTCTTTGTGCTTGCCCTGCTTCATCGAAGCCAGCGCCGCCAGGGCGGCGATCCTCGACGCCTCGCCGAGGATCGGCAGGTCCTTGTAGATGATCTTCACCTTGCCGTCGGCACCCGTGACCGACTTCACGGCCTGATACGCGCGCTTGCAGTAGGGGCACTGATAGTCGTTGAACTCGACGATCGTGACGTCGCCGGCCGGATTGCCTCCGATCGGGCTTTCGGGATCGCGGAACAACTCGGCCTCGTTCTGGCCGATTGCCTTGATGGCCACGGAATCGCGCTGACTGTCCTGCTTGCGCTCCAGTTCCTGCATCGCCTCGACGAGGACCTCCGGATTGGCCATCAGATAGGCCCGGATGCTCTTGCCGAGGTCGGCCGGGACTGCGGCGACATCGGCTGCGGCAGTTGATTCCGGCTGAGCGGTGATCTTGGGGAGGGCGGT
>LSKJ01000354.1 GCA_001557035.1 Rhodospirillaceae bacterium CCH5-H10 | reverse complement strand
CGAGCTGCTGGCGCTGGGCACGATCCGTCCGGTGATCGGCATGGCGGTCGAGGGCCTGTCGTCGGTCGGCCTCGTCTCGCCCAGCACCGCGCGCCAGATGGGCTACGGCGGTTCCGGTGGCGGGGTGAGCGGGATGGGTGGCGGGATGGGTATGCCGTCCTTCGGGGGCGGCGGCGGCCTGTTCGGCGCCGGCGAGTTCTTCAGCCGCCCCATCGGCTCGCTGTTCCCGTCGGCGGCTCCGGCCGGCGGCTTTGCCGATGTCGGCGCGCTGCTGCAGAGCGGTCAGACCGGCGCGAGCGCG
>LSKJ01000353.1 GCA_001557035.1 Rhodospirillaceae bacterium CCH5-H10 | reverse complement strand
CGCAGACTTCTTCACCCAGGCGTCGGCGGCATCGGCGCGGGCGCTTTCCAGCGCGGCCAGCGGATCGGGCACACGCTGCCTCTCCTCGCCTTTCCAGGCGTGCGGCAAGGCCACGGCCAGCCGCAGCATGGTGAAGACAAGCCACGCCGTCGCAATCGGCAGGCCGATGCGAAAGGCCAGATGCGTGTCCGGCGTCGTCCAGGCCCAGACGCTGGTCGCGCCGCCCGCCACGGCCATCGCGATGCCGGCGACGACGACGGCCACCGCCGTGACGCGGAAAAGAACGAGCGACGACATGCGATCAGCTAAAGCGGCGCGGCTTCAGCGCGTCAACAACAACAGGATCGCGGCATAGTGGATAGAAGCCGCGACCAGCACCGAGGCATGCCACAGCGCCTGCTGGTACGGCAGACGGCTCGACAGATGGAAGATCGTGCCCAGCGAATAGACCACGCCGCCTGCGAGAAGCAGGAGGAGCGTCGTCGGCTCGACCGAGGCCAGCAGTTCGTCGAGCGCGAACAGGCCGATCCAGCCCATCAGGAGATAGAGCACGACCGACAGCGATTCGATGCGACGCGGCTGCAGCAGTTTCGCCGCGATGCCGATGGCCGCCGCCGTCCACATCACCGCCGTGAGCCCGCTCGACCACGGCTCGCGCAGCTTCAGCATCGTGAGCGGCGTGTAGGTGCCGGCGATCATCACGAAGATCGCGGCATGGTCGAACCGGCGCAGCCATTCGCGGCGCGGGCTGGAGATCAGCAGATTGTAGGCGGCCGAACAGCCCAGCATCGCCAGCAATCCGAAGACATAGACGAGGATCGGCACCACCTGCGCCGGCCTCGACGAGCCCACGGCAACGACGAGGATCGCAACGGAGCCGACGACGCCCAGCAGCAGACCGAGCGCATGCACCGCCGCATCGGCGCGCAGATGGCGATCGAACGTCGGCTCCGGCATGGCGCCACGATGCGGTCGCGCGCGACCGGCCGCAACGGCTAGAATGGCCGCAACAATTCCGGAGGAAACAGAAGATGAGCGCATCCGACATCGCCTACACGCCGGTCCTGCCCGAAGGCTGGCCGCGCCCGCGCGGCTTCTCGCATGCCGTCGTGGCGACCGGCACACGCAGCGTGCGCATTGCCGGCCAGATCGGACGCGAGCCCGGCCAGGCCAGCATTCCCGCCGACGCCGATGCCGGCGCGCAATGGCGCATCGCGCTCGGCAATCTCGTCACCGTCCTGAAGGCGGCGGGCGGCGAGCCGCAGCACCTCGTGGCGCTGCGCGCCTACGTGACCGACATTGCCGAGTTCAACGCCGCCGGCGCGGCCGTCGGCGCCGCCTGGGGCGCCACGCTCGGCCGGCATTTCCCGGCCATGACCCTGGTGCAGGTGTCGGCCCTGATCGATCCCAACGCCAAGGTCGAGATCGAGGCCGACGCAATCCTGCCCTGACACGAGCGTTCGGAATCGAACTGTCGGACGCTTGTGCAGACACGCAAATGCAGGCAACGGCTTCCTGACACATGCCGATCTCCAGTCGCTTCGTCATCACCTCCACGATCCTTCTTCTGGGCGTGGGGTTGCTGACTCTGCTGGGGATCGTCGGCACCACGATCTGGCTGGGCCAGCGCGCGCAGGTCTATTTCGCGCTGGTGAGCGAGGCGCGGACCAACCGCGCCGCGGCGGTCGAGCTGCGCAGCGCGCTGCAGACCGCGGAATCGAGCCAGCGCGGCTTTCTGGTGAGCGGCAACGAGATCTATCTCGCGCCCTATGACAGCGCCAAAGCGCAGTCCGAGCGACAGCTAGACACGCTGCGACAGGCGCTGGCCGGCGACAGGACATGGGAGCCGCTGATCCGGCGGCTCTCCGTCATCGTCGCCGAAAAGATTCGTGAGATGGACGAGACGATCGCGCTGCGCGCCAACCTGCGCGACGCCGAGGCGATGGCCTTGTTGCGGACCAACCGCGGCAAGGCGCTGATGGACGAGGCCAACGTCTTCCTCTCGGGCATCATGCGGGCGGCGGAGGAGCGGCTGTCGGAGGGCATCGCCGAGCAGCGCGAGAACGCCGTGATGCTGCGCTGGGTCTCGATCGTCGGCGGCCTCGTCATCGTCCTGGTCGTCGCCGGGGTAGCGATCACGGTGATTCGCTACGCGCAGGAGATCGCCCAGGCGCGCGACGAAGTGCGCCTGATGAACGCTACGCTGGAAGATCGCGTCGCGCGCCGCACCGCCGATCTCGCCCAGGCGCGCGACCGCGCCGAGGTGCTGCTCGCGGAAGTGAACCATCGCGTGGCCAATAGCCTGACGCTCGTCGCCTCGCTGGTGCGGCTGCAGGCCAATGCGCTGACCGACCGCGCGGCGCGCGCCGCGCTGGACGAAACGCAGGCGCGCATCCTCGCCATCTCGCTGGTCCACAAGCGCCTTTACAGTTCCGGCGACGTGCGCTTCGTCGAGCTCAACGAGTATCTGTCGAGCCTGATCGAGCATCTGGAAACCTCGATGCGTGCCGAGGGCCGCGGCGGCATCGCGGTTCGCCACGAGCTGGAGCCACTGCAGCTGCGCACCGACGCCAGCGTCAACCTGGGCGTCGTGGTCGCCGAGTGGCTGACCAACGCCTTCAAGTACGCCTATCCGGAAGGCGCCGGCGAGGTCCGCGTAAAGTTGAGGCGCCTGCACGACGGACGGGCGGAGCTGATCGTCGAGGACGATGGCGTGGGACGCAAGGAGGGCGGTGCGCCCAAGGGCACCGGCCTCGGAACGCGCGTCGTGAAGGGCATCGCCCAGACCATGCGCGCCGAGGTCCACTACCTGCCGCGCGAACCCGGCATGGCCGCCCAACTGATCTTTCCGCTTTCGATGGACTGACCTAAAGTCGAGGCTGCGGGAGGATTAAGGGGGGCAGATGATTTCGGGGCGGACTCTGGCGGGCGTTCTGGCTGCGTGCCTGCTTGCCGCGAGCCCGGTGGTGCACGCCCAGAGTCCCACACCCCCGGGGCCGCAGGGCATCGTGGTGCCGACCGTGTTCCCGCCGTTCAACGCCAACGCCCCGGCCTGCACACCGCCGCCGGGATTGCGCAAGGTGCTGGGCTTCGCGCAGGACAACGAGCGCGAGTTCATGCAGGGGGTTGCCCGCGGCCTCGCGCTGGCGGCGCGCGATCGCGGCCTCGAATACCGGATCGCACTCGCCCGCAACGACGCAGCCCTGATGATCGAACAGGTGCAGCAGTTCCGCGGCGCCGGCGTCGGCGCCGTGGTCACCGCCCCCGTCGATCCGGCGTCGCTGGCGCCCAGCCTGCAGCAGCTCATCTGGGGCGGCGCCTATGTCGGCGCGGTGGTGCCGCCACCTGCAACCGAGATCCTGAACGCGCCGCAATACCTCACCGGCAAGGTGCTGGGCGATGCCGCCGCTGCCTATATCCGCGACCGGTTGCGCGGCCGTGCCAGGGTCGTGCTTCTCACACATGACAGCCTGCAGTTCCTGGCGCCGCGCTTCGTGGCCATGCGCGATTCGCTGAAGAACATGCCCGGCGTGACCATCGTGGCCGATCTCTCGCCGCAGACCGTGAACAAGGAGGGCGGCAACGCCGCGATGCGCACCATCCTGCTGGCTCATCCCACGGTCGATGTGGTGCTGGGCGCCGATACCGTCGTGCTGGGCGCGCTCGACGCCCTGCGTGCAGCCGGCAAGGCGCGGAACGACCAGTTCCTGGGCGGCATCGACGGCGAGCCCGAGGCCGTCGCCGAGATCAAGAAGGGCGGCCCCTACAAGGCCAGCATCAGCCTCGCCTCACCGATCTTCGCCTATGCGCTGGGCCAGCATGCTGCCGACTGGCTGGAGGGCAAGAGCGTGCCGCAGGCCATGGACATCCTGCCCAGCGCCCTGTCGCTTGCAAACATCGCGCGCTACGAGGCCGACGTCGCCGACCCCGGCAGCGTCTATCGCGATCCCGCGCGACGCGCCGAGTATCTCAGGATGTACGGCAACATCTGCTACGACACGCGC
>LSKJ01000352.1 GCA_001557035.1 Rhodospirillaceae bacterium CCH5-H10 | reverse complement strand
CCCGCCAGCATCGTCGAGGTCGGCCACAGCAGCGCGGCCAGCAGCGCCGCCTCGAACCACTTGTCGCCCTGCGTGCGCCTCGCGTGGATGATCGCCATCATCGCGACATAGGGGATCGGCACCAGCGCCTTGTACCATTCGACCGCGCGCACCGAGAGGGTGGCGGCGATCCAGGTGTCGCCCACGAAGTCGTTCAGCACGACCAGGGTCGCAATCGCCAGCCAGAGCGCGAAGGTGATGGCGGGACGGATCATGACGCGGCGCGCGCCCGGCGCTCGAGTTCGGCGAGGCAGGCCGCGCGGTCCGCCGTGAAGTCGCCGTCGATCCACCAGCGTTCGACCGCCTCGACCAGCGCGCCGACTTTCGGGCCGGGCTTCAGCCCGAGCTTGAGCGCGTCGCCGCCGCTCACGGGCAGTTCGGGCGGCGTCCAGTCGCGCGCCATGGCGAGCGCGCCGCGCCAGTCGCCCGGCGCCTCGGTCGCCAGCAGCAGCCGGTCGGCGTAGAGATTGCCACCGAGGGCATAGATCTGCGCGCGCCACGCCTTCGGCCCACCGGCCACGTCGATGGCCGGATCGGCGGCGAGCATGACTTCGAGCCGCAGCGATTGCTGGGTCGAGAGCCGCAGCCGCTTTCCGATCGCCGTCGCATCGGCATCGGGCGAGAGGATCGACGCCAGGCGGCGCACCGCGGCCGGCTCGTCCTCGCGCGCGATCAGCGCCCGCAGGCGCGCCACGCCGATACATTCGGGAAGCCAGTGATCGAGGATCGCGGCTTCGCGCATCGCCGCGACCGTGTCGGCCGGCGCGGGCGCTTCGAGCAGGCGCAGGAATTCGTTGCGCACACGCTCGCCCGACAGGCCGCGCAGGCCGCCGGCATTGCGGCGGCAGGCGGTGAAACCCACCGCGTCGAACGGCGGCCGCCCGTACCAGGCATGGAAGCGGAAGAAGCGCAGGATTCGCAGCCGGTCCTCTTCGATTCGCCGGTCGGCATCGCCGATGAAACGCACGTGCGCGGCGGCGAGATCGGCGTGCCCATCGAATGGATCGTAGAGCGTGCCGTCGGGATCGGCATAGAGCGCGTTGAAGGTGAAGTCGCGCCGGCTCGCATCCACCAGCCAGTCGTCGGTATAGGCCACGACGGCATGACGTCCGTCGGTCTCGACGTCGCGACGCAGGGTCGTGAGTTCGAAGGGACGCCCCGCGATCACCGCCGTCACGGTGCCGTGCTTGATTCCCGTCGGCACGACCTTGATGCGGGCCGCCTCGAGGACCTCCATCAGGGTCTCCGGCGGCCGGTCGACGGCGAGGTCGGGCTCGCCGCGGATCGGCGCCCCGCGCACGGCGTCGCGTACCCAGCCGCCGACGAAGCGCGCGGTGATGCCGGCGGGGCCCAGCACGTCGAACAGGGTGCGGACCGCCGCGTCCTGCGACCACGGCACCGCCGCCAGTTGGCCGGATGGCTTCATGATGCGAAGAGCCCGCCGTAGCCCTGGTCCTGGGTGAAGAACATGACGATGAAGCCCACGATGGCGCAGGCGAAGCCCGCGATGCCCAGCCAGGTCATCGGCATGTCCTGCCATGAAGGCAGGGTGCCGGCGATCCTGCGCTCCTGCTTGATCTTCACCGCCCAGGCCCAGAGGAAGAAGGCGCAGAACGGCGCGAGCACCAGGGCGAGTATCAGAAGGACGACGCGCATGAAGACTCCCGGCCGGCGTCAGGCGCCGGCGGTCAGGATGAAATGGAGGTTCTTCAGCATACCCGCCGTGGCGCCCCAGATGTAGCGTTCGCCGTAGGGCATCGCGTAGTAGCGCCGTTCGCGGCCCTGCCAGACCCTGCTGTCGATGCGGTGATTGCGCTCGTCGAGGAAGTGGGCCAGCGGCACCTCGAACACGTCCGCAACCTCGCGCGGGTCTGCACGGGGCGTGAATCCCGGCGCGACCATGCCCACGATCGGCGTGATCTCGTAACCCGTGCCCGTCCTGTACTGATCGACCGGGCCGATGACCTCGATGAAATCGCGGGTCAGGCCGACCTCTTCCTCGGTTTCGCGCAGCGCCGTGGCGATGGCGTCGACATCCTCGGCCTGCCGGCGGCCGCCGGGAAAGGCGATCTGACCGGCATGGCTTGGCATGTCCTCCGTGCGCTGGGTCAGCAGCACGGTCAGTCCGGGTTCGCGGCGCACCAGCGGCACCAGCACGGAGGCGGGACGCCACACCTGCGGCATCGACGCCACGCCGTTCAGTGAAAAGTCGCTGCCGAGGGGCGGCGTCGCGACGGGCAATCCGGATGCCAAACGCCGACTGCGCTCGCTCACCCGCCGCACAATTTCGTCAACTGTCATGCCCTTGTTCCGGCCTCAATTCTGGGCTTCCCTCAAGTACAATTCCCATCGACGACAGGAGCGCCCTGGTGGCCCCCGATACATCGACTGCTACCGACGCCGACGCCCAGGCCGCCCTCGCCGACATCGAACGGCTGGGCGGGCAACTCCGCGCCGCCCGCGCCTCCATCGGCAAGGTCATTTATGGCCAGCAGGACGTGATCGATCAAACGCTGGTTGCCCTCCTGTCGGGCGGCCATCTTCTTCTGATCGGTGTCCCGGGTCTCGCCAAGACCAAACTGGTCGACACGCTGGGCGTCGTGCTGGGCATGGAAGCCAAGCGCATCCAGTTCACGCCCGACCTGATGCCGGCCGACATCCTGGGCTCCGAGGTGCTGGAGGAAAGCGACGGCGGCCGGCGCACCTTCCGCTTCCTGCAGGGTCCCGTTTTCGCCCAGCTGCTGATGGCCGACGAGATCAACCGCGCCAGCCCGCGCACCCAGTCGGCGCTGCTGCAGTCGATGCAGGAGCGGCACGTGACGGTGGCCGGCAAGCGCTACGACCTGCCTGCGCCGTTCCATGTGCTGGCGACCCAGAACCCGCTGGAACAGGAAGGCACCTATCCGCTGCCCGAAGCCCAGCTCGACCGCTTCCTGCTGCAGGTCGACGTCGGCTATCCGGACGAAGAGGCCGAGCGCCAGATCATGATCGGCACCACCGGCGCCGAGCAGGCGGTCGCCACGCAGGCCTTGTCGCCGGGCGACCTGATGGCGGCCCAGGCGCTGGTGCGGCGCCTGCCGATCGGCGAGAGCGTCGTCGATGCGATCCTGAAGCTGGTGCGTGCGGGCCGTCCCGAACACACCGATCTCGATGTCGTGCGCCAGCGCGTCGCCTGGGGTCCCGGCCCGCGCGCCAGCCAGGCCTTCATGCTGGCCTGCCGCGCCCGTGCGATCATCCAGGGCCGCCTCGCGCCGTCGGTCGACGACGTCGTGGCGCTGGCCGGACCGATCCTGCGCCATCGCATGGCCGTCAACTTCTCCGCCCGCGCCGAAGGCGTCACCGTCGAGTCCGTCATCGCCCAGATGTGCGCCCGCCTCGGGTAGTCGTCTGGCTCAGGCATTGCACTGCGGGAATTCATGGCTGCGCCTTCAACTCTCCATCGGTCGCTCGAACTCGCCGGCACGCTGCCCGCCCTGATGGTGGCCGCCGATCGCGTCGCCGCGACCGTCATCCAGGGCGTGCACGGCCGTCGCCGCGTCGGCCAGGGCGATGCCTTCTGGCAGTACCGGCCCTATCGTGACGGCGACAGCGCGAGCCAGATCGACTGGCGCCAGAGCGCGCGCAGCCGGCATCTGTTCGTGCGCGAGACCGAATGGGAGGCCGCCGCCAGCATCTGGCTGTGGCGCGATGCGTCGCCCTCGATGCAATACGCCTCACTGAAGAACATCGACACCAAGGCGGTGCGCGCCGAACTCATCACGCTGGCTGTCGCCAGCCTGCTGGCCGATGCCGGCGAGCGCGTCGCGGTGCTGGGGGGCGGCATGCGCCCGACCTCCGGCCGCATCGCCGTGCGCCGCGTCGCCGAAACGCTGCTCGACGAAAGCCGCGACACGACACGCACGCCCGCCAGCCTGCCGCCGATGGTGCCGCTACCCGCGCACGGCACGATCGTGCTGGTGTCCGACTGGCTCGACCCGCTGGAGAAGATCGAGGAGATCATCCGCTACTACGCCAGCGTCGGCGTGCGCGGCCATCTCGTGCAGATCCTCGATCCCGCCGAGGAAGAACTGCCGTTCGACGGTCACGTGAAGTTCGAGGGCCTCGAAGCCGAAGGCCAGCACACGATCCGCCGGGTCGAGGCCGTGCGCACCGCCTATGGCGCGCGCCTCGCGGCCCAGAAGGAAGGCCTCAACCGCCTGGCGCGGCCGGCCAACTGGACGGTGCATCTGCATCGCACCGACCGCTCGCCGCAGACCGTGCTTCTGTCGCTTTACCTCGCCATGGCCGACATGGGTCGGCTGAACATGGCCTGACGACATGCTCAGTCTCGGCGCCTTCGCCTTCGCTGCTCCCGGCATGCTGGCCCTGCTGGTGGCCCTGCCGGCAATCTATTTCCTGCTGCGGCTGATCCCGCCGCTGCCCAAGCTCGTGCGCTTCCCGGCGATCCGCCTGCTGGTCGGGCTGGAGCCCGCCGAGCAGACACCGATGAAGATGCCGTGGTGGCTGCTGCTGCTGCGGCTACTGCTCGCGACCGCCTTGATTCTTGCCGTCGCACGGCCGCTGCTGAACCCGCAGGCCGACCTGCCGGGCCGCGGACCGCTGCTGCTGGTGATGGACGACGGCTGGTCGAGCGCGCCGGGCTGGGCCACGCGCACCGCCCATGCCGAGCGGCTGATCCAGCGCGCCGAACGCGCCAACCGCCCTGTCGTGCTGGTCGGCACCGCGCCGGCGCCGCTCGATGCCCCCGCTGTCCGCCGTGGCGCGATGCGGCCCGACGAGGCGCGCACGCTGCTGCGTGCCTTCCGCCCCAAGCCCTGGCCGACCGATCGCGCCGCCGCGACGACCCTGATCGACCAGATGCAGATCGATCCCGGCGCCTATGCCGTATGGCTGAGCGACGGTCTCGAGGACGAAGGCGCGACCCGTCTCGCCGAGCGCCTGCGCCGCTTCGACGGGCTGCAGGTGCTGCTGCCCGACCAGGCAACGACACCGCTCCTTCTCCTGCCGCCCGTCGCCGAAGGCCGCGACCTCAAGGTCCGCGCGCTGCGGGCCGCCGCCGACGGACCGCGCAAGACCGCGATCCAGGCGTCCGACGAGCAGGGCCGTGTCGTGGCCCGCATGGATCTCGACTTCGCCCCGACCGCGACGCAGGGCGAAGGCGTGCTGGCCATCCCGCCCGAGCTGCGCAATCGCATGGCCCGCCTCGACATCGAAGCCCAGGGCGGCGCCGGCAGCATCATCCTGCTCGACGAACGTCATCGCCGCCGGCCCGTCGCCATCCTGGGCGAGCGGGCGACTGCCGGTAACCAGCCGCTGCTGCAGGAAATCTACTTCCTCGAACGCGCGCTCGATCCTTATGTGAGCCTGAGCATCGGCGATCGCGAATCGGTGCTGACGCGCAACACCGCCGTGCTGCTGATCCCGGACGGCGCGGCGCCGTCGGCCAACGACCGCGAGGAGATCGCCAAGTGGGTCGAGCGCGGCGGCGTCGCCGTGCGCTTCGCCGGCCCCAATCTCGCGGCCGGCGCCGACACGCTCGTGCCGACCAAGCTGCGCCTCGGCGACCGTGCGCTGGGCGGCATCATGAGCTGGGGCCAGCCCAGCTCGCTGGCCGAGTTCCCGCCCAACAGCCCCTTCCTCGGCATTCCGATCCCCAAGGACGTGCGCATCTCGCAGCAGGTGCTGGCCGAGCCGACACCCGACCTCGCCGACAAGACCTGGGCGCGCCTTGCCGACGGCACGCCGCTGGTCACGGCGGAGAAGCGCGGCCAGGGCTATCTCGTGCTGATCCACACCACCGCGAACACCGGCTGGAGCAACATGTCTTTGTCGGGCCTGTTCGTGAACATGCTGCAGCGTCTCGTGACGCTGTCGCGCGGCGTCGCCGGCGACGGCGTCAACAAGGCGCTGAAGCCGTGGCGCACGCTCGACGGCTTCGGCCGTCTCGGCGCGCCGCCCGCCGGCATCCAGACCCTTCCCGCGGATGCCGCCGAGACCTTCCAGCCCAGGCCCTCCTCCCCGCCGGGCCTCTACGGCGACGAGAACGCCCAGGTGGCGTTCAACATCGGCGGCCGCATCCCGGCGCCCAAGCCGCTGGCGCTGCCGGGCGGCGTGGCGACCGACAAGCTCTCGGAAGGCGGCGAGACCGACCTGTCGAAGTGGTTCCTGCTGGCGGCGCTCCTGCTGCTGCTCGCCGACCTGCTGATCTCGCTGTGGCTGCGCGGCCTGCTGCCCAAGGCCGTCCGCTTCGGCCGCGCCGCACCGGCTGCCGTGCTGCTCGCGGCTCTCGTGTTCACGGGCTCGCCCGGCGCCGAAGCGCAGCAGCCCGCGCCGCCGCAGCGTCCCGGTACGGCGGCAAC
>LSKJ01000351.1 GCA_001557035.1 Rhodospirillaceae bacterium CCH5-H10 | reverse complement strand
CGGGCGGGTCGGGCCCCACCCCGAAGGCCTGGTCGAGATCGGCTATGTCGACGTCGAGCCGACCGAAGCGGGCCGCGCCTGGTTCAGGTCGCCGATGAAGGTCTATCAGTGGCATCGGGAAGGCATGACCCTTCCGGACTGCTGCGAATTGCTAGCGACCAACGACCGCTATCCGGTCCAGGGCTTCCGCTGCGGGCCGAATGCCTTCGGCTTTCAGTTCCATCCCGAGGTAACGCTCGAGATGAAGAGCATCTGGACCCTGAGCGCGGCGGAGCGCCTGAAGATGCCGGGCGCACAGCAGCGCGGCGTCCACCTCTCCATGCACGCCCTCTACGATCCCCCGCTCGACCGCTGGATCAACGGATTCCTCGACCGCTGGCTCGCGACCGATCAGCGGATTTCGGCTTCGTCCACGAAAGCCGTCGCCACGCAACCCGAGTTCGCCGCCGCCGCCGACTAGCGGCGCTTCCGGCGGCAGGTTGGTCCCACGCGCCGGCATGGGCTAGGGTCCCTGTGAAATCCAGGGAGACGTTCAATGTTGTCGGGTGCGCTGATATTCGTGCTGGCCGTCGTCCTCGTGGCGCTGGTGCTGATCTTCGCCGGCGTGAAGACGGTGTCCCAGGGCACCAACTGGACCATCGAACGGTTCGGCCGCTACACCCGCACCCTGGCCCCCGGCCTGCATTTCATCATTCCCTTCGTCGACACGGTCGGCCGCAAGATGAACATGCAGGAGAACGTCCTCGACATTCCGGGGCAGAAGGTCATCACCAAGGACAATGCCACCGTGCAGGTCGATGCCGTGGCCTTCTACCAGGTGGTCGATGCGGCGCGGGCCGCCTACGAGGTCCAGAACCTCCATCTCGCCATCACCAACCTGGCGCTGACCAACATCCGTTCGGTCATGGGCAACATGGCGCTCGATGAAGCCCTGTCCAAGCGCAACGACATCAACAACACCCTGCTGGCCGTCATCGACCAGGCGACCGGACCGTGGGGTGTGAAAGTCCTGCGCATCGAGGTCAAGGACATCGCTCCGCCCGACGATATCGTGGTGGCGATGGGCCGGCAGATGAAGGCCGAGCGTGAGAAGCGCGCCACCATCCTGGAGGCCGAGGGCATCCGCGAATCGAGCATCCAGCGCGCCCAGGGCGAGAAGCAGTCGGCCATCCTCACCGCCGAGGGCCGCCGCGAGGCCGCCTTCCGCGACGCGGAGGCCCGCGAGCGCATGGCCGAGGCCGAGGCGAAGGCCACCTCGGTCGTGGCCGAAGCGATCGCCGGCAACGGCGTGCAGGCGACCAACTACTTCCTCGGAACCAAGTACGTCGAGGCGCTGGCCAAGATGGGCTCCAGCACCAATTCCAAGGTGTTCTTCCTGCCGGTCGAGGCGACCGGCGTCATGGCCTCGATCGCGGGCATCGGCGAGCTTGCCAAGGAAGCGCAGGCGCGCGGCGTCGAGGCCACGCGACCGCGCGGCTCCGTTCCCAACGCGGGATAGGCGACGATGTTCAAGATCGTCTTCTGGTACTGGTGGGCGCTGGCGGCGGTGCTGCTCGTCTTCGAGATGATGCTGCCGGGCGTCGTCTTCCTGTTCCTCGCCATCGGCGCCGCGGCGGCCGGCCTGTTCCTCCTGGTCGTGTCCGACCTGTCGCTCGAACTGCAGCTCCTGACGTTCGCCGTAGTTTCGGTCGTGGCGGCGGTCGGGCTTCGCC
>LSKJ01000350.1 GCA_001557035.1 Rhodospirillaceae bacterium CCH5-H10 | reverse complement strand
TCGGCGGCGATTCGGCGGGCGGCGCGATGGCCGCCGTCGTGTGCCAGGCGATGCGCGACGCGAAGGAAGATGGCCCCGCCTTCCAGATGCTGATCTATCCCGCGACCGATTCGAGCAAGGAAAGCGCCTCGCGCAAATCCTGCGCCGAGGGCTATTTCCTCACCAAGGGCCTGATGGACTGGTTCTGGAAGGCCTATGTGCCGGCCGGCACCGACCTCGCCGACCTGCGCCTGTCGCCGCTGCTGGCAAAGGACTTCACCGGCCTGCCGCCCGCCTTCGTGCTCACCGCCGGCTACGACCCGCTGCGCGACGAGGGCCGCGCCTACGCCGACCGCCTGATCGACGCCGGCGTGAAGACGACCTACGTCAACTATCCCGGCACCATCCACGGCTTCTTCTCGCTGACGCGGTTTTTGAAGCTGGGACTCAAGGCGAACGACGAAGCGGCGGCGGTGCTGGGGGCGTTCTTCGGGACGTGATCATTGGAGCGCGCAACTCCAGTTGCGCTCATGAATCATGATGCGCCACTGGAGTGGCGCGCTCCATTGAAAGAGTCATCGCTGGGGGCGCTCGACTCCGGTCGCGCGTTCTTCGGGGCGTGAGAGCAAGGATCCCTCGCTACGCTCGGGATGACACCATTTTTGTCATCCCGAGCGTAGCGAGGGATCCTTCGGCTGAAGACGCACGAAGCTTACCGGCCGGTCGAAGCCCTTGAGTGCGACTTCCTCGTCGCGCTTCGGGAGGTCGGCGATGACGGTCTGGACCGCCGGATCGTCGGCGACTGCCCGCGACAACACGACGTCGCCGCCGTCGCTCTGGCCCTGCAACCGCGCGGCCATGTTCACGGTGGAGCCGAAATAGTCGAGCCGGTCGTTCAGGGTCACCACCACGCTCGGGCCCATATGGACGCCGAGCTTGAGGGACAAATCCTGGTCGGCGATGCGCGCCTGCATCGAAAGCGCGGCGCGCACCGCGTCGGCGGGATCGCCGAACGAGGCCATGACCGCGTCGCCGATGGTCTTCACCACCGCGCCGTCATGGTCGCGCACGATGGCGGCCAGCAACGCGAAATGCTCGCGCACGACATTGTAGGCCGCACCATCGCCCATGCGTTCGTAGAGCGCGGTCGAGCCGCGCAGGTCGGAGAAGAGCAGCGCCACCTGGCTCACCCCCGCCTCGTCGCCCGGCCGCAGGGTCGCGGCGGCAAAGAGATCGCGGAAGGCTTGGAGCGAGATCACCTCCGGCACGGTCAGCGCGTCGCGCGTCCAGGTCCGGTCCTCGATCAGCGCCGCCAGTTCGAAGCCCGCCTCGTTCACGAACTCGATGGTTCGCGCATCCGGGCCCGCCTCGCCCCCCACGCCTTCCGGCCCCGGCGGCAAGGCCTCGACGCCCGACGCCGTCACCTTAAGGCCGGGGAACGGCCCGCCCTCGTGCTCGACCTCGACCGTCCCGCCGGGATGGAGCGTGCGCAGCCGGTAGCGGCCCGGCGGCAGATCGACCGCCACCCGCCGCCGCTCGCCCGGCGCCAGCAGGAGCTGGACCGCGACATGCGGCGTCGCCATCGGACCCGAGA
>LSKJ01000349.1 GCA_001557035.1 Rhodospirillaceae bacterium CCH5-H10 | reverse complement strand
GCCTAAATCAAACGCCGACAGGCGGCATCAACGTGCGGGGAAATTAGCGCTTACCCAGAACCGGCGAAAAGCGTTGATTATCAACGGGCGCTGTGGTCTGGGTTTGCTTTGGTATGTGATTGGCAGGACTGGAATTTCGCACTCCCGCCCTGTCCGCCATTGTCCTCTAAAAATCTCAACAACATGGCCTTTTAGGTTCGTGGCTTTCATTCTACCCACCAGAGCGGGAGCTCTGCGCAGATTGACGAAGCCTGATTCTAGCGTCGAGCGCATAATCGGATGCATATCCTGCGTTCTTGAGGAAGTTCCAGCACTCCTGTCCGGAGTACAGTGTGGAGATGTCGCCGATGGCCCTCCAGAGGGCATCGATGGTTCTTGCGCCGATCCTCGGGAGGTGGGCCTTTGGTTTGGCGATGGCCATCTCGATCGGATTGGAGTCAGGACTGTAAGGCGGGAGGAAGAGGAACCAGGTCTCGCGCTGCTTGAGGATGGCCTCGGCCTTCGGGCTATTGTGGCTGGGCAGGTTGTCGAGGATCACCACGTCGCCAGGCTGCAGGCTCGGTGCCAGCTGGGTCTCGACGTAGATGTCGAAGGTCTCTCGGTTGATGGGGCGATCGATCACCCACGGCGCGATCAGGCCATCGCATCGCAGTCCGGCGATGAAGGTCTGTGGCCCAGTGTCCGAACGGGGCCCCGGCCTTCAGGCGGGTGCCGCAGCGCGAGCGGCCGCGCAGACGCGTCATCTTGGTCATCGTGCCGGTCTCATAGAGGAAGACCAGACGGCCGATCTGCTGACGCATGAGCGGCTGGCGCCGCCTCTTCCAGTCGTCACGCGCCTGACGCACATCCTCGCGCCCGGCTTCCGACGCCAGCAGCGTCTTTTTGAAGGACAGGCCTGCCTTCAAGAGCACCCGCGACAGCGATGCCGGATGCGCCGTAATAGCCTTCTCGGCCTAGAGC
>LSKJ01000348.1 GCA_001557035.1 Rhodospirillaceae bacterium CCH5-H10 | reverse complement strand
CTTTGGAGGAGCAACTGCTTCCCGCGAGGAACGGTGCGGCATGCCGGAAAAAAGCCCCGGATCGTCCACTTCGGTGATGCCGCAGCGGGCCCGGCCGGGTCCAGGTCCTTGAAATGACAGGCTTTTCGGCCTCCAGGGCGCGGTCCGGCCGGCGGACTGGCCCTCCGCCTCCGGCGTTGACTCACGAGCGGGCATGCGTATATTCCGCGCTTCTTCGGCGGGCCCTGCGGGTCCGCCGCGTTCTTTCGTGTTTTTCGGCGTTTTCAGGCCGGGGAACCTCAAGCCGGGTGTCATCATGATCGCCGTTATCCGCACGGGTGGAAAGCAATACACGGTCGCCGCCGACGACCAGCTCACGGTCGAGAAGATCGACGGTGAGGCCGGCGCCAAGATCGAATTCACCGACGTGCTGATGGTCGGCGACAAGATCGGCGCCCCGACCGTGGCCGGCGCCAAGGTAGTGGGCTCGATCGTCAAGCAGGCCCGCGGCGAGCACGTGATCATCTTCAAGAAGCGCCGTCGCCAGAATTCGCGACGCAAGAACGGTCACCGTCAGGACCTGACGGTGGTCAAGATCGAACAGATCGTCGCCTGAGCAGAGCGACCGGAGTAGTACGATGGCACATAAGAAAGCAGGCGGCTCCTCGCGTAACGGCCGCGATTCCGACGGCAAGCGCCTCGGCGTGAAGCGCTTCGGCGGCCAGAAGGTCGTGTCGGGCAACATCCTGGTCCGCCAGCGCGGCACCAAGATGAACCCGGGTGAGAATGTCGGCCTCGGCCGCGACCACACCCTGTTCGCCACCATCGACGGTGTCGTGTCCTTCCGCACCCGTGCGGGCGGCAAGGTCGAGGTGAACGTTCTCCCGGCACCGGCACTGGCCGCCGAATAGCCGTTCCCATCCCATCGGATTGAGAAGGGGGAGCGGCTCGCCGTTCCCCCTTTTCGTTTCTGGACCCCATCCCATGAAGTTCCTCGACCAGGCCAAGATCTACGTCCGCTCCGGCAACGGCGGCGCCGGCTGCGCGGGCTTTCGCCGCGAGAAGTTCATCGAGTTCGGCGGACCGGACGGCGGCGACGGCGGCCGCGGCGGCGACGTGATCGCCGAATGCGTCGACGGCCTCAACACGCTGATCGATTATCGCTACGCCCAGCATTTCAAGGCCGAGACCGGCCATCACGGCATGGGCAGCCAGCGCACCGGCGGCAAGGGCAAGGACATCGTGCTGCGCCTGCCGCGCGGCACTCAGATCTTCGCCGAGGACAACGAGACGCTGCTGGTCGACATGACCGAGATCGGCCAGCGCGTGATCATCGCCAAGGGCGGCGACGGCGGCTACGGCAACCTGCACTACAAGACCTCGACCAACCGCGCGCCGCGTCGCGCCGATCCGGGCTGGCCCGGCGAGGAGCTCGCGCTCTGGCTGCGCCTCAAGCTGATCGCCGATATCGGCCTGGTCGGGCTGCCCAATGCCGGCAAGTCGACATTCCTCTCCACCAACACCAACGCACGTCCCAAGATCGCCGACTATCCCTTCACGACGCTGCACCCCGGCCTCGGCGTGGTGAAGGTGGGCGACGGCTCCGACGCGCGCGAGTTCGTGATGGCCGACATTCCCGGCCTCATCGAGGGCGCCCATGAGGGCGCCGGCCTCGGCACGCGCTTCCTCGGCCATGTCGAGCGCTGCCGCGCGCTGCTGCACCTCGTCGACGGCACGCAGGACGACGTGGTCGACGCCTATCGCACGGTGCGCCGCGAGCTGAAGGCCTATGGCGGCAATCTCGCGCGCAAGAAGGAAATCCTCGCGCTCAACAAGACCGACGCCATGACGCCGGAAGACATCGAGGCCAAGCGCGCCGCGCTCGCGAAGACCAGCCGCAAGACCGTGCATGTCATCTCCGCGGTCTCCCGTCAGGGCGTGCAGCCCCTGCTGCACGAGCTGATGAAGCTCGTCGAGAAGCAGCGCGCGCCCTCCCGGGAAGCGGCATGACCCCCCTCGCCGGCGCCCGGCGGCTGGTCGTCAAGATCGGCTCCTCGATCCTGGTCGACGAGGCGAAGGGCGAGGTCCGGCGGGACTGGCTCGAAGCACTGACCAACGACGTCGCGCGCCTGCACAAGGGCGGCTGCGAGGTCGTGCTCGTATCGTCCGGCGCGATCCGCCTTGGCCGCACGCATCTCAAGCTGGCACCGGGTCCGCTGCGTCTCGAGGAGAGCCAGGCGGCCGCCGCGACCGGCCAGATCCGGCTCGCGCAGGCCTATCAGGAAGCGCTGGCGCGCCACGGCATCACGGTCGCGCAGATCCTGCTGACCCTGCACGATTCGGAGGAGCGGCGCCGCTACCTCAACGCGCGCCAGACGATGGCGACGCTGCTCGGCCTCGGCGCCATCCCGGTGATCAACGAGAACGACACGGTTGCGACCGACGAGATCCGCTTCGGCGACAACGATCGCCTGGGCGCGCGCGTCGCCGAGATGATCTCGGCCGACACGCTGGTGCTGCTGTCGGACATCGACGGGCTCTACACCGGCGACCCGCGCAGCGACGCCTCCGCCACGTTCATCCCCGAGATCCGCGAGATCACGCCCGAGATCGAGGCGATGGCGGGAGTCGCCGCGTCCGAGATGTCGAACGGCGGCATGGTGACGAAGCTGATGGCCGGGCGCATCGCCATGGCCGCCGGTTGCCGCATGGCCATCGCCGATGGGCGTGGCGTCGGCGCGCTGGGCGCACTGATCGACGGCACCGCGCGCTGCAGCTGGTTCCTGCCCGAGGCCTCGCCTCTGTCGGCGCGCAAGAAGTGGATCAAGGGGTCGCTCAAGACCAACGGCACGCTGATCGTCGACGATGGCGCGGTGCGCGCGCTCTCGACCGGCAAGAGCCTGCTGCCGGCCGGCGTCACCTCGGTCGCGGGCGAGTTCCGCCGCGGCGACGTGGTCGACGTGAAGGATCATGGCGGGCGCGTGCTGGCGCGCGGACTGGTCGCCTACGCCGCCGACGATGCGCGCCGCATCGCCGGCCGAAAGAGCGCCGAGATCGAGCGCCTGCTGGGTTTCCGCGGCCGCGA
Organism: Rhodospirillaceae bacterium CCH5-H10; assembly: GCA_001557035.1. Lineage (GTDB taxonomy): Bacteria > Pseudomonadota > Alphaproteobacteria > Reyranellales > Reyranellaceae > Reyranella. Next base: position 27,940 of record LSKJ01000348.1, on the reverse strand, counting down.
CGAGATCGTCCATCGCGACGACCTCGTGGTCGAGTGAAGAGACGGAGCGTCCCATGAACGTCCAGACCAAACCCGCCATCGAAGACGCCGCCGCCATCGTGGCCGAGCTCGGCCGTCGCGCGAAGACCGCCGCCGCCGCGCTGCGCAACGCCCCGACGGACGCGAAGAACAAGGCGCTCGCCAACGCGGCGCGCCTGATCCGCGCCGAGAAGCCCGCGATCCTGGCCGCCAATGCGCGCGACATCGAAGCGGCCAGGGCCGCCGGCATGACCAGCGCCCTGCAGGACCGGTTGCTGCTGAACGATGCGCGCGTCGAGGCGATGGCAAAGGGTCTCGACGACATCGCCGCTCTGCCCGATCCGGTCGGTGCGGTCATCGAGGAATGGCAGCGGCCCAACGGGCTTGCACTGAGCCGCGTGCGCGTCCCCATCGGCATCATCGGCGTGATCTACGAGGCCCGCCCCAACGTCACCGCCGATGCCGGCGCGCTCTGCATCAAGTCGGGCAACGTCGTCGTGCTGCGCGGCGGCTCCGACAGCTTCCACTCCTCCCGCACCATCGTCGAGCTGCTGCGCCGTGCACTCGATGAGGCCGGCCTGCCCGAGGATTGCGTCGCGCTGGTGCCGACCACCGACCGCGCCGCCGTGGGCGAGATGCTGCGCGCCATGGACTGGCTCGACCTCATCGTGCCGCGCGGCGGACGCTCGCTGATCGACCGGGTGACGCAGGAAAGCCGCGTGCCGGTGCTGCGCCACTATGACGGCATCTGCCACGTCTATGTCGATCGCGACGCGGACGTCGCGATGGCGCGCGACCTCGTGGCCAACGCCAAGATGCGCCGGGTCAGCGTCTGCGGCGCCGCCGAGACGCTGCTGATCGATCGCGCCGCGCTCGACACGCACCTGAAGCCGGTGCTCGACAGGCTGCACGAGCTGGGCTGCGAAGTGCGCGGCGACGCCGAGGTGCAGAAGCGCGATCCCAAGGCGCTGGCCGCCACCGAGAAGGACTGGCGCACGGAGTATCTCGAGCCGATCATCTCGGTCGCCACGGTCGACGGCGTCGCCGGCGCAATCGAGCACATCGCGCGCTACGGCAGCCAGCACACCGAATCGATCGTCACGAACAATGACGCGACGGCGCAGCGCTTCCTGGGCGAGGTCGACAGCGCCATCGTGATGCACAATGCCAGCACTCAGTTTGCCGATGGCGGCGAGTTTGGCCTCGGCGCCGAGATCGGCATCTCGACCAACCGCATGCATGCGCGCGGTCCGGTCGGGCTCGTCGAATTGACCACCTACAAGAACATCGTGCGCGGCAAGGGCACCCTTAGACCGTGACTCTGCACCCCATGCCGGGCGTGTCGCGCGCCACGACGCGGCGCATCGGCCTGCTCGGCGGCTCGTTCAACCCTGCCCACGCCGGCCACCGGCACATCAGCCTCGAGGCGATGAAGCGGCTCGGCCTCGACGAGGTGTGGTGGCTGGTCTCGCCGCAGAACCCGCTGAAGAGCGGCGACGGCATGGAGCCGCTTCCGAGCCGCGTGGCCCGCGCCCGCCAGCTCGCCAGCCATCCCAGGATCCGCGTCGATGCGCCCGAGCTGGTGCTGGGCACGCGCTACACGCTCGACACGGTGCGGGCGCTGAAGCGGGTCTACCGCCACGCAAAGTTTGTCTGGCTGATGGGCGCCGACATCCTGCCCCAGCTCGTCGACTGGGCGGGCTGGCGCGACCTGTTCGGCAGCATCCCGATCGCCGCCTTCGCGCGCCCGGGCTGGGGCCATGCCGCGCTGGCCTCCACGGCGCCGCGCACCTTCGCGCGATTCCGCCTGCAGGCCGCCGAGGCCCGCCGGCTCGCCACTTGCGGGCCGCCGGCCTGGTGTTTTATCCCGAGCAGGCTGGACAGCCATTCGGCCACGGCCATCCGCGCCGTGCGCCCCCGGACCAGATCGAAAGGAAAGACCATCCCCGACCAGACCCGCCAGCTTCCCGACCGAAGCAAAGCCTCCGACGCGCTCCTGAAACTGGTGTGCGACTCCCTGGACGACAGCAAGGCCGAGGACGTCGTCGTCATCGACCTCAAGGGCAAGTCCGCCTTCGCCGACTACATGGTGATCGCCTCGGGCCGCTCGAACCGTCAGGTCGTCGCCATTGCCGAGCATCTCGCCGACAAGCTGAAGCAGACCGGCCACGGCTACACGCCGGTCGAGGGCAAGCAGACCGGCGACTGGGTGCTGGTCGATGCCGGCGACGTGGTCGTGCACGTCTTCCGCCCCGAGCCGCGCGCCTTCTATGCGCTGGAGAAGATGTGGGCGCTGGAGAACGAGGCCGCCGACAAGCCCGTCAAGAAAGCGGCCGCCAAGCGGGCGGCGCCCAAGACGGCGAGAAAGCCCGCGGCCCGGCGCAAGCGCGCGCCCTGAGCGTGGCTTGAAGATCACCATCGCCGCCATCGGCCGCGCCACACGGGGGCCGGAGCGCGATCTCTACGACCACTATGCCGGCCGCATCCGCTGGCCACTGACTCTGCGGGAGTTGGAAGAGAAGCGGAAACTGCCCGCCCCCCAGCTCATGCAGCGCGAGGGCGAATTGCTGCTGGAGGCGGCGCCGGCCGGCGCGACGCTGGTCATGCTGGACCGGCGCGGCAAGGTGCTGGACAGCGAGGCTTTCGCCGCCCGTCTGGGGAGCTGGCGCGACACGTCCGTGTCGGACGTGGCCTTCCTGATCGGCGGGGCCGACGGGCACACCGAGGCAATGCTGAAAAAAGCCGGCCTGGTCCTGTCCTTCGGCGCGATGACCTGGCCTCATCTGCTGGCCCGCGGGATGCTGGCCGAACAGATTTACCGCGCCCAGCAACTCCTCGCCGGACATCCCTATCACCGGGCATGAAATACCGGCGATTTTGCCTCTGTTCTGACGAAAAACCGGGGCTACATTGGCAGCCATGCACGCACTTTCCCGGTGGCTCGCGGCCACCTCCTCCGCCCTCCTCCTGGCTGCCGTTCCCGGCGCCGCCATGGCCCAGTCGACGAGCCCGACCAAGCCCGTCGAAAGGCCGGCTCCCAAGTCCGTGCGCAGCATCCCGTACGTCTCGATCACCGGCGAGGACGGCAAGCAGCGCCACTACGAGACCAACGCGATTCCGCTGTTGTTCCATCGTGCCTGCTTCGGATGGCGCATGTATCTCGGCGGTCCCAACCGCGTCGTGTCGTTGCGCGAGGTCCTGACGACCTCGCAGCCGGCCGAGCAGGTGATCGCCGGCCCCGAGACGGAAGTCAGCGCCGACAAGACCAAGGCCACGACCCGAATGCTCGAGACCGTGCAGGACGGCGTCCTGCAGCGGTCCTGGTGCATCATTCCCGGCGACCCGCCCGGCACCTACACGTACGACGTGAGCATCGACGGCGAGCCGCGCGGCGAGTTCGTGTTCTGCGCCATCGAGGTCCCCGACCAGAATCCCAACACCGATCCGCGCGAGCTGAGCTGCCCCAACAAGTTCAACGCCGTGGAGCGCGCCCAGCCGCAGCCGCGGAAGGCTTCGTGATGACCGACAAGGCGTCGCGTCCGGTCCTGCTCTGCATCCTCGACGGCTGGGGCCATCGTCCCGAGCGCTCGAACAACGCCATCCTGGGCGCCCGCACCCCCAACTTCGACCGGCTGGTCGCGACCTGCCCACAGGGCCTGATCGATGCATCCGAAACGTTCGTCGGCCTGCCCAAGGGCCAGATGGGCAATTCCGAGGTCGGCCATATGAACCTCGGCGCCGGCCGTGTCGCCGTGCCTGACCTGCCGCGCATCGACAATGCCATCGAGGACGGCTCGCTCGCCAGGAACCCGATCCTCGTCGAGACGATCGCCACGCTGAAGACGACAGGCGCGGCATTGCACCTGATCGGCCTTGCCTCGCCGGGCGGCGTGCACGCCCACCAGGACCATCTGGTCTTCCTCGCCAACCTGTTCGCAGGGCATGGCGTGCCGGTCTGGATCCACGCCTTCCTCGATGGCCGGGACATGCCGCCGCGTAGTGCGCTGGAGTGCCTCGACCATATCCAGGCGGGCCTGAAGCCCGGCCTGCCGATCCGCTTCGCCACCGTGTCCGGCCGCTTCTATCCGATGGACCGCGACAAGCGCTGGGAGCGCGTGACGCTGGCCTACGACGCGATGGTCGATGGACGGGGCGAGCATGCGACGACGGCGAAGCAAGCCGTCGACAAGGGCTATGCCGCCAATCTCGACGACGAGTTCGTGCTGCCCACCGTGATCGACGGCTATGCCGGCATGAAGGACGGCGACGGCCTCCTGATGTTCAACTACCGCTCGGACCGCGCGCGCCAGATCCTGACGGCGCTGCTCGATCCGCGCTTCGATGGCTTCAATCGCAACCGGGTCGTCAGCTTCGCGACGAAGGTCGGCATGGTCGACTATTCGGCGGCGCTCAATCCGTTCCTGAAGACGCTGTTCCCGCCGGAAATCATCAGGATGGGCCTCGGCGAGACCGTATCGAAGGCCGGCCTGAGGCAACTGCGAATCGCCGAGACGGAGAAGTACGCGCACGTCACGTTCTTCTTCAACGGCGGCGAGGAGCGTGTGTTCGACGGCGAGGAGCGCATCCTCGTGCCCTCGCCCAACGTCAAGACCTACGACCTGAAGCCGGAGATGAGCGCGCCCGAGGTGACCGACAGGCTGGTGGAGGCGATCGGCTCGGGCAAGTTCGACCTCATCGTCGTCAATTACGCGAACACCGACATGGTCGGCCATACCGGCGATCTCGGCGCCGCCACCCGGGCGGTGGAGGCGGTCGACGGCTGCCTCGGGCGGCTGATGCAGGCCATCCAGGCGGCCGGCGGTGCGATGTTCGTCACCGCCGACCATGGCAATGCCGAAGAGATGTTCGACGAGCAGTCGCACCAGAAGCACACCCAGCACACGTTGAATCGCGTGCCGGCCCTGCTCTTCAACGCGCCGGCGGCCGTCCATTCGCTGGCCGACGGCAAGCTGGCCGACGTGGCACCCACGCTGCTCGCCCTGATGGGCGTGTCGCAGCCTGCCGAAATGACGGGCAAGTCGATGCTCTCCACCGCGTCGCGGCCGGCCATCCTGGCCACCCCGCGCCCGGCGGCCGCAGCCTCTGCCTGATTTGTGAAGTGGTGTGGAAGCCCGACGCCTTGATCCTGCCAAAGACGCCCCTGTATCCTCCCTCCCACGCTGAAACACCGGATCGCCGGGCCTCGAAGCCCCTGGCGACTTCCCTCCTGAAGGCACCCAAATGACCTTTCTGCGCTTAGCCTCATTCGCCACGGCCGTGGCTTTCCTGGCCGCTCCTGCCCTGGCGCAGAACAAGCCGGCCGATCCGAAGGCCGCCGGCGGCGACAAGAGCGAGCTCTACCAGCAGCTCAATCTGTTCGGTGACGTGCTGGAGCGCATCCGCCGCGACTATGTCGAGCCGGTGGAGGAGAAGCAGCTCATCGAGAATGCCATCAACGGCATGCTGAGCGCCCTCGACCCTCATTCGAGCTACATGAACCCGAAGTCCTACAAGGACATGCAGGTCCAGACGAAGGGTGAGTTCGGCGGCCTCGGCATCGAAGTGACGATGGAGAACGGCGTCATCAAGGTCGTGTCGCCGATCGACGACACCCCCGCCTCCAAGGCCGGCATCCTGCCGGGCGACCTGATCTTCGCGCTGGACGGCGAGCCGGTGCAGGGCCTCACCCTGCAGGAAGCCGTCGAGAAGATGCGCGGCAAGGTCGGCACGCCGATCAAGGTCTCGATCCGCCGCGGAACCAAGGATCCGTTCGACGTGTCGCTGACCCGCGAGACGATCAAGGTGAAGCCGGTCAAGTACCGCCTCGAGGGCGGCGACATCGGCTACATCCGCGTCACCTCCTTCACCGAGCAGACGACGCCGGGCGTGCTCGACGCCGTCGAGAAGCTGAAGAAGGAAGCGGGCAACAAGCTCAAGGGCTACATCATCGACCTGCGCAACAATCCGGGCGGCCTGCTCGACCAGGCGATCGCGATGTCCGATGCCTTCCTCGACAAGGGCGAGATCGTCTCGGTCAAGGCGCGCAAGAACGACGAGGTCCAGCGCTGGAACGCCAAGCCGGGCGACGTCGCCAACGGCCTGCCGATCGTCGTGCTGATGAACGGCGGCTCGGCCTCGGCGTCGGAGATCGTGGCCGGCGCGCTGCAGGATCACCGCCGTGCCATCGTTCTCGGCACGCGCTCGTTCGGCAAGGGCTCGGTCCAGACCATCATGCAGGTGACCGGCGGCGGCGCGATCCGACTGACCACGGCGCTCTACTTCACGCCGTCGGGCCGTTCGATCCAGAAGGAAGGCATCAAGCCGGACATCGAGGTCGAGCCCGCGAAGATCGAGAACATCCAGCAGCGTTCGAGCTTCCGCGAGGAGAACCTGCGCCGCTCGATCACCAACCCGAACGACAAGCCCGTCGCCCCGCCGCCCCCCGTCAAGCCCAACGATGCCAAGCCGGAAGCCGGCAAGCCGGGCGACAAGACCGACGACAAGGCCGCCGGTCAGACGGCTCCCCAGGCGACGCCGTCTGGCGATCCGGACGAGCCGCCGAAGGAGCAGGCTGCCGACTACCAGCTGCTGCGCGCGGCCGACCTGATCCGCGGCATCTCGCTCTACAGCGGCAAGGCCAACTGAGACCCTTTCGGGAATGACGCTGTGGCCCGCTCCGGCCAAAGCGGCGACGTAACGGCAAAGCGGCGGCCGGCCCGTTGGGGTCTGGCCGCCGCTTACCTTTTCGTCTTCGCGCTGATCGCCGCTTCCGCCGGCATCGTCTTCGGATTCAGGTTGGACGGCCAGTCGCCCCAGGTGGTGGGCGATGCAGTGCCGGCCTCACCGGTCGCCTCGGCGTCCGCCGCCGTGCCGGCTGCACAGACCGAAGCTGCGCCCATCCAGGCCCTGCCCCTGCCGGTCCGGCCAGCGCCATCCCTCGGGTTCCGCAAGCTGCCACCCGAGGAATCGGCTGGCATGATCGAGATCACCGCCGACGGGCTGCGGCTGCCGCGCATCTCGCCCTCGGGCTGGATGCCCTGGATCGCCAACGCGCGGCGCTTCGATCCGTCGGCCGGCGCACCGGCACGGCTGGGCCTGCTGATGATCAATGTCGGCCTCAACGAGCCGGCCATGCGCAAGGCGATCGAGGAACTCCCGCCCGAGGTCAGCCTGGCATTCCTGCCGGGCACGCCCGACCTGCCGCGCTGGCTCCAGCAGGCGCGGACCTTCGGTCACGAAACCTATCTCATGCTGCCGATGGACGACCCGGCCGTGGGCGAGCGGGGCCTCCGCCCGATCGAGGCCGCGGCCGATGCGGCGGAGAACCTGAAGCGACTGCGGGCCATCCTGGCGCGAGGCGAAGGCTATGTGGGCCTCGTCATCGCGGCGCCCGGCCGCCCCGCCCTGGCGGAGGCGGTGCTGCGCCCGCTGGTGAAGGAGATCGCCGACCGTGGCCTCGCACTGATCGAGATCAGCCCGATGCCCGGCCCGGCCTCGATCCAGCGGCTGACGGAGGAGCTGGGCGTGGGCTATGCGCGCAGCACCGACGTGCTCGACTACAAGCTGGCCGGCGATGGCGTCGTCGGCAATCTCGACCGGCTGGCGGGCTGGGTTGCCGAGGTGGCCCCCGACCGCGCGCCCCGCCATGCATTCGGCGTCGCGCAGCCGGACGAGGAGGCCATCACCGCTCTGCGCGGCTGGTACAAGGGGCAGGAAGCGCGCACGGACGTGTCGATGGTCCCGATCATCGGCCATTTCGAATGCCGCGAGGCCTGCCTGAACCGGATGCGTACCCAGCCTGCCCAGCTCCGCCCATGAAGAACATGATGATGATGACCGGCCGTCCCGAGGAATATCGCCGCAACGTCGGCATGATGCTGATTGCCCCGGACCGGCGCGTCTTCGTCGGCTGCCGCGCCAACCAGCCGGATGCGTGGCAGATGCCCCAGGGCGGCATCGACAAGGGCGAGACGCCCGTGGAAGCCGCCTGCCGCGAGCTGCAGGAGGAGGTCGGCACGTCCAAGGCGCTGCTGTTACGCGAGAGCGCCAAATGGATCGCCTACGAGGTGCCGGAGGAGCGGCGGCCCGCCTACTGGAAGGGACGCTGGCGCGGGCAGGCGCAGAAGTGGTTCGCGCTGGCCTTCACGGGAACGGATGCCGACATCGACATCCATGCGCACGACCAGGAATTCGTCGCCTGGCGCTGGATCGCCCCCGGCGAACTCTCGTCCGTGATCGTGCCCTTCAAGCGCGCCGTCTACGACGCGGTGTTCACGGAATTCGCCGATCTGATTTCGTGACAGGCCGCCCCTCAATGGAGCGCGCCACTCCAGTGGCGCTCAAGCGTCATCGATCAGCAAAGCATGAGCGCCACTGGAGTGGCGCGCTCCAATGAAGCCGTTGTGTCTTAAGCGTTCTGCGCGGCGAGCTTGGCGGCGTTGCGGCGCAGGAACCAGAGGCCGGCGCGCGTCATGACGCTGTTGAGCCGGCCCTGCGGCTCAAGGCCGACCGCTTTCAGCACCATCGCGATGGCGCGCTGGACATGGGTCTGCCGGTACAGCGGATAGGCCCGGCGGGCATAGGCCTGCATGTTGCGCTTGCGGTCGTAAACCGCATCCACCGGCTCGTTGGCGGCGAAGTAGGCATAGGCCAGTTCGTCGTCCTCGCTTTCGGCCAGGCGCCCCCAGCCAATGCGCAGGCGGGCCCAGCGGTTCAGCCGGTCGCGCTTCAGGCAGCGGTTGAGATGCTCGTAGAAAAGCTTGTAGTGGCGGAACTCGTCGGCCGCGATCTTCTGGCAGATCTGCTTCAGCACCGGCTCCTCGGTCGCGTCCTTCAGGGCGCTGTAGTAGGAGCTCGTGCCGGTCTCGACGATGCAGCGGGCGATCATTTCGCCGGCCTGGCTGCCCCGCACCGATTCGGTCACGTGCAGGGGCAGCTTGTAGCCGGTGCGGAAGCGCTCGAAGGCGGCATCGAAATTCCAGGACGGGTCGGCCAGTTGGGCCCAGCGGCCGAGCGCCAGCCCGTGCTGGACCTCCTCGACGACCCAATGGTTGACGGCGTCCATGAACAGCGCGTCGCCGGCGAACACGCGGCCGAGATAGATGCCGTAGTCGCCGCCGTTCCGTTCCACCAGGGCCGCCGCCTTGATGTTGCGAAGGATCTCCGGATCGACCTTCGACGCATCGAAGCGATCCCAGGCGATCGTCTCGAGTGTCCAGTTACCCATGAACGAGCACCCTCGGCGCGTTGTCGTACCAGCGTAATAAAGCGACGTCCGGGCGGCCTTTCAATGGCCGTCCGGTGCACTGGTTTGAAATATAATTACGGGAAGAGCGCCGCGCGTCAGCGGCTGGCGTAGAAGCTCTGCGCGCGCTTCAGATCCTGGGCGATGCCCAGGTTCTTCTCGGCAGCGGCCTTCTCGGCCGGCGTAGAGGCGTCGGTGATGTCATTGCGGGCCGAGCGCTCGCGGTCGTCGAGCTGCGCGACAGTGACCTGCTCGAAGGGAACCGCCTCGTCGGCCAGGACCGTGCAACGCTCCGGTGTGACCTCGGCGAAGCCGCCGGCCACGAGGAAGCGCTGCTGGACCTTGTTGCCCTGATAGACCTCGAGAACGCCGGGGCGAACGGTCGAGATCAGCGGGGCGTGCCCCGGCAGGACGCCGAAGTCGCCTTCGCTGCCCGGGACGACGACCATGTCGGCCTCGGTCGCGAGCAGTTCGCGCTCGGGCATCACCAGACGGAAGGAGACCTTGGCCATCTGCTTAGGCCGCCTCGGCCGCGAGCTTCTTGGCCTTGGCAACGGCCTCTTCGATGGTGCCGACCATGTAGAAGGCGGGCTCCGGAAGGTCGTCGTATTCGCCGGCGAGGATGCCCTTGAACGCCTTGATCGTGTCCTCGAGCTTCACGAACACACCCGGCGTGCCGGTGAAGACTTCGGCCACGTGGAACGGCTGGCTGAGGAAGCGCTGCATCTTGCGGGCGCGGCTCACGACCAGCTTGTCCTCTTCCGACAGCTCGTCCATGCCCAGAATGGCGATGATGTCCTGCAGCGACTTGTACTGCTGCAGCACGCGCTGCACGGAGCGGGCGGTGTCGTAGTGCTCCTGGCCGACGACGCGCGGGTCGAGCATGCGCGAGGTCGAGTCGAGCGGATCGACGGCCGGGAAGATCGCCTGCTCGGCGATCGAGCGGCTGAGCACGGTCGTGGCATCCAAGTGGGCGAACGACGCGGCCGGGGCCGGGTCGGTCAAGTCGTCGGCGGGCACGTAAATGGCCTGCACCGAGGTGATCGAGCCCTTCTTGGTCGAGGTGATGCGCTCCTGCAGGCCGCCCATGTCGGTGGCCAGGGTCGGCTGATAACCCACCGCCGACGGGATGCGGCCCAGCAGCGCGGACACTTCCGAACCGGCCTGGGTGAAGCGGAAGATGTTGTCGACGAAGAACAGCACGTCCTGGCCTTCGGCATCGCGGAAGTATTCGGCGACGGTGAGGCCCGACAGCGCGACGCGGGCGCGGGCGCCCGGCGGCTCGTTCATCTGGCCGTACACCAGCGCCACCTTCGAGCCCGGACCGTCGAGCTTGATGACGCCACCCTCGATCATCTCGTGATAGAGGTCGTTTCCTTCGCGGGTACGCTCGCCGACGCCGGCGAACACCGACACGCCGCCGTGCGCCTTCGCGACGTTGTTGATCAGCTCCATGATCGTCACGGTCTTGCCGACGCCGGCGCCGCCGAACAGGCCGATCTTGCCGCCCTTGGCGTACGGCGCGAGCAGGTCGATGACCTTAATGCCCGTGACCAGGATCTGCGCTTCCGTCGACTGCTCGGTGAATTCCGGCGCGCTGCGATGGATCGGCAGGGTCTGCTTGTTGCCGACCGCGCCGCGCTCGTCGATCGGATCGCCGATGACGTTCAGAATGCGGCCGAGCGTCTCGGGACCGACCGGCATCTGGATGGGCGAACCGGTGTCGACCGCCTTCTCGCCGCGGACCAGACCGTCGGTCGTGTCCATCGCGATGGCGCGCACTTCGGACTCACCCAGATGCTGGGCGACTTCCAGCACGATCAGGCGGTTGTCGGCATTGACGTGCAGCGCGTTCAGGATGTTCGGCAGCTGCCCGGCTTCGAACCGCACGTCGACGACCGCGCCCGTGATCTGCGTGATCGAGCCGATGCTATTGGTTGCCATGAGACGGATCCCTTTCTTTCTATTGCGTACAGCGCGCGGCCTAAACGGCCTCGGCGCCCGAGATGATCTCGATGAGTTCCTTGGTGATGGTGGCCTGACGCGAGCGGTTCATCTGCAGCGTCAGTTTCTTGATCACTTCGCCGGCGTTGCGCGATGCCGAGTCCATCGCCGTCATCTGCGAGCCGTAAAAGCTCGCGGCGTTCTCCAGCAAGGCGCGGAAGATCTGGACGGTGAGGTTGCGCGGCAGCAGGTCGGCGAGAATCTCGCCTTCGTCCGGCTCGAACTCGTAGATCGCGCCGCCCGCTGCAACGGGAGCAGCCGTCTCGGCCGCGCCCTCGGGCGCCGGCGGCGGGATGAGCTGCTGCACGGTCGTGACCTGGGTCATCGCCGACTTGAAGCGATTGAAGATGATCGAGGCGACATCGAACTCGCCCGCCTCATACATCTCCATCACGCGCTTCATGACCTTCTGGGCGTCGCCGAACCCTAGGCGCGGACGGCCGACGTCGGTCATGCCCTCGACCAGCAGACTGCTGTAGTCGCGGCGAAGCTGCTCGCGGCCCTTGCGGCCCACGGTGAAGATCTTGACGGTCTTGCCTTCGGCCTGGAGCGCGCGGATCTGACGACGCGCCTCGCGCACGATGGTGCTGTTGAAGCCGCCGCACAGGCCGCGATCACCCGTGGCGACGATCAGCAGATGGACCTTGTCCGAGCCGGTGCCAGCCAGCAGACGCGGGCCGGTACCGCCTTTGAAACTGTGGCCCAGCGACGCCAGGATCCGGTCCATGGCTTCGGCATAGGGGCGGGCCGCGGTGGCCTGCTCCTGGGCGCGTCGCAGCTTGGCGGCTGCGACCATCTTCATGGCCTTCGTGATCTTCTGCGTCGACTGGACGCTTCGAATCCGGAGGCGGAAGGTTTTGAGGCTGGGCATCGAAACCTTCGGGCGTTAGGCGAACTTCTTGACGAAATCGCCGAGGAAGGCCTTCAGCTTCTCGTCGGTCTCCTTGACGATCTCGCGCTTCTCGCGGATCGACGCGAGGATCGAGCCTTCGGCGCGGACCGCGTCGAGCAACTGGCGCTCGAACTCGTTGATGCGGCCGATCGGCAGCGTGTCGAGGAAGCCGCGGGTGCCGGCATAGAGCGAGATGACCTGCTCCTCGACCGGCATCGGCGAGAACTGGCCCTGCTTCAGCAGCTCGGTCAGGCGCTGGCCACGCGCGAGCAGGCGCTGGGTCGAGGCGTCGAGGTCCGAGGCGAACTGGGCGAAGGCCGCCATTTCGCGATACTGCGCCAGCTCCAGCTTGATGGTACCGGCAACCTGCTTCATCGCCTTGATCTGCGCGGCCGAGCCGACGCGGCTGACCGACAGACCGACGTTAATGGCCGGACGGATGCCCTGATAGAAGAGCTCCGTCTCGAGGAAGATCTGGCCGTCGGTGATCGAGATCACGTTGGTCGGGATGTAGGCCGACACGTCGCCGGCCTGCGTCTCGATGATCGGCAGCGCCGTCAGCGAGCCCGAGCCGTTCTTCTCGTTCAGCTTGGCGGCGCGCTCGAGCAGGCGCGAATGGAGATAGAACACGTCGCCGGGATAGGCTTCGCGGCCCGGCGGGCGGCGCAGCAGCAGCGACATCTGGCGATAGGCGACGGCCTGCTTGGAAAGATCGTCATACACGATCACGGCATGCATGCCGTTGTCGCGGAAGTACTCGCCCATGGCGCAACCGGTGTACGGCGCGAGGAACTGCATGGGCGCCGGGTCGGACGCGGTGGCGGCGACGACGATGGAGTATTCCAGCGCGCCGTTGTCCTCGAGCGTCTTCACGATCTGGGCGACGGTCGAGCGCTTCTGGCCGATGGCGACGTAGACACAGTAGAGCTTGCGGCTCTCGTCGGTGCCCTTGTTGATGCCCTTCTGGTTCAGGAAGGTGTCGATCGCGACGGCGGTCTTGCCGGTCTGGCGATCGCCGATGATCAGCTCGCGCTGGCCGCGGCCGACCGGGACCAGCGAGTCGACGGCCTTGAGGCCGGTCTGCATCGGCTCGTTCACCGACTTGCGCGGAATGATGCCCGGCGCCTTCACCTCGACCAGGCGGCGCTCGGTGGTGGCCAGAGGGCCCTTGCCATCGATCGGGTTGCCGAGACCGTCAACGACGCGGCCGAGCAGGCCCTTGCCCACGGGCACGTCGACGATGGTGCCGGTACGCTTGACGGTGTCGCCTTCCTTGATGGTGCGATCTTCGCCGAAGATGACGACGCCGACATTGTCGCTCTCGAGATTGAGCGCCATGCCCTTGATGCCGCCGGGGAACTCGACCATCTCGCCGGCCTTGACGCTGTCGAGGCCGTAGACGCGCGCGATGCCGTCACCGACGGAGAGGACCTGGCCGACCTCGGCCACTTCGGCTTCGGTGCCGAAGTTGGCGATCTGCTGCTTCAGAATGGCCGAGATTTCGGCGGCACGGATATCCATTTAGGCAACTCCCTTCATGGCAAGCTGCAGGCGCTGCAGCTTGCTTCGGACGGACGAATCGAACAGGCGCGAACCGACTTTGACGACGAGACCGCCGAGAATGTCGGGTTCGACGCGCGCGTCGATGGAAACCTTGTTGCTGGCCAGCACCGAGCGCAGCGCGGCGCTGAGCTGCTGCAGCTGGGCGGGGGAAAGCGGAACGGCCGAGGTGACCGTCGCGGTCGTCTCGCCGCGGCGGCGGGCGAGTTCGGCGAGGAACGCCGAGGCCATCGCCGGCAGATCGCGCGAGCGGCCGTTGGCAGCCACGGTGCCGATGAAGCTGCGGGTCAGCCCGGAAATGCCGGCGGCATCGAGCACCGCGAGCAGCGCCTTGCCCTGCAGGGCGCGGCCGATGACCGGGCTGGCAATGAGGCGCGCCAGGTCGGCGCTCTCGTCGAGCAGCTTGCGAAAGGTGGCGAGATCCTGCGCCACCTGATCGAGGGATTTGGCGCTATCCGCGAGTTCAAAAAGGGCGCTGGCATAGCGTCCGGCAACGCCGGTGGTTGCGGTGGTCACGTCTAGAGCCTCTCCCCTGCCGCGGAACACGGCCGGCAAGCCATTGAATTCACACGCTTTTCGCTAGCAGAACGCCCCGCGTCGCTTGCCGCCCCACCCCGGAAAAGCGCGCGTTGCTACCATGCTGCATTTCCCGGCGCAACGTCGGCAAAGCACTGTTCTACAGCGGTTTTTCGGCGCGGGGGTCCCGGTGTGTGGACTCAAAGGAAGGAATACGGGTCGACATCGACCTGCAGACGGACTGAACCGGGCAGGCCGATCTTCTCCAGCCATGCATGCAGCAGGGGCTGCACGGCCGTCTCGCGGCCGGCCTTTAGCAGGAAGCGACGACGGTGCCGGCCGCGCAGCAGCGCCAGCGGTGCGACCGACGGCCCCAGGATCGTGACGCCCTCCTGCTGCGGCGCCTGGCGCGCGAGGGCTGCGCAAACATTGTCGACTGCGACGGGATCCGGCCCGGAGATGATCAGCGACGCCAGCCGTCCATAGGGCGGCATCCCGGCCATCGAGCGATCGTGCAGCTCGACCTCGACGAACCGGTCGCGATCGCCCGACACCAGCGCCTGCATCACCGGATGATCCGGATTGTGGGTCTGGATCAGCGCCCGGCCCGGCCTTCCATCGCGGCCGGCGCGGCCCGCCACCTGATAGAGAAGCTGGAAGGTCCGCTCGGCCGCGCGCAGATCACCGCCGTTGAGGCCGAGGTCGGCATCGATCACCGCGACCAGCGTCAGATTGGGGAAGTGATGTCCCTTCGCCGCCATCTGCGTGCCGATCAATATGTCGATCTCGCCCTTCTCCATGCGCTCGACCGCGGCCGACGCCTCGTCGCGGTTCATCAGGCTGTCCGACGTGAAGAGTTCCAGCCGCGCCTCGGGAAAAAGCTCCAGCGCCTCCTCGGCCAGCCGTTCGACGCCGGGACCGCAGGCGACGAACTGATCGACCGCACCGCAATGCCGGCAGGTCTGCGCCGGCGGTTCCGAGTAGCCGCAATGATGACAGACCAGCGTCCGGCGAAAACGATGCTCGACCAGCCAGGCCGAGCATTGCGGGCACTCCAGCCCCGAGCCGCAGGCGCGGCAGAGCGTGATCGGCGCATAGCCGCGGCGATTGAGGTACAGCAGCGTCTGCTCGCCGGCCGCCAGCGTCTTCTTCATCGCCTCGACCACCGGCGGCGACAGCCAGCGGCCGCGCGATGGCGCCTCGCGTCGCAGATCGATCGCGGACAATGAAGCGAGCTGATGCCCGCCATGACGTCCCGGCAGATGGGCCTCGCCGTAGCGACCGGTCTTCACGTTGACGACGCTTTCGAGAGACGGCGTCGCGGATGCCAGTACGATGGGCGCGGAGGCAAGGCGTGCGCGCACTACCGCCATGTCGCGCGCATTGTAGACGACGCCCTCGTCCTGCTTGAACGAACTGTCGTGTTCCTCGTCGACGACGATGAGGCCGAGATTGGCGAACGGCAGGAACAGCGCGGAGCGCGCGCCCACGACGACGCCCACCCGCCCCTCGGCGATGCCACGCCACGTCTCGCGGCGTTCAAGGCTGGTGAGGCCGGAGTGCCAGGGCGACGGCAAGGCGCCGAAGCGATCCTCGAAGCGCCGGAGCCACTGCGCCGTCAGCGCGATCTCCGGCAGCAGCACAAGAACCTGCCGACCGGCGGCGAGACAGGCGGCGACCGCCTCGAAATAGACCTCGGTCTTGCCCGCGCCCGGCACCCCATCGAGCAGCGTCGCGGAGAAGGCATGTGCCTTCACCTTCTCGACCAGGCCGTCGGCCGCGATCTTCTGCGCAGCCGACAAGGTCGGCCCGTCATGCAAGCCGTCGGGCTGCGGGAAGGAACGGCGCACGATGCGCTCCTCGGCCGCCAGCAGCCCGACCGATGCCATGCCTTTCACGACCGACGTGCCGACGCCGGCGAGATGCGCAAGCTCCGCGGCGGCCATCGCCGGCCCGTCCTTCAACTGCTCCAGCACGCGACGGCGCGCCGCCGTGAGCTTGAGCGCGGTGCCCTCGGTCGGCGCCGCCGGGCGATAGACCAGTTCCGTCTTGGGCGCTTCGAGCGCCGACGGGACGCTCATCGCCATGCGCAGCACGGCGCCTGCAGGCATCAGCGTGTAGGCCGAGACCCAGTCGACGAAGCGGCGCATCGCGTCGGCCATCGGCAGCGCCGGCAGCACCGCGATCACGTCGCGCAACTTCTCCGGCGCGACGTCGCCCGAGCCTTCGCCCCAGACGACGCCGACGGTTTCGCGCTTGCCCAGCGGCACGATGACGAAATGCCCCGGCACGACCGCCATGCCGTCAGGCACGCGATAGTCGTAGGCATCGCCCAGCGGCAGCGGCAGCAGGATCTTGACCGTGTTTTCCACCGATTCGAGACGCGACGCCGCGTCCCCCTTGGCTTGTAGCTCCGAGGGGGAATCGCTAGAAATTGTGGCAACAGGCGAGTCCGAACCACTGGCCATTGGGGTAGTTTATATGAAGTTCTTCGTCGATACCGCCGATGTCGCCGATATCAAGGATCTCGCGGCCTCCGGCCTGCTCGACGGCGTGACGACCAACCCCTCGCTGATCGCCAAGTCGGGCCGCCAGATGCTCGACGTCATCAAGGAGATCTGCGCCATCGTCCCGGGCCCGGTCAGCGCCGAAACGGTCGCGACCGACCACAAGACGATGCTCGAGGAAGGCCGCAAGCTCGCCAAGCTGGCCAAGAACGTTACCGTGAAGGTGCCGCTGACACCGGACGGTCTCAAGACCTGCAAGGTGCTGACCTCCGAAGGCACGATGGTGAACGTCACGCTGTGCTTCTCGGCGGCGCAGGCATTGCTGGCGGCCAAGGCTGGCGCGACCTTCATTTCGCCGTTCGTCGGCCGACTCGACGATATCGGCCAGGACGGCATGCATCTCATCGGCGAGATCATGACGATCTATCGCCAGTACCCGCACTTCAAGACCGAGGTGCTGGTGGCCTCGATCCGCCACACCCAGCATGTGATCGCCGCCGCCAAGCTCGGCGCCCATGTCGGCACGCTGCCGCCCAACGTGCTGCGCCAGCTCTTCAAGCACACGCTGACGGACAACGGTCTCAAGGCCTTCCTCGACGATTGGGCCAAGACCGGCCAGTCGATCCTCTGACCCCGGACGGGCACATGGGCAATGACGGTACGATCCCGGCGCCCGACGGCTCCGGCCGGCAGGTGAAGCTGATCACCGCCGACGACGTCGTGGCCTATCTCAAGGCCCATCCCGACTTCTTCGACAAGAACGGCGAACTCGCCGCCGAGATGGGCATCACGCCGAGGATCCAGGGGCCGGGCGTCATCGACATGCAGCAGGCGATCCTGAAGCGCCTGCGCGGCGAGATCGAGAAGCTCAAGGTCGAGCGCACCGAAATCATCGCCAATTCCAAGCAGAACCAGATCGTCCAGAACCGCATCCAGGCTGCGGTCATCAGCATCATCCAGGCGACCACGTTCGAGAAGATGATCCACGTCGTCACGCACGAGCTGCCCGAGCTGCTCGACGTCGACTTCATCACCATGGCGATCGAGGCCAATGCCGATGCGCCCAAGCGCGTGCCGGTGCGCGGCGTCTACGTGCTGGCGCCCGGCGCCATCGATGCCGCCATCGGCCCCGACAAGCATGCCCGCCTGCGCTCCGACATCGTGGGCGAGGAAGCCTTCTTCGGCGACGTCGCGCGCTTCGTGAAGTCCGACGTGCTGATGCGCCTGCAGGTCTCGTCGGGCTCGCCCGACGGCGTCATGTGCTTCGGCGCGCGCGATCCCGAGGCGTTCGGGCCGGAGATGTCGACCGAACTCCTGTTCTTCCTGTCGAAGGTGCTGGAGAACACCATCCGCGCCTGGCTCGACCTGCCCGAGTGACGTTGCCTTGAGTGTCGCAGACGCACAAGAGGCGTGGCGCGACTGGCTGAAGAGCGAGCGCCGCCTCGCCGTCCACACGCTCACCGCCTACGAACACGACGTCGCGACCTTCCTCGGCTTCATGACGACCTATCTCGGCGAGACGCCGACGCTCGATGCGCTCGCGAAACTGAAGCCCGCCGAGTTCCGCGCCTGGCTGGCCGATCGCGCGCACCAGGGCATGGCGCGCACCTCGACGGCGCGCGCCTTCTCCTCGGTGCGCTCGTTCTTCCGTTTCCTCGACAAGAACGGCCTCGCGCACAATGCGAGCATCGCCACCATCCAGACGCCCAAGCTGCCGCGCGCCGTGCCGAAGGCGCTGAGCGAACGCGACATGGAGGACGTGCTCCAGTCGCAGTCCGACCAGGACCGCGCGCCGTGGATCGACCTGCGCGATGCCGCGGTGCTGGTCCTGCTCTACGGCGCCGGCCTGCGCATCGGCGAGGCGCTGTCGCTCACCAAGGCGGAGGTCGACGACCTGCTGAAGAGCGGCCGCGACACGCTCGCCGTCACCGGCAAGGGCAACAAGACGCGGCTGGTGCCGCTGCTGCCGCAGGCGCTGCAGGCGCTGAAAGCCTATCGCGAGGCCTGCCCGTGGCTGGCCGCGGCCAAGCCGTCGGATCGCGTCTTCGTGGGCGCGCGCGGCGGTGCGCTCGATCCCGCCATCGTGCAGAAGCGGGTGCGCGAAATCCGCCGCGACCTGGGCCTGGCCGAAAGCGTGACGCCGCACGCGCTGCGCCATTCCTTCGCGACGCACTTGCTGGGCGCCGGCGGCGACCTGCGCACCATCCAGGAATTGCTGGGCCACGCGTCGCTCTCGACGACGCAGCGCTACACCGACGTCGATGCCGCCCGCCTCGCCGCCGTCTATCGCGCCGCGCACCCGCGCGCGAAGGGATGAGCATGCCGCAGCATATCGGGATCGTCGCCTGCTCCGCCGAGGGCGCCGCGCTTTGCTACAAGACGATCTGCGTCGAAGGCGCGGGACTGATGGGCCCGCACGCCCATCCCGAAGTCTCGATGCACACCCATTCGCTGGCCGACTATGTCGAGCGGCTCGATCGCGGCGACCGCGCCGGCGTGGCGGAGCTGATGCTGTCGTCGGCGAACAAGCTCGCCAGGGCCGGTGCGGATTTCCTGATCTGCCCCGACAACACCATCCATCAGGCGATGGCGCACGTGCTGCCGCGCTCGCCGCTGCCGTGGCTGCACATCGCCGAGGTGGTCGCCGCCGAAGCCGCGGCGCGCGGTTACCGGAAACTCGGCATCACCGGCACGCGTTGGCTGATCGACAGCGAGGTCTATCCGGAGAAGATCGAGGCGCAGGGGCTCGAGTGGCTACGCCCCACCGATGCCGAGCGCGACGAGACCAATCGCATCATCATGGACGAACTGGTGCAAAGCGTGTTCACGCCGCAGGCCATCGCCGCCTACCAGCGCGTGATGAGCCGCATGAAGGCCGAGGGTTGCGACGCCGTGATCCTCGGATGCACCGAAATCCCGCTGATCATGAACGACGGCAACTCTCCGTTACCGACGCTCGATTCGACGCGCCTCCTCGCCCGGGCCGCGCTGAAGCGCGCCGTTACAGCGCCTTCCGGAAGATGATCTCGCCGTTGTCCTGGTGGCCGATCTCTTCCCAGCCGTTCAGGCGATAGAAGCGTTCTGCGCGCGTGCCGGGGCCCGTCGTCAGGGTCGCCGCGGCAAAGCCCGCAGCGCGCAGGTCCTCGCAGGCCAGCGGCAGGAGCGCCCGGGCAATACCTCGCCCCTCGTAGTCGGGATGAATGAACAGCCCGAAGATCGTGCCATCGCGCGGATCGGCGACAGAGAAGCCCTGCACCGCGCCCGCCTCCTCCCACACCCAGAAGGTCGCGTTCGCGAAGATCCAATCGGACGTCGTCTCGACCTTGCTCACGGAACCGGGGCTCAGCATGTTTTCGTGCACGGCGAGGCGCACTTCGGAAATGCGGGGGCGGTCGGCGAGGGTGGCTTTGCGAATCATGAAACAGAATCCGATGCGGTGCGTGAATTCGGCCTGCGATGATATCATTCCCGCCAATGGATCGCGCGCTGCTCACCCCGCGATGTCTGCTCCTGTCGC
This sequence comes from Rhodospirillaceae bacterium CCH5-H10, assembly GCA_001557035.1. Classification (GTDB taxonomy): domain Bacteria; phylum Pseudomonadota; class Alphaproteobacteria; order Reyranellales; family Reyranellaceae; genus Reyranella. The sequence continues at coordinate 7,682 of LSKJ01000348.1, read as the reverse complement.
TGCTGGCCTTGGTATCGCTCGCCATTGCCCTGCCGCCGCTGGTACAGGCGCGCGCCGAACCGGCGAATGACCGGCGCCCCTCCGTCGCCGACATCTGCAGCACCCTGGCCAAGGCGGCGGCCGACAACGGGCTGCCGGAAGAATTCTTCACCCGCCTCATCTGGCAGGAGAGCCGGTTCAATCCCTCGGCCGTCAGCCCGGCCGGCGCGCAGGGCATCGCGCAATTCATGCCGGGAACTGCGGCGATGCGCGGCCTCACCAACGCCTTCGAGCCGCTGCAGGCGTTGCGCGAGTCGGCGAGCTACCTGCGCGAGCTGCGCACGACCTTCCGCGGCAATCTCGGCCTGGCCGCGGCCGCCTACAATGCCGGTCCCGGCCAGGTCGAGGCCTGGCGCGCCGGCCGCGGTGTCCTGCCCGGCGAGACGCAAGCCTATGTCCGCATCGTCACCGGTTACAGCGCCGAGGCCTGGACCGCCCAGCCGATGCCTCAACTGCAGTCCGCGGCGACACAGACCGGCGAGCGCTGCATCGAATTCGCCCGGAACATGATCGACACGCCGCGCCGGCGCCCCCTGCTCACGTCGGACCCGGCCTGGGGACCGTGGGGCGTCCAGCTTGCCGGCAACTGGTCCGAAGGACGCGTGCTTGCCCACTACGAGCGGCTGCGGCGCAAATACGAACCCATGCTCGACGATCGGCTGCCGCTGGTCCTGAATTCGCGCCGCAACGACTTGCCCACCTACGCCGTGCGGGTCTCGGCAAAGACCCGGGCGGAGGCCGACGCCCTCTGTGCAAAGCTGCGAGCCAAGGGAGGCGCCTGCGCCGTCTTCCGCAACCCGCGGGATTGACGCGAAGCTCCGGTAACGCGGGCGAGGAGAAGAGCTTGATGACTAAGCGGCCTCGTAGACGAGATGCAGCGCCCCGCCCGACCGAGGCTCGCATTTGACCAGCCGCAGCCCGAGGCCGGGTGTACCCCGGGGGAAGAGCGGGATGCCGTCGCCCAGCACGAGCGGCAGCAGCGCCATCTCGAGTATGTCGAGTTTGCCCACCGCCATAATGCCGCGGATCACCTGACCGCCGCCCTCGACCCAGACGCGCCGCGCGCCTTTGCTTTCGAGTTCAGCGGCAAGGGCCGCGAAGTCGGCCGGCCGCGCCTCAACGCCCTGCGGCGGATCGACGAGCGGCCTGCTGGTCACCACGAAGGTGGGTTTATCGGGATGCGGCCAGTCGCCGAAGCCGCGTACGGCTTCGTAGGTGGCACGCCCCATCACGATGGCGTCGACCTCCGCCAGGAAAGCGTCGATGCCGAACTCTTGCGGCGGATACTCAATCAGCCAGTCGAACGAACCGTCGGGCCGCGCGATCTTGCCATCGAGTGATACCGCGATGTGACAATGCCAGACCGTCCTCGTCATCAGAGCCTCTCTGCAGGGAGCGCGGCCGGAATGTCCGCTTTACCGGGTGGCATCAGGACGATCGGCGGCGGCGTTGAATCAGCCATTCGATGCCGAGGCTGCCGGCGACGGCCAGCCCGGTGAGCCAGATGGCCGAGGGCTGGGTCGACCAGAGGCTGACCGCGAACGCCACGAGCACCACGGCCATCAGCGCCGCGCCGACCACGATCGGGAGACGCGATCCCCCCGCTTCGCCGTGCAGTCGCCAGTGCGCCGCGAATACGCCGAGATAGCAGATCAGGATCGTCGCGCCCGCGACCTGGGCGATGGCGCCGAGATCGAGAAGGTTGACCATCACCAGAACGGCGCCGGCCGACCACACCAGCCCGCGCGTGCCCTGCCCCCAGGCGACCCGCTCGAACACGGGCGGAAGCTGCCCTTTGCCGGCGAGGCCGCGCGAGACTTCGAGGGCGCAGAAGAAGCTCGCATTGATCGAGGAGGCCGTCGCAAACAGCGCGCCGATCGACACGACGACGAAGCCGACCTGACCGAGGACGGGCCTGGCGGCTTGCGCCACCGCCGTGGTCGCAAAGCGCGTCAGCTCGTCGGGCGAGATGTTGCCCATCACGACGATGGATAGGCCGATATAGAGGACGATCACGACGCCGATCGCGAGGAATATGGCGCGCGGAATGGTCTTCGCGGGATTGGCGACGTGGCCCGAGGCGTTGGTCATCATGCCGTAGCCGCCATAGGCGAAGAAGGTGAGGCCGACGCTCGCGAGCAGTATGCCGGGCCCGACGGTCGGCCCCTGCGTCAGCATCGCCGGATCGATGCTCGACCCACCGGCCACCAGCAGCGCCGTCAGGATGACCAGCTTGATCCCGACCAGCAGCTCCTCGACGCGCCCGACTATGCCGGATCCCGCCATGTTGACGATGAAGAGGACGATCACGATCGCCGACGCGAAGATGTTGGCCACATAGGCGGCCGAAACGTCGCCCAGCAGCAGGCGGTCGGCATAGGCGCCGAAGGTCTTGGCGACCATCGCGATGTTCACGATCTGCGTCACCAGATAGAGGACCGACAATCCACCCGCCACGGTCTTCGACGGAAAGGCCCGATCGAAATAGTCCATGATGCCGCCCGAACTCGGGAAGCGGGCGGCGAGCCGGGCATAAGAATAGCCCGACAGCAGCGCGATGACGCCGCCGATGGCGAAGGAGAGATAGACGTCGCTGCCGGTCATCAGGGCGGCCTGACCCAGCAGCGCGAAGATGCCGGCGCCGACCATGGACCCGATGCCGAGCGCCGAGACGCTCCACATGCTCATCCGCCCGTGTCCCCGCCCGGGCGGATCGATCGTATTGGTCATGGACAGGCTCTCCCCCTCGAACAGGCTACGGGCAGGACGTCAGAAAAGCACCGTGAGACGGAGCGAGAAGACCGCCGCCAGCTGCTGCGTCGGCGCCAGCGCCGGCTGGAAATAAAGCTGGACGTCGGGCGTGATCAACAGGTGTTTCACCGACCAGGACCAGTAGAGTTCGACCATCGTCTCGCTGGGCCGCACCGGCGTGCCCGCATAGAGCCGCTGGTTGGTGGCGTTCCACGCGATGCCGAGGCCGATCTGGTCGTGCGGCGCCCGGCCCAGCGGATTGTTGTAGACCGCGCCGCCGGAAATCGACGACTGGATGTACCAGCTCGAATTCCACGCAGTGTTGGCGCGCAGGAACAGGCCCCATTTCTCGTTGAGCGTCTGCGAGGCATTGAACGACAGGCCCGAGCTGGCCTGCGGCTGCATCGGGACGCTCGGCAGATTGTAGTAGAGCAGCGAATAGGTGCCGTGGCCCAGCTTGCCGGGCCTGGGCGAGACGGCGCCGTAGAGGAACCACGAATACTGGCCCCGGAATCCCGTATTGAACTGGACGTAGTTGGAGGCCGCGACGTTGTTGGCGTCCTGGAAGCCGGCGATGAACGTCAGTTCCTTGGTCGGATTGACCTGGACGTAGGCCCCGAGGCTGCCCTGCGAGTAGTTCTGGCTGCCGTTCTGCGCCAGCCCGTAGCCGAGGAAATTGACCTGCTCGTTGTTGGAGTAGGTGTTGGTGTCGAAGTTCGAGAAGGGAAACTGCCCCAGCGTCAGCGACACGAAGTGGCCGGGGAAGTCGTGCGTATAGCTCACCTGCGCGAAGGTGAGCTGGTTGACCGGATAGTCGTTGACCGGGCTGTTGAGGAAGAGCCGGTTCTGCAGGCTCTGTCCGGTCTGCCCCGACCAGTATTGGGTCGCGAGATAGGCGAACTGGAAGGAGCCGGCGCCGATCCCGGGATCGTCGAACATCTTCCAGTTCAGCGCCGGCGAGAACTGGGCCTGCACCGCGCCGTAGTCGCTGCCCGGTGCGCCCCACTGGCTGACGACCGACGAGGTCAACGAGTAGAAGATGCCGGTCGACTTCTGGATTTCCTTCTTGGCCCGCGCATAACGCCGGGCGGCATCGTCGAACTCCTGGTCGAGGAAATATTGCTCGCGCGCTTCGGCCGCGCGCATCCGGTTGTGGACCTTGCCGACATGGCGGACGCCGTCGGCTTCGGCCGCTTCCTGCGCGTCGGCCTGCGCAAAGGGAAAGACCAGGGCGGCCAGCCCGCCTATCCACGCCGTCGAACGCATGCGGCTCCTGCCGGCCCGCGTTACGGCTTCAGTGCCTTGTCGAGGAACGCCCTAACGTCGACCACGAACTGCTTCCACGCAGGCTCGTAGGCACCGTAATGCGCACCGCAGCAACCGCCGGGCTTGCTGCGATTGCCAACCCCGCTGAGATAGCGCACCGGCAGGCCGAGCGCATCGAAACTGTGATGCGCGCCGTCGTAAATCTTCGTTTCGACCAGATCCCCGCCGCGCACGACGCGCTCCATCACCGCTCGGCATTGCGAGACCGGCGTCCAGTCGTCGAGCGCACCCATGGCCAGCAGGATCGGTTGACGCACCGCGAGGCGCGGACCCAACGCATCCGCCAGGGCGCAGTCGGGATAGACCAGCACGACCGCCCGCACGGCCGACGCTGCCGAGTCCTCGGGCTTGCCGGAAAGAGCGCGCAGCATCGCGACGCCGCCGCCGTAGGAATAGCCCATGTAGGCGAGCCTTCGTGGATCGATGCCCGGCTGCCTTTCCAGCCACGCGAGTGCCGCATCGATATCGGCCGCCCGCGCCTCGGCCGCGGCCGGCGTCGGCCAGTTGCGCCCGCACACGTCCTTGAGGCCACGCGCCGAGAAACTGTCGACCACGAGGGCGGCGTAGCCCCACGAGGCGAGGAGACCCGCCATGCGCGCGGTGTTCTGACCGGGACCGCCACAGCCGTGGAACATCGCGACCGCGGGCACCGGCGCTGCCGCGTTGGCGGGGCGGAAGAACTGTGCCGCGAGTTGAAGGGTACGGCCGTCCTGCTCCAACGGCACGCGGACGTACTGCTGCGCAAGCGCGGGCATCGCCCAAACGACGGCGATCAGAACGAGGAGACGAGCCGTCCACGCTCTCGCCATGGCCCGACCTTGCTGGCGCGCGTTCGTCCACAGAAGATGCATCGGCCGGACCGTAAACCAAGCAAGGATGGAGACAACAGGTGGATTCACGGTGAGCGACACCCTCTACACGATCTCCACCTGGGTCATACCGGCCATCCTAGCCATCACGCTGCACGAAGCCGCGCACGGATTCGTGGCCCTGCGCTTCGGCGACCGGACCGCGTTGGAGCAGGGCCGCGTAACCCTCAATCCGGTCAAGCACATCGACCCGTTCGGCACGATCCTCATGCCGGGCCTGCTGATCTTCCTGCACGCGCCCTTCCTGTTCGGCTACGCCAAGCCGGTGCCGGTGAATTTCCGCGCACTGAACAATCCGAGGCACGACATGGTCTGGGTCGCCGCGGCCGGGCCTGCCACGAACGTCTTCATGGCCCTGGCGGCGGGCCTTCTCGCGCACCTCGCCGTCATGTTGCCGCCGCCCGCCGCGAACTGGACGATCCTCAATCTCCAGAATGCGATCCTCATCAACGTCCTGCTGGCGGTCTTCAACATGCTGCCGCTGCCGCCTCTGGACGGCGGGCGCGTCGCCGTCGGCCTGCTGCCCGATGCCCTCGCGCTCCCGCTTGCTCGGCTCGAGCCCTACAGCATGCCCATCCTGCTCGGACTGATTTTCCTGCTGCCGCTGATCGGCAATCAGCTCGGCATGGATCTGAACGTCATCGGCTGGGTCCTCAGTGAACCCGTGGGCTGGCTGATCGATCTCGTCCTGCGCGTGACAGGCAACGGCTGACGGCGAAGTTTCTAGGCGCGGACCTCGCCCTTCTCCCGCGGCGCGAGGTTCATGGCCTGGCGCTCCTCGGCGATGCTGGCGACCGCCGCGCGCACGCCGGGATGCCGTGCCATGAACTGGTTGAAGTCGCGACGGTCGAGCACCAGGAACTGGCAGAAGTCGACGGCAATGACGTCGGCGGTGCGGCGCTCGCCGGTCAACAGCGCCATTTCGCCGAAATAGGCGCCGGCTTGGAGCGGGATGACGCGATCGGCCACATGCACTTCGACGCTGCCCGACGACAGGAAGTACATGCCGTCGGCACGGTCGCCGGCCCGGATCACCCTCTCGCCCGGTGAGGCCGACTTGGGCCGGAACATCAGAAGCAGGGATTCCTGGTCCTGCCGTTCGACGAGCTGGAGCATGGGAAACAGCTCCAGCAGGCTGTGCAGCTTGAGGTCCTCGGCCTTGGATCGCTCTTCCTGGCGGACCCGGATGACATCCAACTCGCGGCCCAGCGCTTCGTAGTGGCGCTGCCCGAAGAAAGGCGCGCCGGCCGGGCGGGCGAAGCGCTTCTGGAGCAGCCCGGCGGCGTGGAAGACGAGCGGATTGAGCATGATCGAGAAGAGCGCGCCGCCCACCACCAGGTCGCGGCCTTCCGTCGGCACCAGCCCCGTCGAGATGCCGAGCGCGATCAGGATGAAGGAGAATTCGCCGATCTGCGCCAGGCTCGCCGACACGACGAGGCCGGTGCCGATCGGATAGCGCAGCAGCATGATGATGGCGAAGGCGATCAGCGACTTGCCGAAGATGATGAGCGCCAGCACCGAAAGGACGGCGCCCGGCGAGCGATAGAGGATCGTCGGATCGAACAGCATGCCGACCGACACGAAGAACAGCACCGAGAAGGCGTCCTGCAGCGGAAGCGAATCGGCCGCGGCCTTGTGGCTGAAGGACGATTCGCTCAGCACGACTCCGGCAAAGAAGGCGCCGAGCGCAAAGGAGACCCCGAAGATCGCCGCCGAGCCGTAGGCGATGCCGAGCGCGACGGCCAGCACCGAGAGCGTGAACAGTTCGCGCGAACCGGTGCGCGCCACGCGGGCCAGGATCCAGGGCACGACCTTGGGCCCGATCAGGATGGCGATGGCCGCAAAGGCCGCGACCTTCGACAGGGTGACGGCCAATTCCAGCAGGATCGGCATGCCGGAGTCGTGGCCCTGCACCGGCTTGCCGCCCAGCACTTCGGCCAGGGCCGGCAGCAGCACCAGCGCCAGCACCATCGCGAGATCCTCCACGATCAGCCAACCCACGGCGACGCGGCCGTTGGGACTGGAGACCATGTTGCGCTCCTCCAGCGCCTTCAGCAGGACGACGGTGCTCGCGACCGACAGGCTGAGGCCCACGACGAGTCCGGTGCCGAGACTCCAGCCCCACAGCGAGCACAGGCCCATCCCCAGGAGAGTCGCCAGCACGATCTGGCCGATGGCGCCGGGAATGGCGATGCCGCGCACGGCGAGCAGGTCCGAGGCGGAGAAGTGCAGTCCGACGCCGAACATCAGCAGGATGACGCCGACCTCGGCGAGCTGCGAGGAAAGTCCGGCATCCGCCACGAAGCCCGGCGTATAGGGCCCGATAAGAATTCCCGCGACGAGGTAGCCCACCAGCGGCGGCAGGCGAAGCCTGTCGGCGACATATCCGAAAGCGAAGGCGAGCACGAAGCCGATGGCGATGGTGGAAATCAACGTCACTTCGTGATGCACGTGCTCGGCCCGCCGGTGGTTGAGGAAGGGCGGGATTTTAGAGAGCCTCGTACTGGATTGCACTCGCTGTGAATGCAGGCCAACCACATCGCAGCATGCATGCGACTGCCAAAATATTCGTGCCGCGCAGGAATAAATGCCGCTCGCCAGCGTCTCTCTCGTGCAGATCAACCGCTGCATGGGAGTCAGAGATGCTGAAGTCGCTTCTTTCCACCGCCGCCGTCCTGGCGGTTCTCGCCGCCGGCA
>LSKJ01000035.1 GCA_001557035.1 Rhodospirillaceae bacterium CCH5-H10 | reverse complement strand
ATCGGCATCGCCGCCGGATTGCCCTCGATCATCTGCTCCACCGTATCGACCAGCGCCCGCGGAGCGACCGGCCGTGTGAGCTGCGGGCGCAGCGCGTGGTCGCGCGGCAGCTCCGTCCCCTCGCCCACGATGAAGGCGAAGGGCACCTCCTCGGCGGCCAGCCAGTCGGCCACCGCAAAGGGCATGGCGGCGCGGCTGTCGGCGTCGATCACCGCGGCGTCGAGCAGGCCGCGCCGCACCAGCCGCTCGACCTCGCTCTGGCTGCCGGCGGGACCGACGATGCGGTAGCCGGCATCGCGCAGCGCCTTCTGGAGATCGAGCGCGACCGGAATCTCGTCCTCGACGATCAGCACGCGGCCGCGCGGCGGCTGGTCGATCGTGAAGGGCCTGGCAAATGCGGGCGGGAAAACGGGTGCACCGTCGACCTGCGCCCGCGGGGCCAGCAAGTCGTACGAACCATCGGGCCGGTAGGCTGCCGACCTCGCGATCATGACGAACCTCCTTTCGATAATCGGTGATGTACGGGCGACGATCCGGCGGCCCCATCGTCCGGGGAGGCGACCGCCGCGCCTGCGCGGCGGACGCCCCTCCCCCAACGCGGGCCTTCGCCCTTGCTTACCTACTGCCGGGTGATGCGCGGCGTGGCGCCGGACTCGATGCGGATCGCGCGCGCCTTCTTCTCCTCGGGGATCTCGCGCTTCAGCTCGATCGTCAGCAGGCCGTTGGCCAGGCCGGCGCCCACCACCTTGACGTGGTCTGCGAGCTGGAAGCGCCGCTCGAACTCGCGCGCGGCGATGCCGCGATAGAGATACTGCTTCTCCTCCGCGCCGGGCTGCGCCTTGCCGGTGACGAGGAGTTCGTCTTCCTTCTGGGTCACGTTGAGCTCGGCCTCGCCGAAGCCCGCGACCGCCATGACGATGCGGTAGCTGTCGTCGCCGGCCTTTTCGATGTTGTACGGCGGATAGCCCTGCGAGCCCTGGCTGACGGCCGAATCGAGCATATGGAACACCCGGTCGAAGCCGACCGTGTCACGATAGAACGGCGAGAAATCGAAAGTCGTGCGCATGTTCATCCTCCACTCCTGAGCGATGGGTTTGCGAAGCGATCCCCCTCGGGGCGACCGCCGGGCGGCACGCTTTCAGCGCCGCCGGGAGACGATTTAGGTGAAGCCCAAAAGGCTTCAAGCGGGAGAACGCAAAATTTTCACCCCGGCCGCCGGCGCGCCGGCAGTCGCTCCGGCCGCAGCAATGCGCGCCGACCTGGTCGACGTAGCGGCCGTTATCCATGATCCATTGCGCGTCGCCATGGGGTCAGGAGGGAAGGGCTTCCCCTGACTTTCGTTTCACAGGAAACAGCATTTTCAGTATGCTCCCAATTGGGGAGGCATTTTCGGGATACAGGTACCCGTGACCGATCGGTAGCGATGGCTACCTTTCAAAGGAACGGCGCACAGTTATATGAGCTTGCCAATCCTTTCTAGAAGCCCGCGGAGACGCTTGAGTGGCCTCACCTCTCTCTTCATTGATGCGTACTGAAGTCGATAGAATTCTTCGCATGTCCTCAACGGATCAAGCGGCGATCTTTCTCTTCCGTATGCTTCTTCGGTCCATCGGCGCATACTTAACGCGCCGTGGTGCTCAGAATCATGAAGTTTTGCTTGTGGGATTTGCTACCGCGGCGTCGATGCTCAGCGTGCTGAATACTCAGCAGCCCAATCGGCGCAGACTATTGGAGCTTCGGCACGCGTTGCAGGCGCTTCAATCCGGCAAACATTCTTCCATAAGTTTTCGCTTTACGTTGGCTATGGACTACTGCCTTGAGGCGGCGGCGTCACGGTTCGCGGACCCTCCTTCCGTTAGAAGGGCGATGGACTCGCTCATGGGTTTTGATGCTCGTCTTATAGAAGGGCTCCAGCTGGATTTCCGAGTCTTGCAGCCTTTGGCGATTGTTCATCTTCGCCAGCTACTTGCTCAACCTGTTCCCCAGGCCGAAGTAATGAATTTTGCGAGGGCATCCGTCGCTCGACTTTATGAATTATCAGGTGGATGGGGTGTCTGGGCCAATTGGTTGAGCGATCGGTGGTTAGGCGCTCAGGAATCTCTTCTCGAACGGCGAGCCTATAACGACTGGGACGTTTCACTAGCTTCAAATCCGGAGGCGGTGAATCGGTGGATCTCACATAGGCTTGGTCCTGAGAAAGAGGACGAACTGCAACCCGAATCTGTTGGTGAACAAGAGCGCACTAGCGTCAATTTCTCGATCACATTGCGGGGCGAGATTGACGTGGATCCGCACGCCGGCGCTGCTGACTTAGTAAAAAACCAGTTAGCGTCAGATCTGCATGAAGAGTTGACGGGATTGGTCGATGAACTTCGTGGCCAATGCAGTTCCAGTAACATGCTCGCCCCTCTCTTACGCTCTTTAGATCGGTTTCGGAGTAGTCTGGGGCAGGCTCCGTCTGCAGTGGAGCCGGGCTTTGCCGTCCCGCGTGGCAATGCACTGCGCGGGCAGTTAGAAGTGGACGATCGAAGGCGAATGTCGATCGACCCAGACCATCCGCCTCTTCCAGAGGGTGTCGCTGGCGCACTGAAGCAGGTGACCGAAGTCTGGAATATCTACGTGGCAAACGACCCGTTCCTCGAAGAGATGGATGCTGGCAGAAGAGGCCCCGATGCAAATGCCTTGAACGTCGCTTTAGAGGGGGTCGCGGAAGCCATCGCTAGTGCCCGGCGGCAGAAATTGGCGACTGCAGCTGCAGCTGATGCTCTGGACGAGGCGGATTTGCTTGCTAGTGGTGACACTCGAGCTGCGGAAAGAGCACGCTCGTTTCAGTTTGGTGCTCTTAGGAACTTCACGCGTTTGGCTATGCGGCTGGCTCTCTTGACCTGGAATAGCAAGAAAGCGGCTATTGGAGTGGCGGCAGCGATCGGTGGTGCAGTGGCCGGCGGGTTGCAGGCGGTAGCGTGGGTTCATGGCAACGCGGCATTTCTTCAAAGATTACTAGCTGATCACCCTGTTCTTCTCTCGCTGTTGAGACGGCTGATTTCGGTAACCGGTGGTCTACCCCCCATTTAGCGTTTCTTAGGGATATAGTTGGCGATGAACAGATGCTTCGCTGCTCCGTAGAATAGGAACGTAAGCGCTGCCTGTTTGATGGCGGCAGTTTGGCGGGTTGGGAGCTAGACAGGCGTATATCGCTAGTCAAACAGCGGGCCGGGGGATTTGCTCGATTTGCGCACCATTCGCACCCATCGCCGAGTGCACTGGAATTCGCGAGCGACTTGATTGTGGCTGCCGGGGTGTTCTTGGATCGCACGCATCCGAGCGGCGGCCTCCATTCTCCGGCCCAGCGCGATAGGAACTTCAATCTGCCCACCGCCGTAGAGCCGACTTAAGGCGCCCGCAATGTCAGGGCCCAGCAACTGCAGCAGCGGCGAACGCTTGCGAGGCCTTGTCGGCACGGTGATCTGCATTCCTCCGAAATGGAGCATCAGACGTTGCGCGGCATCGAAGCCCAGCTCCTCAGCTAATGCCAATGCCGGCTGTCTAGGGCAGCCGGCAATGCCGGCGCTCACTCGTGGGTGCCGCTCTCCCAGGCGATGGCGCGACGGACGCCATGGGCCATCGCCTCGGGACGCGAGCCGAAGGTCTCGGTCGAGCGCTCGACCTCGACGGCGTCATCGCGGCGCAGCACTCGCCAGCCGAAGGGCCGGTCGGCGGCGCCGCCGCGCGTCACGTCGAGCCGGTAGCGGGTCGCTGCAATCATGCCTCGCGCGGCCCCGACCGTCGGATGCGCTCGATCTCGGCCTGGAAGCCGCCGGGGCCGCGCTCGGCGCCGACCGGCTTGGCCAGGGTCTCGAAATGGGCGCGGCCGCTCGCGGTCAGGCAGGGTCCGTCCTTGCCGTCGGTGACGAGGCGCAGGCCGCGCAGCCGCACCATGTCCTCGCGCCGCAGCGTGCGCTCGGGCGATTCGCCGAAGGCGACGCGGCGTAGGGTGATCTCCTCGCTGGCTTCCAGGATGATGGGCTTGTCGGTCATGGCGTCCCTCCTCGGGCGACGCGTCCGCGGCCGGAAGGCGCGCGCCGGGTTGCGCGAGCGGACGCGCCAGTGCGGAAGACCCTAGGCCCTGGCGGACGGCGCGGCAAACGCTTCCCCCGCCCCGCCCCACCGCTGTGGCGCAGCCGCCACAGGCCCGGCGCTTCCGTCCGCACCCAGGCGGCGCCGTGGCAACGCCGCGGAGTCCCGGTCGTTCACAGCAAAACAACCGGGGATTTACCGCACATGGACGACAGCTCGCGCCAGCTTCTCTTCGGGACCTTCGCCTATCTCCTGGTGATCGGCGGTCTGATCGGCACCCTGGGCGCTGCATTCGGCGGGTGACGCAACCGTCGCGCGAACACGCGCCCGTCCTCTCGACAGGCTGGCGAATGGCGGTCTAACGTCCCGGCCACGGGAGGGAGACCATGCCACTCACACGACGCACGTTCGGCGCGCTGGGGCTCGCGGCGTTCGCATCTTTTCCCGTGCCTGGCCCTCTCCACGCGCAGGCCGCGCCAACGGAGCGCGTCACCGGCGACGACGGCCGCTTCACGATCGACCTGCCGCGCGGCTACACGACGAAGACCGCGTCGCGGCCCGATGGCGGGACGATGCGGCAATACAGTTATCTCTGGAAGGACGCGGTCGGGCAGTTCAACGCCATCGAACTTGCGGTCGTCGATCCGCCGCCGGGCTCAACGAAGCAGATCGACGTGCAGGCCGCGCAGCGCGCCATGGCCGCGCGCTATCCCAACTCATTCCTCGCCGACTATCGCGACGTCCGCAGCGGGCCGGCGCAGGGCGTCGCCTTCTCCATGACCGTCGCTTCCAATCGCGGCTATGGCCCGCATACGATCGCAATGCGGGTCTATGCAATGGGAGGGCGGCTCTACGAGATGCTGGCCGCGACCCGCGTCGAGGACCGCAACGATCCCACCGTGACGGAATTCCTCGAATCGCTCCGCATCCTGCGCTGAGTCCGCCTCACATTGTGTGCGCAACCGGACACAACGGCCCGGACCCGCTCGTCCAGGTTGATACGACGACGGCGGCAATGGCCTAATGCGACTGCATTCCTGCCGAGGGGGCACGAGATGCAGGACTTCGTCCGTCAGAAAACATCGAAAATCTCAGGAAGCAGCTGGCCGGAAATCAGCTCGATGCGGCGCAGCGGCGGTTCGCCGAGCAGATGCTGGCCAACGAACTCGAGAAATTCGACCGGCCGGCCATCCCGCTCTTCAAGGAAAAGGAAGATCCCGGCGGCTCGTCGCCCTGAAGGCCCGCGTTCGCCAATCCATAAATTGTCTTCATCGTTGATGCAGGCTTTTTGAGATTGGTGTAGTCTGGCGCCACGATGCCGCTGCACTGGAACATTCAATCGGAAGCGCGCTTCTTCGAGGTGATCTGCGAGGGTGACGTCGAGGCACACGAAGTCCACGCCATGCTCGACGCGCTGGTGGGGACACGGGCGCTCGGCTACCGCAAGCTCTTCGACGGCACGCGCGGCGAGACGCGCATGGGCGCCATGGAAATCATCGACATCGGCGTGCGAATGCGCAGCCTGCACAAGGGCGACGTCGAACTGGGACCGCTGGCGGTCGCCATCGCGGACGACAAATACGCTCTCATCGGACGTGTGCTGGGCATGCTCGCCGCCCCGCGCCGGCCGATGCGCATCTTCAAAACCGCGAAGCAGGCCCATCGCTGGCTGAACTCGCCTGCGATTCTCGCCAGCGTGCCCGTGCCCCAGTCCTGACCGCAATCCGGGTCCGAGGCCGGTCTCAGAAAGCTCTCGCCTCGGCACCGCCCGGCTTCGGACTCAGCATCAGGACCACGGCCCCGAGCACGGCCGAAACGAGCGAGCCCAGCAGAATGCCGATCTTGACGCCGTCCTGCAGGGCAGCGTTGTCGGGGAAGGCGAGCAGACCGATGAACAGGCTCATCGTGAAGCCGATGCCGCAGAGCAGCGCCACGCCCAGCACATGCAGCGGCGCCGCGCCGACCGGTGCGGCGGCCCAGCCGAGCTTCACGGTCGCGCGCGCGGTGCCGTAGACGCCGACCACCTTGCCGAGGACCAGCCCGCCCGCGATGCCGAGCGTCAGCGGATCGACCAGGGCGCGCGCGTCGAAGCCGGCCAGCGACACGCCGGCATTGGCGAATCCGAAGATGGGAATGATGACGAACGGCACGACTTTGGCCAGCGCATGCTCCAGCCGATGCAGGGGCGAATCGACCTCACGTTCGTGACCGCCTCCCTTCGCGCGGGTGAGCGGAATGGTGAGCGCGAGGGCCACGCCCGCCACCGTCGCATGGACGCCCGACAGCAACACCAGCAGCCACAGGACCGCGCCCAGCATCAGATAGGGCCACAGCGCCCGCACCTTCATCCGGTTGAGCGTCAGCAGCGCGACAACCACGGCGGCCGCGCCACCCAGCGCGGCGAGATCGAGATTGCCGGTGTAGAAGACGGCGATGATCAGCACCGCGCCGAGATCGTCGATGATCGCGAGCGCGGTCAGGAATACCTTCATCGAGGCCGGCACGCGGTTGCCGAACAGCGACAGCACGCCGAGCGCGAAGGCGATATCGGTCGCGGTGGGAATCGCCCAGCCACGGATCACCTCGCCATTGTTCCAGTTGAACCCGGCGAAGATCAGCGCCGGCACCGCCATTCCGCCGGCGGCGCAGAGGCCGGGCAGGATGCGCCGCGACCAGGTCGAGAGCTGGCCGTCGACGATCTCGCGCTTGATCTCCAGCCCGACCAGCAGGAAGAACACCGCCATCAGCGCATCGTTGATCCAGTGCGAGATGCTGAGCGGCCCGACATAGGTCTTGAGCGCGGCGAAATAGGCGGGAGCAAGGCCCGAATTGGCGACGGTCAGCGCCAGCGCCGCGGCGACCATGAGAACGATGCCGCCCGAGGCTTCGTTGTCGAGAAAACGGCGCAGCAGTGTCGGACGCAGGTGGGAATTGCGGGTCATGGGTCTCACGGGAAGAAAGCATCGCTGGCGGCCCGACCAGCGCTAATCCCTGCCCGCACCGATGTCCGGACACCCACTTTTCTTGTGGCCGATGTCGTGCGGCAGGGCAACAGGAACCAGCGGGCGCGTCCGCGCGATTTCTCCCGTTACAATCGCCATACAAATGCCCATTGCGCATCGCCGCGCGGCGCCGCCGTGGCGGCGGGTCGCCCCTTTTGCATTAATCGACCGGATCGAGCGGCCAGATCGGGCGGCGCAGCTTGGCGTAGGTGAAGCGCGAGGCGTCGGTCGAGCAGAGACCGCCCGCGTCGACCAGCATGACCTGCCGCGCGATCGGCTCGAAGGCGGCGCGGAAATGCTGCGAGCTCTTCACCACCAGCACGTTGCGCGCGAGCGGATCGATGCCCTGGCTCAGGAACACCTGCAGGTCGATCGTGTGCATGCGGATCGAGGTGGTGACGACGTCGATGCCGCCCTCTCCACCGAGCCGCAAGACGGCGGTCGGTCCCAGCGCGACCTGCACGCCGGCATTCATCGGCCCGTCGTTGCGGAAGTTGCCGTCGGAGAGATGCATCACCTCGGCCGTCGCCCGCACCGGCGCGCCCAGCGACGGATCGGTATGGCCGCCCAGTGCCACCTCGATGCGCGCGCCGACGCCGGCCTGCAGCGCCTGCCGCACCGTGCCGGGATCGTAGATCGTGCCGACCGCCCCGTTGGGGATACCGGCGTCGAGCAGCGCGCGCAGCAGGTTGGGCGCGTCGTTGTAGCCGCCGCCGCCGGGATTGTCGGT
>LSKJ01000347.1 GCA_001557035.1 Rhodospirillaceae bacterium CCH5-H10 | reverse complement strand
TGCCGACGAAGCGCGCGAACGCGCGGACCGCAGCCAGTCGTTGATTGCGGGTCCGAACGGAACAACCTCGATCCGTCTCGAGATGGGTGAGGAACTGCAGCACGCATCCGGACGTGATGTCCGATACCGCAAGCCGGTCCATGGGCTTGCGCACCTTCCGGCTGACGAAGGGCAGCAACAGGGTGAAGGTGTCGCGGTAGCTCTTGCGGGTGTTCCGGGCCAGATTGCGTTCGGTCACGATGTGCTCGGTGAGGAACCGGCGGAGCCATGGGCCGAGGACTGCGCGATCAGGCATGCCGACCTCCCGTCGCATAGCCAGCGAACCGTAGCGACGCCTCTTCTAGCAGCTCCGGCGTCATCGACAGATAGACCTTCGTGCCCTCCAGATCGGCGTGACCGAGATAGGTGGAGAGCACCGGCAGCAGCCGTTGCACATCGGCGCCCTGCCGATACCAGCTCGTCAGGCGATGGACGGCGAAGCTGTGCCGTAGATCGTGCAGTCGCGGGATCGTCCGTCCCACCGCTGCGCGGTGGACCCCGGCGATGCATCTCAGCGTGTCGAACGCGGCCTGCACGGTGCTGCTGGCAAGCCGCGTCCCATCCCGGTTCGCGAGGAGTAACGCGTCCCGGCCGTTCACGAGCCCGGCGCGCTGGCGCAGGGACACGTGTCTTTCCAGCAGCGCTGCAAGCTGAGGGCCGACCGGGACCAGCCGGCTTTTATAGAACTTGGTGGCTCGGATGGTCAGGACGGCGTTCGCCAGATCGACGTCGGTCAGGGTGAGGCGGGTCGCCTCGCCGAAGCGTAGCCCGGCCCCGTACAAGAGGAGAAGCAGCGTCCGGAACGTCACCGCATCCAGTTGGACCGCGCCGCGCCGGCTGGCCTCTACGGTTTTGGGATTGAAGAGACGCGCAAGCTCATCGCGCGAGTAGATATAGGGCGGCGTCCGGACGGCCGATCTTGGCGCGTCGTCCGGCATGGGCGAGCGGACCACATGGCCGCGGCTGATCGCGTGACGCCAGAAGCCGGCAAGCGCATAGTGCCTATTCTCGCGGTGACGCGTCGGCCGTCCGTCGCCTGCCAGGTAGGCCAGGACCTGCCCCCTGGTCACCGCGTCGCAGGGGGCGTCGCCACCGGCATGGTCAAGGAAGCGGCGCAGGAGGTTCGCTCCGGACGTGAACTTCGCCCCGTGAACTCGTCGCCAGAGCACATAGCGTTCGATCGCTTCGCGCAGGATCATACCGGGCCCTCCAGGTCGAGAGCGGCCACCTCGCGAAGCGCGGTGAGGTCGACCTTGGCGTAGATGGCGGTGGAGGACGGATCGCGGTGGCCAAGGAAGTCGCCGATCACCTTCATCGGCGTGCCTTGATCCAGCAGATGCTGGGCCGCGGCATGCCGCAGGGCGTGAGCCCCACGTCGTCCGGTGACGACGCCGATGCCGGCCAGCCGGTCACGGACGATCTTGCCTAAGGCGTTTCGGTCGAGCGGTCGGACCGGCGCGCGCGTTGTAAAGAAGAGACTGCGCCCGAACCCGGACGGTCGCGCCTCCGTAATGTAGCGCAGGATGGCATGGCCCACGCCCTGCGACAGCGGCCACAGATGAGTTCGTCCCGGTTTCGGGCAGCGGACCCGGAGCATCGAGTTCTCCCAGTCCAGATCATCGAGCCGCAGCCCGCCGACCTCTCCCGTCCGAAGCCCATATGCGATGAACAGCATCAGGATCGCCCGGTCGCGCTTATCGACAGGGCGGTCGCCCCCAACCGACGCCAGCAGCCGCACCACATCCTCGCGCGGCAGCCCTTTGGGCACGGTCTGGTCAGCCATGAAGCGGGGCGCCACGATGCCCGCAGCGAGGCCCGCTCGGCACCAGCCGCGCATCTCGGCGTACAGGAAGAACGCCCTCAGACGCTGCGCATAGTCATGTCTCGTCCGGCGGCTCCAAGCTCCCCGCTCGTGCTCAGCCGCTACGGCATCGTCGATATCGGTCATGCCGACGGCGTTCAGTCGGACGTCTTTGGTGGCCAACTGACGGAAGAAGTGGTCGGCCGCCTTACGATAGCTCTGCACGGTCGCATCGGAGAGTCCGCGCTCCTCGCTCAGCCATCGTGCAAAGGCGTGGACCTCGGCGTCATGCGGGTGGTGACCGTCATCGCGCTCGTCGAGCCAACCTAGGAAGGCGAGCCATCGAACACTATGGTTGACGAAGCGGTCGTGCGCCTTGAGCGACGCTCCTCGATCGCACCGACGTCCCCTGGGCCGCGCCCATAGCGCCGCAGCAGCCTCAATCTGCGACCGGCTCACCCGTTCGCCATCTTCAAGGTCCAGAAGGCGCACCAAGCTCAGCTGATCGTTGGCGCACTTGCGCAAGGTCGATCGGCTCGCGCCGGTCGCCTTGAGATGAACGAGGTATCGCTCCCGCTGCTCCACAAGCGGCGCCGCCCGATACTTGTCGACGGTGTGCGGGAAGAAGATGTCATCGAGCATTTTTGCCTCCATGTTGTTGGAGGCGCGAGTTTCCGACGAAGCGGGACGACGGAAGCTATGTTGATCGCACGAGAGGCCTATCGCCCGGCGCGAGCTGGGCGCACAGCCCATTGCTCAGTACTGCCGCGCCGAGCCGGTGTAGGTCCCCGTTGAAGTCGTCCAGCGCGGGCACGAGCGTCAGCGCCTCGACGCCGGCGGCACGCGCGCGGTCGGCCAGGATCTCCGCCGCACGACGTCCTGCCGCATCGTCGTCTCGCGCGAGGTAGAGCCGTCGTAGACCGGCGGGCAGTTCGAGCGCGGCGAGGTGGTTGGCCGAGAGCGCGGCTGCCGCGGGCATCGAGGGCATGACCTGCCGAAGCGAGAGGATCGTTTCCAGCCCTTCTCCCGCGATCATGACGTCGACCGCCCGACCGAATCGGACGGCGTTGCCAAGCAGCAGGCCCATGGCGCGGCGTGGTGTCGAGACCGGCGCTTTGCAGGCCGACGCCGGATCGAGCCAAGTACGGTGCACGCCCGTGATCGTGCCATCGAGCGCCGTGACCGCCGAGATCAGCGCGGGCCAAGCGTTGCGAGCCTGATCGCGAGAGTCGTCATCGTCGCCGCGATACCAGCAGCGCGGATGGAAGCGAAGCGCTTCGCAGCCCCTCAGATCTTCGATCCCGCGGCTGAGGAGGTAGGCCTCGGCCAGGGTGCCGGCGAGCGGCTTGGCGATGGTCCAGAGCCTGCGCGCGGCTTCGGCCGAGCCCCGCGCGGCGGGCGATCTTGGCGCAGCCGGCGGTTCAGCGCGGGGCAGCGACAGGAAGCGCCGCGCCTCCTCAGCAACCTCGCGGAACTCGACGAGCCCGCAGCTCTCGCGGATGACGTCGAGCAGGTCGCCGTGCTCGGCCGAGGCGGCATCGGTCCAGCGCCCGGCGGCCCCGGGGCCGGAGTCCGGCCCGCTCAGCCGCACGAACATCGACCGGCCGGGCGTGTTCCGCACGTCGCCCACCGTCCAGTAACGGCCCTGGCGTCGGCCCTTCGACAGGTAATGGCGGCAGACCGCCTCGGCGTCGCGGGCGAGGCGCCGCGCCAACTCGGAAGCGTCGCGGGGCATCACGCGACCCTCCCTGACGGGCAGAGATTATGTTGCGGAGAGGCTGCCGAGCCCGCGCAAAACGGCCGCCCAGCACAGGCCCGCAACATAATCCCCGGCGCAACATAATCGGTC
>LSKJ01000346.1 GCA_001557035.1 Rhodospirillaceae bacterium CCH5-H10 | reverse complement strand
GGATCTCCGTGACCAGGGTCGAACGGTCGCGCCTTCCACCACCACCATGGCGCCGGCGGATCTTATCAGGATTGAACGTGGCAGAAGAGAGACTTTAGGTTGCAAATGAGAGACGCTGGACATTGATGAATTCGAGGGGCCTCATTCCAGCCAAGGAAGGAAAGATGGCGAGCCCCCGTCGCAAGATCGACCTGCCGGTATCCGGAATCCGGCGCTACCTGGAACCTGGACCGATCGTACTCGTCACCTCGGCGCATGGCGACCAGCGCAAAATCATGACCATGGGCTGGCATACCGTGATGGAGTTCACGCCGTCCCTCGTCGGCTGCGTGATTGCCGCCAGCAACCATAGCTTCGGCCTGATCCGGCGCAGCAAGGAATGCGTCATCAACCTTCCGACGACGGCGCTCACCGATCAGGTGGTCGGAATCGGCAACACATCCGGGGCAGAGATCGACAAGTTCGAGAAGTTCAACCTGACCCCGCAGAAGGCGCAGGAAGTCAACGCACCGCTGATAGCAGAATGCCATGCCAGCTTCGAATGCCGGCTGGCGGATGGCAGCCTCATCTCCAAGTACAACTTCTTCATCTTCGAGGTCGTGAAGGCGCACGTCGCGGGCTCGCCCAAGCATCCCGAGACGCTGCATTATACCGGTGACGGCCTGTTCATGATCGCCGGCAAGTTCATCAGTCGGCGATCGCAGTTCAGACCGGGTATGCTGTAGGAAGCCGCGATTCTACAGCAGTCCAAGCGAGCGGAACGAAGCATGAGTACCATGACCAATCACGACATGGTCGTGCAGCTCGATCTCGAGAGACTTGGCAGCTGCTTTTAACTCCCGTGTCATCTCGATGTCGTCCCGCGACGGCTTTGGATCGCCGGACGGATGATTATGAACAAGGATCAAAGCGGAGGCGTTTAGAATTAACGCTCTTTTGATGACCTCCCGCGGGTACACAGGCGTGTGATTGACGGTTCCCCGCTGCTGCACCTCGTCAGCGATGAGATTGTTCTTGGTGTCAAGAAACAGGATTCGGAACTGCTCGACCTGCTCGCCGGCCATTGCCGTCTGCAGGTAGGCGATCAGCGCCTGCCAGTTGGTGAGCAGGGGACGCCTGCGCACCTCCGATCTGGCCATGCGGCACGCGATCTCGCGGACAAGCCGAAACGCGGCGATGTCACGGCCCGTCAATCCGAAAGCGCGAAGCTGCGCCGCTTCGGCTGCGATGACATGGCCAATACTCGGAAAGTGCTGCAAAAGGGCAAAAGCTCGTGCGCTTCCTTGTGTTGAAGTCAGTAACCCGGCAAGCAAGTCCTGCTCCGTGGTCTCTGTCGACGGAAGAACGGCAAGAGTGCCGCTCATCACGGGACCTTGGCGCAGCGACGCGGATGCAGAAGGAAAAGCTGAAGCAGACATGGATCGTGTCCCGGAGAGCAGGAAGGGGCGAGCCGCCGCCCGCTCTCTCTGAAGGCCCGGCGGCTCACCCGCTCCCGGCCTTCCTCTCGCTCTCGCGGATCCGGCTGCCGGCGGACGCAAGAAGGAGGTGGCGCTTACGCGCCACCCGAACCAAAGCGCCAGACCGGGATGCCAAGCTTGCGCGCCTTGTCGGCGAGGTTCTCCTGGATGCCGGAGCCGGGGAACACGATGACGCCGATCGGCAGGATTTCCAGGATCTGGTCGTTGCGCTTGAAGGGTGCTGCCTTGGCATGACGGGTCCAATCGGGCTTGAACGGAACATGCGTCACCTTGCGGCTGTCGGCCCAGCGGGCGGCGATGCGCTCCGCGCCGGTCGGGGAGCCGCCGTGTAGCAACACCATGTCGGGATGCTTGACGCGGACCTTGTCGAGCGTGCTCCAGATGAGCTGGTGGTCGTTGAAG
>LSKJ01000345.1 GCA_001557035.1 Rhodospirillaceae bacterium CCH5-H10 | reverse complement strand
CCTGTCGATCGCGATCATCGGCCCGCCCAACGCCGGCAAGTCCTCGCTGCTCAACCTCCTCGCCAGGCGTGAGGCCGCGATCGTTTCGGAGGTTGCAGGCACGACGCGTGACGTGATCGAGGTCCATCTCGATCTCGGCGGCTGGCCGGTGGTGCTGGCCGACACCGCGGGCTTGCGCGATTCGACCGACGCCATCGAGCAAGAGGGCGTGCGCCGCGCCCGCGCCCGAGCCGCCGCGGCCGACCTGCGCGTGCTGGTGCTCGATGCGTCCGGCGACTGGCGGGCGGAAATGCAGGCGATCATTGCCGCGACAGAACACTGGAACCCGGCGCGCGACATCGTCGTGGTGAACAAGACCGACCTGGCGCCCGTCGCGGAAGAAAGTGTCGTCGGCCTTTCGACGGCCGGCGGCGCGGGACTGGCCGAGTTGTTGACCCGGCTGGAACGGTCGGCCGAAGCCTCGATGCAGGACGGGGCCGGTGCACCGCCGCTCACCCGCGCCCGTCACCGCGAGGCGCTGGGCGAATGCCGGACGGCGCTGGAGCGTGCGTTGATCGCGCCCGAAGTTGCGCTGGCGGCGGAGGATGTGAGGCTGGCCATGCGTGCGATCGGCCGCATCACCGGCATCGTCCGGATCGACGAGCTGCTCGACGTGATCTTCAGAGACTTCTGTATCGGGAAGTAGCAAGCCTCTTCCCGCATTCTCAGCTTTGGAACGAGTCGGTCCCTGCCACGTTCAAGTGGCGCCGAAATCGCGAAAAAGTGAGGATGATCGTGCGGAAACCCAAGGTTGCGGAGTCAAAGGCTCGTTCGAACATCGGTCAGGAACGGCGTCCGGGAGGTGAGACCCACCAGACCACGCGGTCGGCCGACCAGACGCTGACGACCAACCAGGGCGTCCCGATCTCGGACAACCAGAACTCGCTGAAAAGCGGTGCGCGCGGGCCGACGCTGCTCGAGGACTTCGTCCTGCGCGAGAAAATCACCCATTTCGACCACGAGCGTATTCCGGAGCGGATCGTCCATGCCCGCGGCAGCGGTGCGCACGGCTACTTCCAGCCGCTCAAGAACCTGTCGCGCCTGACCAAGGCCGCGTTCCTGCAGGACCCGAAGAAGATCACGAAGGTCTTCGTGCGTTTCTCGACGGTGGCGGGCGGCGCGGGTTCGGTCGACACGCCGCGCGACGTGCGCGGCTTTGCGGTGAAGTTCTACACCGAGGAGGGCAATTTCGACCTCGTCGGCAACAACATCCCGATCTTCTTCATCCAGGACGCGATGAAGTTCCCCGACCTGGTCCACTCGGTGAAGATGGAACCGGACCGCGGTTTCCCGCAGGCGGCGTCGGCGCACGACACGTTTTGGGATTTCGTCTCGCTGATGCCCGAGAGCATGCACATGCTGATGTGGGCCATGTCGGACCGCACCATTCCGCGCTCGCTGCGCCACATCGAGGGCTTCGGCGTCCACACGTTCCGGCTGGTCAACGACAAGGGCGAGTCGACCTTCGTGAAGTTCCACTGGCGTCCCAGCCTCGGCGCGGCCTCGACCCTGTGGGACGAAGCCGTGAAGATCGCCGGTGCCGATCCCGATTACCAGCGCCGCGATCTCTGGGAAGCGATCGACAATGGCGACTATCCCGAATGGACGCTGTCCATCCAGGCCTTCGACCAGAAGACCGCCGACGAACTCGACTTCGATATCCTCGATCCCACCAAGCTCATCCCTGAGGAAGTGATCCCCCTCACCCCGATCGGCCGCATGGTGCTGAACGAGAACCCGGTGAACTTCTTTGCCGAGACCGAGCAGGTGGCGTTCCATCCCGGCCACGTCGTGCCCGGCATCGACTTCACGCCCGATCCCCTCCTGGCCGGCCGTCTTCACTCCTATCTCGACACGCAGCTCAGCCGCCTGGGTGGACCGAACTTCCATGAGATTCCCATCAACAAGCCCGTCTGTCCGATGCGCAATTTCCAGCGCGACGGCCACATGCGGATGGCGGTGCCGCCGGGGCGGGTGAACTACGAACCCAACTCGCTGGCGCCGGATAGCCCGCGCGAGAACCCGGCGCGCGGCTTCACCAGCTTCCCCGATCCCAATGCCGGGCCGAAGACTCGCGAGCGGCCGGAATCCTTCGCCGACCACTACTCCCAGGCCCGCCAGTTCTGGCGCTCGATGACCCCGC
The DNA here is from genome assembly GCA_001557035.1 of Rhodospirillaceae bacterium CCH5-H10. GTDB lineage: Bacteria > Pseudomonadota > Alphaproteobacteria > Reyranellales > Reyranellaceae > Reyranella. The sequence goes on along the minus strand of LSKJ01000345.1, from coordinate 7,703 downwards.
CCGAACAGGGCCACATCGTCAGCGCCTTTACCTTCGAGCTGAGCAAGGTGGTCACGCCGGCAATCCGCAAGCGCATGCTGGGGCATCTCGACCTGATCGAGCCCGAACTCGGCAAGCGCGTTGCCTCGGCCATGGGCATGGTCGGCGAGGCCGAGAAGATCACGCCGGCCGTGGCGCCGCGGGACGATCTCGACCCGTCGCCGGCGCTCAGCATCATCGGCAAGGCGCCGAAGACCATCCAGGGCCGCACGGTTGCCGCGCTGGTCACAGATGGCAGCGATGCGGGCACGGTGCAGAAGCTGCGCCAGGCGCTGAAGAAGGAAGGCGCGCAGCTCAAGCTGGTGGCGCCGAAGGTCGGCACGCTGAAGGGCGGGCTGGTGCCGGACATGCAGCTCGACGGCGCACCGTCGGTCCTGTTCGACGCCGTCGTCGCCCTGCCGTCGGAGGCTGGTGCCGAAGAGCTGGCGGGGGTGGCGGCTGCCATCGACTGGCTGCGCGACGCCTTCGGTCACCTGAAGGCGATCGGCTTCAACGAAGCGACCGCGCCGATGCTGCAAAAGGCGGGGATCGAGGCAGACACCGCGATGGGCGTCGTTTCCCTCGACGGCAAGGGTGGCATCGAGGGCTTCATCGGCGCCGCGAAGAAGCACAAGATCTGGGAGCGCGACGAACTGGTGCGCCCCCAGCGGTGATCCATGCGGAAGGACAGCCTTGCCTCCTATCGCGCCAAGCGCGACTTCAGCCAGACGGATGAGCCGTCGGGCAAGGCGGCCGTCCCGAAGTCGAAGCAGCTGCGTTTCGTCATCCAGCGGCATGACGCGACGCGGCTGCATTACGACTTCCGCCTCGAACTGGACGGCACATTCAAGTCCTGGGCGGTGACCAAGGGCCCGTCGCTCGACCCCACGGTCAAGCGGCTGGCGGTCGAGGTCGAGGACCATCCGCTCGACTACGGCGACTTCGAAGGCACGATCCCCGAAGGGCAGTACGGCGGCGGCACGGTCCAGCTCTGGGACCGTGGGTACTGGATTCCCGAAGGCGATCCGCACGAGGGGATCAAGCGCGGCGACCTCAAGTTCAGCCTTGTCGGCGAACGGCTGGAGGGAAGCTGGGTCCTGGTCCGCATGAAATGGGACCGCAAGGGCGGCAAACGCGGTGGCCGCACCAACTGGCTGCTGATCAAGCATCGCGATGCCGCCGCCCACGAGGGCGATGGCGACAAGGTCCTGAAGGATCCGAAGTCGATCGCCTCGGGTCGCACGCTGAAGGAGATCGCGCTGGGTACCGGCAAGGCGCCCAAGCCGTTCATGACAAGCAAGAAGCGCCGCGCGGGCGCGGTCTGGCAGAGCAACGAGAAGGATGGTGGCGACACGGCTTCGGCGCCGAAGAGCAAGGCCAAGTCGAAGAAGGTCGCGTCGATGCCGAAGTTCGTCGAGCCGCAACTGGCCAAGCTGGTCGAGCGCGTGCCCGGCGGAGCGGGCTGGGCGCACGAGGTGAAGTTCGACGGCTACAGGCTGCAGCTTCGCGTCGAGGACGGCGAGGCGCAGTTGCGCACGCGCAAGGGGCTCGACTGGACCCGGAAATTCGAGGCGATCGCGAAGCAGGCGGCGACGCTGCCGGATTGCATTCTCGACGGCGAGGCGGTCGCGCTCGACCGCCACGGCGCGCCCGACTTCGGCGCTCTGCAGGCCGCGCTCTCGAACGACAAGTCGGAAGATCTGATCTTCTTTGCCTTCGACCTTTTGTTCCTCGACGGCGAGGATCTGCGGCCGCTGCCGCTGTCGGAACGCAAGATGCGCCTGAAGACGTTGCTCGACGGCATGAAGGGCAAGCATGCCGGCCTGCGCTATGTCGATCATTTCGAGACCGGCGGCGATGCCGTGCTGCAATCGGCCTGCCGCATGCACCTCGAAGGCATCGTCTCCAAGGAACTGGACGCGCCCTACAAGTCGGGCCACGGCAACAGCTGGACCAAGGCCAAGTGCCGGGCAGGGCATGAGGTGATCATCGGTGGCTGGACCAGCGAGGGCCGCCGCCTGCGTTCGCTGCTCGCGGGGGTTCATCGCGGCGAGGGCAAGGATCGCAAGCTGGTCTATGTCGGCCGCGTCGGGACCGGCTTCGGCGAGAGCGTCATGCGCTCGCTGATGCCCAGGCTACGCGCCGTGGCGAGCAAGACCAGTCCCTTCGCGGCCGGCGCCAGCCCGCCGAAGGAAGCCAACATGCATTGGGCAAAGCCCGACCTGGTGGCCGAGATCGAGTTCGCCGGCTGGACCGGCGCCGGCAACATCCGGCAGGCTTCTTTCAAGGGGCTGCGCAGCGACAAGCCCGCCGAAGAGGTCGAGGCGGAAGTCGCGGCGGATCCGGAGAAGACGAAGATGGCCAAGCCTTCGCGCGCCACATCGGATCGAGCCATCGTGATGGGCGTGTCGATCTCCCATCCCGACAAGCCGCTCTGGCCGGACGAGAAGCCGCCCGTCACCAAGCTCGAGCTGGCGGAATATTATGAGGCCGTGGGCGACTGGATGATCGACCATATCGCCGGCCGCCCCTGCTCCATCGTGCGCACGCCGGATGGGATCGACGGCGGGCAGAAGTTCTTCCAGCGTCATTCGATGCCGGGCTCGTCGAACCTTCTCGACGAGGTGAAGGTAAAAGGCGATCGGAAGCCCTATCTCCAGATCGACCGCGTCGAGGGACTCGCCGCTGTGGCGCAGATGGGCGGGACGGAGCTGCACCCCTGGAACTGCCAGCCGGGCAATCCCGAGCTGCCGGGCCGGCTGGTGTTCGATCTCGATCCGGCGCCCGACGTCAAATTCGCGGCCGTCGTCGCTGGCGCGCGCGAGATCGCGAAGCGGCTGAAGAAGCTCGGGCTCGTGCCCTTCTGCAAGACGACGGGTGGCAAGGGCCTGCATGTCGTGGTCCCGCTCACCGATGACAGGAAGAGCCCGGATTGGGACACCGCCAAGACTTTTGCGCGAGAGATCTGCCGCCGCGTCGCCGAGGACGAGCCCGGACTTTATGTTATCAAAATGTCGAAGGCTGAACGGACCGGCCGGATCTTCCTCGACTATCTCCGCAACGACCGCACCGCCACTGCGGTCGCGCCGCTTTCCTCGCGGGCACGTCCGGGCGCCACCGTGTCGATGCCGATCGAATGGACGCAGGTGAAGGCCGGTCTCGACCCGATGAAGTTCACGGTGCGCACCGCGCCGGCGCTGCTGAAGCGCAACAAGCCGTGGAAGAACTATGCGAAATCGGCGAAGCCCCTGCGCGCCGCCATCGAGAAGCTCGTGAAGTCGGAGTAGAGCCATGGCCAAGCAGAAAGCAATGCGTCCCACCTGGGAAGGACACCTGCGGCTCTCGCTGGTGACCTGCCCCGTCGCGCTCTACACCGCGACCGAGCGCAGCGCCGACATCCATTTCAATCTCATCAATCCGAAGACCAACAACCGCATCCGCATGCAGACGGTCGATGCCGGCACCGGCAAGCCCGTCGATCGCGCCGATCTGGTGAAGGGCTTCGCGGTTTCCAAGAACAAGTACGTGCTGCTCGACAAGGAGGAGTTCGACGCGGTGCGGCTGGAATCGACGCGTATTCTCGACATCGAGGAATTCGTCGATGCTTCGGAGATCGACCGGATCTACTGGGACGAGCCCTATTATCTCGCGCCGTCGGGCAAGACCGGCATCGAAGCCTATTCGGTGATCCGGGCCGCGATGGCGAAGCAGAAGAAGGTGGCTCTGGGCCGCGTCGTCATGCACCAGCGCGAGCGCATCTGCGCGCTGGAGCCGCGCGACAAGGGCATCCTGCTCACGACCCTGCGCACCCACGACGAGATCCGCGTGACATCGCAGGTATTCGACCGCAGCCTGCCCAAGCCCGATGCCCGCATGCTGCAGATCGCGGAGAAGATCATCGAGCAGCAGGACGCCAGGTTCGATCCGTCGCGCTTCAAGGATCGCTACGAGGATGCGCTGCGCGAGCTGATCGCAAAGAAGAAGAAGGGCCAGCCCGTCGTTTCAGAAGCGCCGGAGGCAGACGAGGAGAAGGTCGTCGATCTCATGGAGGCCCTGAAGAAGAGCCTCAAGGGCGGTGGCGGTCCCTCGCGCGACAAGGCCGACCGCTTCCTCGAAGCGCATGGACGGAAGACGGCGAAACCGAAAGCGAAGAAGGCTCGCAGGAAGACCGCCTCCCGCAAACGCGCGGCTTGAGTCAGCCGCGCCGCTCCCACGCGACCGGCTGCATGACCCCGTCGACCAGGATGTGGCGGAAGCCGACCCCGTAGGCGGCATCTATGACATTCGCCGCAAGGGCGGTGGAGGGCGGGCCGTCAGCGGCTACCTTGGTGTTGGCCAGAACGACCACCCGATCGGCGAAGCGGGCGGCGAGACCGAGATCGTGTAGCACCACGATCACGCAGGTGCCGCGCGCGGCTTCGCCGCGGAGGATCGCCATGGCTTCGAGCGCATAGGCGGGATCGAGGCTGGCGACCGGCTCGTCGGCCAGCAGGACCGGGGCCTCGGTCGCCAGGGCACGGGCCATCATCATGCGGGCACGCTCGCCTTGGGAAAGCGTATCGATGGAGCGATGCGCGAGACGCACCCCATCGACTCGTTGCAAGGCATGCTGCACGGCCGCGGCGTCAGCAGCCTTGGCCGGCCGGCTGAGATCGGCGCCATGCGGCAATCGACCGAGCGCCACGACGTCGTGCGCGCGCAGCGGCCAATAGGCCGAGGCAGCTTGCGCGAGGTAGGCGATGCGCTGGCCGCGAATAGCGGTGCCGAGGCTGGAGAGAGGCTCGCCGCCCAGCTCGACCTGGCCGGCGGTGGGTGCATCGAGGCCGGCGAGATGGCGCAATAGGGTCGTCTTGCCCGCGCCGTTGGGGCCGACGATGGCCGTGACCTCGCCCGACGCAAAGGCCAGGTCGATACCGGACAGGACTTCGCGCTCGCCCCGCCGGCTGACCAATCCGCGAACCGCGATGGCGCTCATGCGGCGAGCCAGGCCGCACGGGCCTTGCGCACGGCACGCACCAGGAACGGCGCACCGACAAGCGAGGTGAAGACGCCGAGCTGGAGTTCGTAGGCGGTCGGCAGCAGGCGGACGGCGATATCGGCGATCAGGACCAGGGCGGCGCCGACCAGCATTGAAGGCACGAGGGTCGCGCCGGGCCGGAAATCGACCCGCGCCCGCACGAGGTGCGGCGCGATCAGGCCGACGAAGCCGATGACGCCGGCGACCGAGGTGGCGGCACCGACCATCAGTCCGACGCCCAATGTGAGCCTGAGGCCCAGCGACTTCGTGTCGGCGCCGAGGCTGCGCGCGGTGTCCTCGCCCAGCGACAGCGCATCGAGCCAGCGTCCGGCGCCCAGCACGATGACTGCGCCCAGGATCATGAAGGGCGCGGCGATGAAGAGATAGCGCAGGTCACGGTCGACGATGGAGCCGGCGAGCCAGAGCGAGATCTCCTGGTAGGCGAAGGGATTGGGCGACATCGCCAGGACCAGCGAGATCAGGGCGGCGGCGATGGCGTTGATTGCGACGCCCATCAGCAGCAGCGAGACGGTGCCGGTGCCCGACCGGACCGCGCCCATCAGCAGGGCGACGGCGATCCCGGCGCCGACGATGCCGGCCAGCGGCAGGGCCAGGACGAAGGCGGCGGCCAAACCGCTGTAGAAGGCGCAGACCGCGGCGAAGCCGGCACAGGCCGAAACCCCAATCACGCCCGGCTCGGCCAGCGGGTTGCGCAGCCAGCCCTGCAGCACCGCGCCGCTGAGGCCCAGCACACCGCCGATCAGAAGGCCGAGCGTCGCGCGCGGCACGCGCAGTTCCCAGACGATGGCCCAGCCGACGTCGTTGCCCAGCCGCCACGGCCACCAGGCCGGACCGACGGCCAGCGACAGCAGGTAGAGCGCCGCGACGAGCAGGAGGAGCCAGCGGTTCACGGCCGCGCCGCCGCGAGCAGACGGATCGCCTCGAAATTCTCCGGCCCGGCACAGATCGAATACTTGATCGGCAGGGACACGAGCCGGGTCTTTCCCGCGAGGGCGAGCAGCGCGTGATGGTCGACGAACTCGGTCGCGCGCGCGGGATTGGCATTGGCCGCACCGTCGAGGACCAGCAGGCCCGGCTGATTGACGAGCATCTCCTCGAGCGCGATGCGGCCATAGGCCGGGATGCCCATTTCGGCAGCGAGATTGCGGAAGCCGGCGACACGCAGCAGCTCGTCCATCAGGCTGCCCTTCCCGGCGGTGCCGCGATTGGCCTGAAGCATGATTGCCGTGGTGACGGGCGCACCGGTCCAGGCGAGCTGGCGCTTCTGCTCGCGCATGTCGGCGATCAGGCCCTTGCCCACCTCCTCGCGTCCCATCGCGATGGCCATGCGCTCGATGATGCTCTCGGCATCGTCGATCGAGGCGCCCCACTTCACTTCGAGCATGCGGATGCCGGCGATGCGCAGCAGGCGTTTCAGCGTCGCGTGCGAATCGCGGTCGAAGATCACGAGGTCTGGTCGCAGGGTCAGGATGGATTCGACAGTCGCCCGCACCGTGGGAATGGACGCGGCCCGATCCGCCAGCACCGAGATGCGAGGATCGCGAGAGAGGTAGCTCACGCCGACAAGCTGGCCCGGAGCGGCGAGTCGCATCGCCATCTGGTCGAGGCAGAGGTTCACCGTCACGACGCGCTGCGGTGTCTGCGCGGTGACTGCACTGACAGAGAAGATCAGGAAAAGTACACCGAGCAGTGTACAGCGGAGAGTCATCGGACGCGCCAGCCGGCGAGACGCCGGGAGTCGGGCGTCCAGTCGACCAGCGCGATCCGCGGTTCGAGGGACGCATGAGAGAAGGCGACCGTGCCGTCGACGGCGGCGAGAGAGCAGGCCGCGTTGAAGTCGAGCACGTCGTGGCCGGTGCGGTTGCAGACGAGCACGGGCCGGCCGGTGGTCGATGAAGCGCGCTCCCACTCGCCGTTGGGCCCGTGATGACCCGGCGCCCACGCGGCCGAGGAAAGATGCAGGTCGACCCCAAGCGCTGCGGTCTCGTCGACCAGGCGCTGCGAATACATGTCGGCGCAGACGAAGAAGCCGACGCGGCCGATACCGTCGATGGGGATCGCGGTCGGTCGATCGCCCGGCGTCGACCAGGATTCCGAGCCGACACGCAGCGCATTGATTTTGCGATGCCGGCCGCTCACCGCACCATCGGGCGCAAAGATCACCATGCTGTTGTACAGCGCGTCGGGCGTCGCTTCCGGCGTGCCCAGCACCAGTGTGGCGCCGGTCTCGCGCGCGAGGGCGCCAGCCCAGGCGAGCAACTCGGTCTGGCCCTCGGCGATCCAGCCGGTGCCTATAAGGTCGCGAAAGCCATAGCCGCTCACCGCCAGTTCCGGCGTCACGATCAGGCGCGCGCCGTTGGCGGCCGCCTGGCGCACGGCCTGTTCGATGGCCTGCCGGTTGGCCGCGATCTCGCCGGGATGCGGCGCGAGATGGAGGAGCGCGATGGTGGCGGTCGAGGCGGCGGTGGCGTTGGTCACGGCGGACAAGGCTACGCCACCGGCCAGGACTTGCAGCAAGTTTCGACGGATCGGCGTCAACGACGGATCTCCCCAACGGTTCGCACACGGCGCGTCACCGCTCGGTTGACCGTTCCGCTGGATCATCCCGTCCATCGGAAGAGCGACGCTATCGCCGGCAGGTCTTCTG
>LSKJ01000344.1 GCA_001557035.1 Rhodospirillaceae bacterium CCH5-H10 | reverse complement strand
CCGCCGCGAATGGCGGGTCATCTTCTGGATCAGCCTGACAAGCGCCGTGATCAGTGCCTACTTCGGCCACGCCGTGGCTCCGGCGGACGAACCGCCGATTCGAGGCGTTCTGCAGGGCATCCTCACGTCATTGCTGATCGGCACGCCAATCATATTCTTCGAGGTGCGGCGCTCACGCGTCGACTCGCTCGGCTGGATGCGGCGCCTGCCGCTCGCCGGATACTTTCTCGTCAAGGTGCTGTTCTATTGCGTCGTCATCGTTGCCGGCCTGATCGTGTCACGCCTGGTCATGGCGATCGGCAGTTCGGATGTCATCATCCTCACTCCCAACTTCAGCAATTCCATCCTGTTCTCCATCGGCATGTCCGTGTTCGGCAACCTCGTCGTGGAGACGGGGCGACTGCTGGGCTTCGGCACGTTGAAGAACCTGCTGGTCGGACGCTACGCACGGCCCAGACGCGAACAGAAGGCCTTTCTGTTGATCGACATGAAGGATTCGACGGGGCTTGCGGAGAAGCTCGGCGCGATCCGCTTCCATGAGTTGCTCAACGCCTTCTTCCGCGACATCGCCGATGCCGCGCTGGAATGCGATGCGGAGATCCACAAGTACGTGGGTGACGAGGCGATCCTGACCTGGCCCGCCGGGCCGGCGCTCAACGAGGGTGACTGCCTCACCTGCCCGTTCCTCGCGCGCGACTTCATGGTTCGCAATGCCGCGCGTTACCGCGACAGGTTCGGGGTCGTCCCCGAGTTCCGGGCCGCACTCCATTGCGGGGAGATCGTTGCCGGCGAAATCGGCGATGTGCGCCGCGAGATTGCCTATGTCGGCGACACGCTTAACGTCGCCGCGCGACTGCTCGAGGCTTCCAAGACCCTGCGCCGCGACGTGCTGGTCTCGGCAGAACTGCTGACGCTCGTTCGACTTCCTTCCGGATTGCAGGCCGAGCCGTTGCCGACCCTGTCGATTCGCGGCCGCGACGCGCCGCTGGCGATCGCCGCGCTATCGCTGCGCGTCGGCCAGGATCAGGTCTGAGACCTTCTCGCCGATCATCATGCAGGCGGCGTTGGTGTTGCCCGACACCAGCGTCGGCATCACCGACGCATCGGCCACGCGCAGGCCCCTGATCCCGTGCACCCGCAACTGCGGATCCACTACCGATTCTGCATCGCGTCCCATGCGGCAGGTACCGACCGGATGGTAGGCCGACTGGCCCTCGCGCCGCGCATAATCGAGGAAATCCTCGTCGGACCAGACCTCGACGCCCGGAAGCATCTCGTCGGTGATGATACGCCCCAATGCGGAACTGCGGGCCAGGAGACGCTCGAACTTGCCGGCGGCGATGACCGCCTGCCGGTCGGTCTCGCTCGACAGGTAGTTGGCCATGATCGCCGGAGGTGCCGCAGCGTCGCGCGAAGTGACGCGGATATGGCCGCGGCTCTCGGGGCGCGACTGGTTCGCCAGGATGGTGAAGCCCGAGAAAGGATGGGGACCCTTGTCCATGCGGTCGACCGACCAGGGGAAGAAATGGATCTGGGTGTCGGGCTCCGACGATTGCGGCAGGAGCTTCACGAAAGCGCCCGCGAAGGCCGGCATGGCCGTGAGCGGCCCGACCCGCGCCAGGCCATAGAGGAACGCGGCGCTGACGCGCCGGGGAAACGTGCTGAAGTCGTCGTTCAGCGTCAGCCGCCACCACGTCTTGTAGGTCGAGCGGACACAGTAGTGATCCTGCAGGTTCTCGCCCACGCCCGGCAGGTCGCGGACGACGGGAATGCCGAGGGACGAGAGATGGGCACCGGGCCCAATCCCTGAAAGCTGCAGGATCTGCGGCGAGCCGACGGTGCCGGCACTGAGGATGACTTCACGGCGCGCCCGGGCGATCCGGCTCCTGCCACGGACCTTGAAGGCGACGCCGACGGCGCGACCGTCTTCGATCACCACGCGTTCGACGAGGGCCCCGGTCACGACCTTGCAGTTGGAGCGGCGGCGGGCGGGCGCGATGTAGGCGCGTCCCGTCGAGTTGCGCCGGCCATCGCTCGCCGTCGCGTGATAATAGCCCGCGCCGATCTGGTCGGGACCGTTGAAGTCGTCGTTGGAATCGAGGCCGACCTCGGTGCAGGCCGCCAGGAACGTATCGCCCAGCTCGTTGACGTAGTCCCTTTGGGTGATCTTGACCGGCCCGTTGCCGCCGCGAAGCGCGGTCTCCCCGTCGGCGTATCCTTCGAGACGCCGGAAATACGGCAGGCAGTCCTCGAACGACCAGCCTTCGTTGCCCATCTGGCGCCACTGGTCGTAATCCGAGGCGAGGCCGCGGATATACACCATGCCGTTGATGGCACTGGAACCACCGATCACCTTGCCGCGTGGCCAATAGATCCGGCGGCCGCCGAGTTCCGGCTCGGCCTCCGTCCTGAACTTCCAGTTCACGGCGGGATCGAGAAAGGTCTTGGCGAAGCCGGCGGGAATCGACAGCCAGCGGCTCCTGGCGTCGGGGCCGGCCTCCAGCAACAGGACGGAATAGCGCCCGCCCGCGGTCAGCCGGTCAACGATCGGGCCGCCGGAGGACCCCGCCCCTACGACGACGAAATCGAACTCATCCATCCTTGTGCTTGCTAGGCGACTTCAGCCACGCAAGCAAGCTGCCCAGGATGCCCTTGGGGAGGAAGATGATGAACAGGACCAGCAGGATGCCGTAGACGAGGTTGTCGTAGCCTACCGCCTTGGTCCCGAACCCGATCCGCAGTATCTCGGCCAGCAGGATGGTGATGATGGCGCCGACCGTCGGTCCCAGCGCCACGTAGATGCCACCCACCACGGCCGCGAACACCATCTGCAGAGAGACTGCGATGCCGCTTACCGTGTCGGGGGAGATGAACATCTGGTACTGGCCGTAGAGGGCGCCCGCCATCGCCGTCATGACGGCGCTGATCACTGTGATGCGCAGTTTCTCGGCCGTCACGTTGACCCCCGCGGCGGCGGCGGCGTCCTCGTCCTCCGAGATCGCCTCCATGGCGTAGCGGCTCATGCTGCGGTCGATCCAGTACCAGACCGCCAGGCCGCCGGCCCAGATGCCGAGCGCGATCAGGTACCACACGACTTTGTCGTCGAACTGCAGGGCCAGGATATGGCTGCCCTTGGTGCGCTCCGGCGTGTAGCCCAGCGAACCGCCGGTGTAATCGCGGGTGGCGATGATGATCTGCAGGACGATGCCCGAGAGGGCCAGCGTCACCAGCGCGAAATAGTGGCCGGTGATGCGGAAGCGGAAGCACGGATAGGCCACGACCAGCGCCAGCGCACCGGCGCAGAGCATGGCGGCGGGGATCCCGATCCAGGGTGAAACGCCGAGATGGTTCCACAGCAGTGTCGTCACATAGGCGCCGACACCCATGAAGCCGCCGTGGCCCAGCGACACCAGCCCGAAGCGCCCCATCATCGACCACGACGTGTAGGCGAACGACCAGATGAGGATCAGCACCAGGATGTGCAGATGGTACGGGTCCCGATAGACGAAGGGCAGCGCGACCAGCGCCGCCAGGCCGACGCCCCAGGCGAGCTGCTTGTTCATGAGCGCTTCGCCAGCAGGCCGGCGGGCCGGATGAACATCATGACGATGAAGAAGGCGAAGGCGAGCACGTAGCCCCATTCGAGGTCGGAGAAGAGACCGCCGAGCGAGATGATCTCGGCGAACAGGAAGGCCGCCACGAAGCCGCCCACGAAGTTGCCCAGTCCGCCCAGCACGCAGATCAGGAAGGTGATCGGACCGAACGACAGGCCGACGAAGGGATGGACGTCGTACTGCAGCACCAGCAGGCAGGCCGCGAGACCCGCCAGGCCGCCGCCCAGCGCCGAGGTGACGAGGTAGATCTTCTTCGTGTCGACACCCATCAGCGCCATGATCTGGCGGTCCTGCGCGATCGCGCGGATGGCCGTGCCGGTATAGGTGCGCGTCATGAAGAGATAGACCGCGACCATGCCGATCAGCGCCGCGCAGAAGGCCAGCAGGCGGGCGTAGCTGAAGTGCATCTCGCCCAGCGCCAGCACCGGCAGGCGGATGCCGAGATTGCGGAAGTCGATGCCGAAGGCCACCGTGGCGAAGCTCTGCAACACGAACAGCACGCCACCGGTGGCGAGGAGCTGGTTGATCGGCGGCGCCGACAGCAGCGGCGCGATCACGAGGAAATGCAGCGCCGCCCCCATGGCGGCCACTAGCAGGATGCAGATCGGCGCGGCGACCCAGTACGGCAGGCCGTAGACGGAGAACAGATAGTACATGCCGTACATGCCGATCATGACCAGCTCGGCGTAGCAGATCCACGTCACGTCGATGACGCCGAAGATCAGGTTCAGGCCGAGCGCCAGCAGCGCCAGCACACCGCCCAGCAGGATGCCGTTGACCAGAGCCTCGAGCAGGTAGATGTCGAAAATTTCCATCATCGCTTCACCTACACACCGAGATACGCCTGACGAATCGAGTCGTCGGCCAACAGATCGGCCGAGGCGCCGGAGGCGCGGATCGAGCCGGCCTCGAGCAGGTAGGCGCGGTCGACGACCTGCAGCACCTGCTGCACGTTTTGCTCCACGATCAGCACCGTGAGACCGCCGGCCCGGATGCGCTTCACCAGCTCGAAGACCTGCTGCACCACAACCGGTGCGAGGCCGGCCGACGGCTCGTCGAGCAGCAGCAGCTTGGGGTCGCTCATCAGCGCACGGCCGATGGCGCACATCTGCTGCTCGCCGCCCGACATGGTGCCGGCCAGCTGGTTGCGACGCTCTTTCATGCGCGGGAACAGGTCGAACACGAAGTCCATGCGCTCGCGATAGCGCGCCCTCGCCTCGGGCATGAAGGCGCCCATGCGAAGATTGTCTTCGACACTGAGGCGCGGAAACAGGCGCCGGTTCTCCGGCACGTGGGCGATGCCGAGGCTCACGATCCGGTGCGCCGGGGTTGCGAGCACGTCGGTCCCCTGCATGCTGATTGAACCCTTGGTCGGGCGGATCAGGCCGGAGATGACGCGCATCAGGGTGGTCTTGCCCGCGCCGTTGGGGCCGATCACACCGACTGCCTCGCCCGCCTTGACGTCGAGGTCGATGCCGAACAGCGCCTGGAACCGGCCGTAGCCAGCGTCGATCGATCTGAGTTCAAGCATGGCTCGGCCCCGTCAGCGCTGGGCAGTGCCGCCGCCGGCGGCAGCGGCCGCCGCGGCCGTGGCCTGCGTGGCGTGGGCATCGGTGCCGAGATAGACCTCGATGACGCGGGGATCGTGCGACACCGCGCTCGGCAGGCCCTCGGAAATCTTCTCGCCGTGATCCAGCACCATGACGCGGTCCACGACACGCATGAGCACGCCCATGATGTGCTCGACCCAGATGATGGTGATACCGAGTTCGGTGCGGATCTTCCGCAGCATCTCGGCCGCCTGGTCCATCTCGGTCTCGTCGAGGCCGCCCAGACTCTCGTCGGCCAGCAGGAGCTTCGGTCCCGTCGCGATCGCCTTGGCGAGTTCGAGTTTCTTCAGGCCCGCGGCGCCCAGCCCATCGACGCTCGCCTCTCTATCCGTC
>LSKJ01000343.1 GCA_001557035.1 Rhodospirillaceae bacterium CCH5-H10 | reverse complement strand
GACCTGCGCCGCCGAGAAGCGCCGCCGCCGCAAGCGCGGCACCTTCCCCGATCCCAACAAGCGCCTCTTCATCAACGAGGCGGTGTGCGAGGGCTGCGGCGACTGCTCGGTGAAGTCGAACTGCCTCTCGGTCGTGCCGGTCGAGACCGAGTTCGGCCGCAAGCGCGCCATCGACCAGTCGTCCTGCAACAAGGACTTCTCCTGCCAGAACGGCTTCTGCCCGTCCTTCGTCTCCGTTGAAGGCGGCACGCTGAAGAAGGGCAAGGCGGTCGCCGCGAAG
>LSKJ01000342.1 GCA_001557035.1 Rhodospirillaceae bacterium CCH5-H10 | reverse complement strand
GCATTGCGACCATCCCTGACCGATCTCCTCCCGCGCGGTCGCCATCAGCTGAACGATCACGAGGCGCATCTGGCCGGGAAACGTCACCTTGGTGTCACGCCCGTCACCGATCAGACGCACCGTCGCGATCTGCCACTCGGCGCCGGCATAGGACTGACCGGCGGCCACTGGTCGCACGCTCGTCTCGATCTGCTCGACATAATTCTCGACGTTGCGCCGGGCATTCACCGCGAACGCCACCACGAGCAACGGCAGCAAGGCGATCAGCGACAGAAGCCGCAGCTTTCTTTCGCGCCTAGAGGCCGTCATTGCCGATCACTGCCTTGTCGCGCAGCGCAATCTTCTTCGTGTCGAGCGCGATGGCGATTTCGTCCTGGAGCTGCGGCCCGTACTGGCCTGACAACAGCAGCGACATATCCGTGGTTTCTTCCTCTGGCAGCTCGAAGACCAGAAGGCCCGTCGTGGGCAGGCCCGGCTGCACCGTCTTGGTGGACAACAGCTGCGGCGCACCGTCCGCGCGACGGCTTTGGCGATAGAGGCGACCGGACGCGCCCCGAATCGTCGCCGCGCGAATCGGCATGGTTTGCGGGCCGACCCGCGCCTCGACGGCGACGAGCAGCCAGACGCCGCTCGTTTCCCGTTCCACGTCCTTCCCGAAGCGCTTGTAGGCGATCGTCTTTGCCTGCACGGCCTTGTCCACCCGCGCACTGAAGGTCCGACTCGCAACGGTGTCGCCCTGCACGCCCGACGTGCTGATCGGGCCGGTCAGCATCGCATAGGGTGGCGTCGTCGATTGCAGGAAGAGCAGGATCGCGCCCGCCAGCGCGATCATCAACGCCGCCGACAGCAGGCGTCTCATCGGCCGGCCTCTTCTCTCGCCGCCAGCGGAAGATCGACCGTCGCGACCGGCCTGGTCGGAAACCAGCCGGGCGCGGCGTAGAGATTGTCACGCGGCTTGAAGATCGCGCCGATGACGGCGAGCTTAACCTTCGCCGGCAGAACCTGGTCCTGCGGGACCTGCCACACGGCCTTCACCGGCTCCGGCATCGTGGGCTGCATATCCCAGAGCAATGCCCGGTCGCGAGTCAGATAGAACAGCGGCTTTGCCAAGTCCGGAAGGTTCTCGATCTTGAGCGCGTCGCCGTAGATGTTCGAACTCTCGGCGGACCGGTTCTCCAGGATCAGATCGACGACCAACGCCTTCTTCCCCTGCGAAACGTGCGATCCATCCGGCATTTGCGGCGCGACGCTCGCCGACGTCACGGTGACGTTCCAGCGCCCGGCGTCGATGACCTTTCCCGGATCGACCCTGGGGACCTCGCCCGCCGTGCGGCTGTGATAGACCGACAGCGCGAAAGACAGGAAAGCAGCCAGCAGGCCACCGATTCCCGCGAGAATCTTCGTCGTGAGAGCCCTGTTTGCCTTGCCGAACAAAGATTCCGTCATCGTGCGATACCGGTCGTCCCCGATGGTGCCTGAAGCACTAACACTTCGCCTTAGATGGGGCGCCTCGCACCGGCGACAAGTTCAAGTTCGCCAGCCGTATCCCTTCAGGCGCGGCAGGAGCCCGCATGCGGGCTCGAATGGCGGATTGCTGAGATAGTCCTGGTCGGACACGACATAGGAGCGGCCCGGCGAACGGCTCACCACGGCGCTCAAGGCCGGGTAGGACCAATCCTGGAAGAACAGCTTGTTCGGCCAGTCGTGCAGCGGCAACGTTTCCGCGCGGACCAACCCGTCGGCGCCGTCGACGACGATGCGCAGACGCTCGATGTAGCCGGCCCAAAGGCGGGTCAGCGCGATGTCCGGCACCGAAGCGGCAACCGTCAGCGCCGCCAGCGCGAGCATCATGCGCCGCGCCACCTCGGGCTGGCGCACGACGACGAAGATCGCCGGTGGATTGGGGCGTGCGACCTGCACCCACATGCCCACGAGAAGGGCTGCCAGCAGCATGCCGGCAGCCTGGCGGGCCACGTAGTGCGATGGCGGGTAGAGGATCGACGGACCGTGCACGACCCGCCACCAGGGTGACAGCGCGAGCAGGAGGGCGATGACGCCCATCACCACCATCGGGCCCCTGCCCTGCAACCAGGCCGGGCGCCGGATCCCCGCGACGGCGCAGATCAGGAAGCCCGCCAGCGGGATCGAGAACTGCATGTTCTGCCAGAAATCGACGCTGGTGGAGCGCACCTTCATGAAGTGCGGGTGATCCCAGTAGTCGACGATGGTGATGGCGGAGATGAGCGCGCCCCCCACGAACGCCAGCGCCGCCAGCCCACGCAGCGTGCGGGTCGCCGGATCGTCGCTCTGTCGCATCGACCACAGGATCGCCGCGGCCACCAGAGGTCCCAGATAGATCACCGCCTCGTATGACCTGAGGCACAGCAGGCCGAACCCCAGCAGCAAAGCGGCATCGCCGCGGCTGCGGCCATCGGTCGTGAGCGCGATCGACATCGCCGCCGTGATGCAGGCGAAGGCCACGTTGTATTCGCCGACGATGAAGAACGAAGACGGAAGATAAACCACCGCCACGATCGCAAGTACCGCCGTCAGCAGCACCGGATCGCGCCGTACCCGCATCAGGGCGAGGTGATAGAAGGCCGTCGGCAACGCGAACAGGGCCGCCGAGTACACCATCGTCAACAGCCTGGTGTCGCGAACGCCCAGCTTGGCGAGCAGGAGAACCGGCGCTTGCGTGACCCAGTCGACATGGGCGCGGGCGGCGTAGAAATCGTGGAAGCGGCCGTGGTCGAGCAGGTTCACCAGAAAGGACGCGCCGTCCCAGAACAGCGCGCGCCCGGCCAGCGTATTGTGCAGCGCGAGCAGCCACAGGAGCAGGACGACACCCCGGGCTACGGCAACCGGAGACAAGGTCGACACGCTCAGTCGCGCCACACGTAGGAGCCCAGCGGATAGGGCTCGGCGGGCGGGAACGGCTGCCATGAATTGAAGCCACGGGGCGGGGCGATGATGCCGTCACCGCGCTTCTCGCGCAGGATCAGGCTCTGGCTGGGCAGGATCCACGATTCGACCAACGTCTCGAGCGGACGCTTGGCGAGCGGCGTGGACTCGAATTCGATGACGCCGCTCTGGCTGCGGACGATCGTTCGAACCGTGTCCAGGTAGCTCCGCCACTCGAACGTCAGATAGGCGTTCGAGGGCAGGATCGCGAGCACCATCAGGCAACCGAAGGTCAGCATGCGGCGCGACACTTCCGGCCGGCGCAGCGCCACGAACGACTTGATGCGGGTTCCGAGAGGCGACGTGTAGAGCCAGATGAGGATGACGATGACCGTCATGACGAGGCCCGCGATGCTGCGCGCCGTGTACTGCGATTTGGCATGCGGACGCACCAGCGTATCGGTGAGCACCAGCAGCGGAGACAGAGCGAGCAGCACCAGGAAGATGCCGGCAAAAAGATAGGGCTTGCGGGTGCTGAGATCCTGCGGCCGCACCGCCGCCCAGCCGAAGATCACCAGCGCCGACAGCAGGGCCAGGTCGAACTGGATGTTCTGCCAGGCATCGAGCACGGTCGCGGCGGTCCGGCTGAGATGGTCCTGCGAGAACGGATTGATCAGTGAATTGGCGGCGACCAGCATGCCGCCCAGGAAGGGCAGGATCGCCAGGAGGTAGAGCGTCGTGGCGAGGGCCGGCCGCGGTCTGATCCGGTAGACCGTCCAGGCGATCATCAGGGCGAGCACCGGCCCCAGATAGAGCATCACCTCGTAGGCCCGGATCGCCAGCAGGCCGACTGCGACGAGGAAGGCGCCGTCCTCGACGGTCAGCTTCTGCGCCGTCGCCAGGCGCACCGCGACGACGATGCCGATCGCATAGGCGGTATTGTATTCGCCGACGATGAAGAAAGAGGTCGTCATGAAGACGACGCCGATCGCCGCCAGCACCGCCGAGAGCAGGATCGCGTCGTCCTTCACCCGCTGAAGGGCGAGGTGGTAGAGGGCCGTCGGCAGGGCGAACAGGCCCAGCGACAGAAGCTGCGCCAGAAGATGCAGGTCGGTGACGCCCAGGAACACGGCCGTCAGGATCGGCGCCTGCCCCAGGACCATCGCAAACAGGCGTGGATCGTAGAAATCGAAGAAGAATTCGCGCCGGGCGACCTGCACGAGGAATGCAGAACCGTCAACGAACAGCCCCCGGCACTCCCAGCTATGCCAGAGCACCAGTGTCCAAAGGAGGCCGACCGTGGCCCTGTATGCGACTGTAGTTGTTGGCATTTCCCCGCGTGCGGGCCTACAGGACCCTTGCCGGGGGTGCAAGCGCTGACGGCTTGCAGCGTCGATGGGGCGCTGTTAGCAAGGCGCGGCAAACGAGGATGGCGGATGCTCAGTTGGGAGAAAATCGACGCAATTCCGGGCTGGTTCATGTTCCAGTCCTATTGCGTCTGGCGCGCCCTGCTCGACCAGCAGGCCAATGTTTCCGGCGATCTGTTCGAGATCGGCGTCTGGCGGGGCCGTTCGGCGTCCGTCCTCGCCTCCTATCGCAAGGGCAACGAGAAGCTCTATTTGTGCGATTTGCGGCTGGATGAGGCCGCCGTCCGCCGCTCGATCGAATCGGTCGGTACCCAGCCCACGAACATCGTGCCCCTCTCCGGCCCGTCCGCGGACCTTCCCGCCAAGCTCGACCTGCAGGCGATGCACCAGTCGGTGCGCTGGTTCCACATCGACGGCGAGCATACCGGCACCGCCGTCTATCGCGAACTGGAGTTCGCCAACCGCATCGTGAATACCGAGGGCATCGTCGTGATCGACGATTTCTTCTCGCCGCGCTACCCGGCCAATACGACCGAGGTCATCCGCTTCCTCGAGAAGAATCCGTTCAGCTTCCGCCTGCTCGCCGTCGGATTCAACAAGGGCTATCTCTGCCGCCCCGAAAGCCTGCCGCGCTACATGGATTTCATGGCGACCGGCATGTCGAAGACGCTGCTGCAGTACGGCGCCAAGACGACGATCTTCAAGACGACCGGCCCGTGGGACACCGACGCCGTCGGCATCACGGATTTCGTCGACGATGCCGGGGCCATCGCCGGCCCCGACAACGAGCCGCAGCGCTGGCACATGATGCGGACCCGCCACGTCTGGGGGCCGATGCGCCACCTGCAGAACGGCTGGCGGATGCTGCGCGGCCGCTAGAGGCTTTCCGTCTCGGATTGACCCACCGACCTCATCCTGAGGAGGCGCGAAGCGCCGTCTCGAAGGATGGG
>LSKJ01000341.1 GCA_001557035.1 Rhodospirillaceae bacterium CCH5-H10 | reverse complement strand
TGAAGATCTCGTAGATCGCCCATGAACTCACGCGCTCCGGCATCGGCGGCGGCGGCGCGCCGTTGATCGCGGTGATCGCGAGATGCTGGCCCATCAGGAAGACGACCGATTCGAACAGTGCGCTCTCGACCAGTCCGCCCTTTCCCGTCCGGTCGCGCTGCTTCAGCGCCAGCACCGTCCCGAAGGCGCCGAACATGCCGCCCACGATGTCGATCACCGAGGTGCCGGCGCGCAATGGCCGCCCGCTGGGGCCGGTCATGTAGGCCAGCCCGCCCATCATCTGCACGACCTCGTCGAGCGCCGGCCGCTTCTCGTAGGGCCCGGGCAGGAAGCCCTTCAGCGCGCAGTAGACGAGGCGCGGGTTGATCTTCTCGAGGTCTGCCGGACCTAACTTTCGCTTGGCCATCGAACCCGGCGCGAAGTTCTCGATCAGCACGTCGGCCTTCTCCAGCAGCTTCACCAGTACCTTGCGGCCCTCGGGCGAATCGGCATCGAGCGCCAGGCTCTTCTTGTTGCGGTTGAAGTAGCCGAAGAAGCCGGCGCCGAAGCCGCGCAGCTTGCGCGTGCGGTCGCCGTCGACCGGCTCGACCTTGATCACCTCGGCGCCGAGGTCGGCCAGGATCATGCCGCAGGACGGGCCGAGGATGGTGTGGGTGAGTTCGACGACGCGGACGCCCTTGAGAGGCGGTTCAAACGATGAGGTCATGCCTCATGCAATACCTCACCCTGTCGGGGCGAGCCACGTATCGATGTCCTTGGTGAACGGCAGGCCGGCCGCCTCGCCCAGTACCTGATGGCCGACGCCGGCGCCGACCAGGAACGCCTCCTGATGCGGTACGGCATTCGCCTTGAGCATCGCGCGGATCGCCTTGCCGTCATGACCCCAGCCGATCGCCTCGACCTTGCCGTCGAAGGCGCGGTTGACGGTCGACAGGAACTTGGCGCGCTCCTCTTCGGTGAGAGCCGGCACGGCATCGATATCGCCCAGCAGAAAAAGCCGACCTCCGAACTTCGCGACCAGGGCGGCCACCGAATTGCGGGCTTCGACGATGATCTCGCGGTTGGGTCCGCGGCGCACCCGGGCAGCCAGCGACAGCGGCATCACCGCGGCACCCAGATTGGCACCGGTGTTCATGAGCGCTGCGGTCAGTTCCTTGTAGGTGATCCCCAACCGTTCGGCCCGACGGACGCGCATTTTCGCGACTTCCGGGCTGGGCGTCTTCCAGGCCTTGGCGGCGGCGCGGCGCCAGACCCAGGCTCCCCACGACATGTCGAAGGTCGGCCCGTTATTGTGCCCGATGCCGGGACGGCGTAGCAGGACCTCGACATTTGCATGTCGGACCGCAAGACGGTCGAAACGATCACCCATTGCGCCTATTGTAACGCAAGTTTGGTGCCGGAATCGAGGAGCGAGGCGTGGACGATTTTCAGGTCGATGTACTGGTTGTGGGTGCAGGCAATGCGGCGGCCTGTGCGGCTCTCGCGGCACGCGAGACGGGCGCCTCGGTTGCCATGCTGGAGGCGGCTCCGGAGGCCGAACGCGGCGGCAACAGCACCTACACGGCCGGCGCCATGCGCGTGGTGTTCCACGGCGTCGACGACCTGGTCCAGCTCTACGACCTGACCGAGGACGAGAAGCGCGACGTCGATTTCGGCAGCTACTCGGCCGACGAATATCTCGACGACATGGGCCGGGTCACCAACTACCGCTGCGACCCCGAGCTGACCGACATCCTGATCGGCCGCAGCTTCGAGACGATGAAGTGGATGCGCTCCAAGGGCGTGCGCTTCCAGCCCTCCTACGGCCGCCAGGCCTTCAAGGTGAACGGCAAGTACAAGTTCTGGGGCGGCCTCGCGGTCGAGGCCTGGGGCGGCGGTCCGGGTCTCGTCGACCTGGAGCACAAGGCCGCGGTGAAGGCTGGCATCCCGATCCACTACGAGACGGCGGCGGTGTCGCTGATCGAGGAAGACGGCGTCGTTCGCGGCGTCATCGCCCGCCACAAGGGCCGCAAGGTGCGGATCGGCGCCAAGGCCGTCGTGCTGGCCTGCGGCGGCTTCGAGAGCAACGCCGAGATGCGCACGCGATACCTCGGCCCGACCTGGGATCTCGCCAAGGTGCGCGGCACCCGCTTCAACACCGGCGCCGGCATCAACATGGCGCTGGCGATCGGCGCCAAGCCGCACGGCAACTGGTCGGGCGGCCACGCGGTCGGCTGGGACATGAACGCGCCGGAGTTCGGCGATCTCGATGTCGGCGACAACTTCCAGAAGCACTCCTACCCGCTCGGCATCATGGTGAACGCCAATGGCGTGCGCTTCGTCGACGAGGGCGCGGACTTCCGCAACTACACCTATGCCAAGTACGGCGCGGTGATCCTGGCGCAGCCGCAGCAATTTGCCTGGCAGATCTTCGATTCGAAGGTGCTCGACAAGCTGCGCGACGAGTATCGCATCAAGCGCATGACCAAGGTCCGCGCCGACACGATCGAGGAGCTGGCGACCAAGCTCGAGGGCGTGAACCGGGAGCAGTTCCTCAAGACGATCAAGGAATGGAACGCCGCCGTCATGACCGACGTGACGTTCAACCCGGCGATCAAGGACGGCCGCGGCACGCGCGGCCTCGCCGTGCCGAAGAGCAACTGGGCCAACACGATCGACCAGGGTCCGTTCGAGGCCTATGCCGTGACCTGCGGCCTCACCTTCACCTTCGGCGGCCTGAAGATCAGCAACGAGGGCGAGGTCGAGAACACCGACGGCCAGGCGATCCCCGGCCTGTTCGCCGCGGGCGAACTGGTGGGCGGGCTTTTCTATCACAACTATCCGGGCGGCACGGGCCTCGTCTCCGGCGCGGTGCTGGGCAAGCTCGCGGGCGATGGCGCGGGCAAGTACGTCGCGGGAAAGAACTAGCCCCGCTTGCTGCCGGGCGGGATTGGCTTCAAGGTCTTTGGCAAACTGAGGTTGCGCGACGCGGATAACCGCGCGCGGCAGAGGAGGAAGAACATGTTCCCAATCACCCGACGTCATGCCCTCGCCGTTGGCGGCTCGTCCCTGTTGCTGCCATCGGCCGTGCGCGCCCAGGCCAACTGGCCGGCCGGTCCGGTCACCTTCGTCGTGGGCTATGCCGCGGGCGGCAGCACGGACATCAACGCCCGCGAGCTGGCGCACGTCATGACGCCGGTCATCGGGCAGCAGATCATCATCGAGAACAAGGGCGGTGCGGCCGGCTCGATCGGCCTGCGCACCGTCGCCAACGCCAAGCCCGACGGCCAGACCCTGTTCGTCGCCGTCGGCACGAACGTGATCATCAACCCGCATGTCCAGAAGGGCATGATCGACACGCTCGCCGCCCTGGCGCCGATCTGCCAGATCACGGACTACCAGTACGTGCTGGTGGTCGGTAACAAGGTTCCGGTCAAGAACGCGGCCGAACTGGTGGCGCTGGCCAAGAAGGATCCCGAGAAGCTCACCTACTCGTCGTCGGGCGTGGGCGGCAACAACCACCTGGCCGGCGCGCTGTTCGCGGAAGCCGCCGGGGTCAAGCTCACCCACGTCCCGTACAAGGGCACCGGCCCGGCGGTTGCCGACGTGATCAGTGGCCAGATCACCATGAACTTCTCGTCCCTGCCGCCGGCAGTTTCCCAGGTGAAGGGCGGCAACCTCAAGGCGCTGGCGGTGACCGGCGACAAGCGGGTGAGCTCGATGCCGGACGTGCCGACCCTGAAGGAACAGGGGATCGACGTCGTCGTCACCAGCTGGCAGGGCCTGTTCGCTCCGGCCAAGACCCCGCCCGACATCCTCGACAAGATCGAGAAGGCGACCAAGGAAGGCATGAAGAACCCGAAGTACGAGGAGGCGCTTGCCCGCGACGGACTGGAAATGCCACCGAATCGGACCCGCGCCCAGTTCGCCAAGTTCGTCGGCGAAGAACATGCCTTCTGGGCCAAGAAGCTGCGCGAGCTCAACATCCAGATGGAGTAGCGCCGGGAGCGCAGAGCCGCCCTATCCGGGCTTCTTCGACTCGGCCTGTCGCTCGCGCCTCTCCTCGCCCAGCTTCCTGAGGCGCTCGATCTCTTCCGGCTTCACGCTCCCGTAACGCGGCCGCCAGTCGTCATCGGACGGCCAGGCGATATCGGAGCGCCGTGTCGTGCGCGGCGCTTCGGCACTCCCGAGAAGATCGAGTGCCTGCCCCGCAATCACGCGCTGCAGGTCCCGCCGCCACGGCGGGCCGCAGGGGTTGCCCAGCGGGAAATCCGTGAACAGGAAGCGCGGCACGCCGCAATATTCCACGATGTCGAGAGCGGAGCCAACGATCACGGTCGGCATGCCGTTGGCTTCGAGATGACGGGCGACCAAACTCACGGTTTGGTGGCAGACGGGTCAAAGCGGACTGAGCAGCGCCACATCGGCGCCGTCGGCACGCAGCCGCTCGAGCACCTGCGGCGCGTCGATCTCCATCGTCTTGCGCTGGCTGTATTCGGTCGGCACGCCATGGAAGCGAGTGGCCAGATCGCCCACCGTACCCTCCGCCACCCGCTCCTGCATGGCCTCGATCGGCAGGAAACTGGCCCGGTCGTCGGTGTGCGTCGATTCCTTGTCCCAGGCGACGTTGGCGGTGAACAGCGTCGCCGGGGCCGGCGAGACCGGGCCCGACCAAACCTGCCGCTTGCCGGCTGAATCGCGATTGCCGAGGTCCGGCGGGCTCGCCGTGGTCACGAGCCCGATCCTGGCCTGCGACAGCGGCCTGGAGAGCGGCGCGAACGGTACTTCGTCGAAGCGCGCCCAGACATAGTCCGACGGATAACCGAGGGCCCGGTAATAGGCCCTCGTGCGGTCGATGTAGCGGACGGTCTCGGTCATCGTTTCCACCAGCTTCATTGTTGTCGGCAGTCTAATCCCGTTTCGGCACCATGCAGAAGCCCTGCGCCTCGATCCCGAGCGCGGGATTGAACTTGGAACGGAAGTTTTCCATCGCGATGGCCGCCGTCAGCTCGACGATCTGGGCCTCGGTGTAGTGCCGCTTGAGCTGGTCGACGAGCGCGTCGTCGACCTTGCGGTCGGTGTAGGTGATACGCTCGGCATATTCGAGCGCCAGCCGCTCGGCCTCGCTGAAGAGCGTGCTGTCGCGCCACGTCGTGACGTCCGCCAGCTTCTCCATCCCGCCTTCCGTCGTCTCCAGCACACGGCTGGAGTTGATATCAATTCAAAACGGACAGCCGTTGATCGTCGCGACGCGCACATAGAGCAGCGCAGGCAGCCCCTTGGGGAGAAGTCCCGACTGCTCGATCGACTGGCCCAGCATGCCGGCGGCGCGCAGGATCGGCGGGCAGTGCGCCATCACCTTGGTCGGATTGAGCAGGCCGCCCAACATCTCGCGCTGCTTGTCGAAGGCGGCCTTCAGGATGGGATCGCCACCGTCTTCCTCGATCTCGCTGACCCGCGCCATGGAACACCTCGCCTATTCAGGGAGCGAACGTTAGCGCCACGGTCGGCCGCACCACGATGGACATCTTCTCATGGCCGGATGAAATCGCCGAAGGCACGGACCCGGGGTCAGCGAAGGTCCGGCCGGACCACCAGCCAGAAGACCATCGACGATACCAGCGCACAGGCCAGCACGAACGGAAGAAGGAAAGCGAGATTGGCCAGCAGGGCCAGCCAGGCGGAGTTGGCCTTTTCGCCGTCCACGCCCACCAGAGCAGCAAACACTGCCAGGAAGACGAGTCCGAGGACGAGGCTCGCTACCGCATAGGCACGCCAGCCGTCCCAGCGCTTGCGGCGCATGACCAGGAACGACGGAAGGCCGACCAGCAGCGCGAAAGGGTATGAGACGTAGCTGGCGAAGGCCGCATACCCCAGCGTCTGCGAATCGCCGCCGGCGGCGAGCACCACGGCGGCGAGGATCAGCGCCGGCATCATCGGCGCGACGACAAAGCCCGCTACGGTGCGCCAGGCCCTGCTTTGCGCGAACGGCATGAAACGCCTCCTGTAGGCCGGACCGGCAAATCCGGTCCAGGCCATCGTCTCTAACGTCAGACGATCAGGAAGTCAGTATGGTTCAACGGCCCGCCTTGCAGGTTCTGCATCGTCGCGAATACCACCGCAGCCCCTGCGCCCGAGCCGTCGGCATCGAACATGACGTTGCCCGTGGTGCTGTCGAAGATGATGCGATCGTTCGAATCGAGAGCCGCGGTACCGTTCACGAAGGTAAATGCGTCGAGCCCACCCTCGGGCCCGAGTTGCGTAAAGATGGCATTGTCCAGGTTGAAGTGATCCTGTCCATGCACGTAGCCGTCAATCGTGGCGACGTTGCCGGCGCCGATCGCCGAATCGAAGACATACGTGTCGCCGCCGCCCAGGCCCCTGAGCGTATCCAGGCCGCCTCGACCGTTGAAGAAGTCGGCGCCAAAGACGCCGTCGATGATGTTGTTACCGCTGTTGCCCACCAACGTGTCGTTCCCGAAGGTTCCCGCGAGATTCTCGATCGAGACGTAAGTGTCGCCGGCGGCACTGCCGGTGTTGATCGAAGAATTCTCGAGCGATGCGGTGAGGCCGATTACGCCGCCTCCGCCCAGGGAATACTCGTAGTAGGAAACCATGTCGATACCATCGCCGCCATCCAACACATCGGCACCGGCGCCGCCCACGAGGAAATCATCTCCCGTACCGCCGATCAGTTGATCGCTGCCGTCCCCGCCGGAAAGCAAGTCGTTGTCTGCCCCTCCCTGCAGGACGTCGCCGCCACCTCCGCCGTCGAATGATTGCGCACCGCTGGTTCCGTTGAATGTGTCATTGAAGTTCGAGCCAACGATACTGTTCACGTTCGTGAAAGTGTCGACCGAGGTATCGGCCCCGTAGGTCGCCGACACGTTGCCTGCCGCCGCGCCGGTCATGGTTACCCAGATGCCGGCGGTGGCCTGCGTATAGTGGATGCTCGTGGTGAGGATGCCGCCCGGGGTAGCCGTCGGCGACCCGACTATCGTGTCGGTGCCGCCGAATCCCTCGAAGAAGTTGAAGTCGTCGAACGGCGCGCCCGGCGTGCCGGCCGTGTACGCCGAGGCATCGTAGGTGTCGGCGAAGTTGGACCCCCAGATGCCTTCTATCGACAGGAGCGTATCCTGCCCGGCGCCGCCATTCACAATACCCGAGCCCATCGTGACGCTGATGCCGAAGACCGCGGAGTCGTAGCGAGCAAGATCGGTACCGGCCATACCGTTCAGCGTGTCGTTGCCAAACCCGCCGATGAAGACATCATTGAAGACATCGGACCCGGTCAGCACATCATTGAAGTTGGACCCGATCAAACCGTTGATGTTGGCGAAGGTGTCGCCGAACGCCTCCCCCGTGTTCGCGCCAGGATTGGCGATCGATACCGTCACGCCGGCCGAGGACGTGAAGTACGACGCGTAGTCGGTATCGTCGAACGACATGTGGTCGCCCGCGCCGCCGTTCAGGGTGTCTGCCCCCAGGCCGCCGACCAGGATGTTGCCAACGTTGCTGCCTGTCAGGGTGTCGTTGAAGTTCGTACCGATCGCGCCTTCGATGCTGTTGAAGTGATCGCCAAGCGCGTCGCCCGCAAAGCCGCCGCTGGCAAGGATGAGGCTCACCGCCGCCCCCGCGTTGCGGTACTGCGCGTAGTCGAAGCCCGTGCCGCCATTCAGCGAGTCGGCCCCCGCCCCGCCTTCCAGCGTGTCGTCGCCGGCGCCGCCGTTCATGAAGTCGTTGCCGCCTCCTCCGAAGAACAGGTCGGCGCCGCTGCCGCCATTGAAGGTATCGTTGGAGTTGCCGCCGTTGACGGCGGCGACACCGCTGAACGTGTCGGTCGCGGTGTTGCTGCCGTAGGTGGCCGTCGCCGTACCGATGCCCTGCCCGGTCGTCGTCACGGTGATGGCGGCGCTTGTGTTGAAATAGTCGAGGTAGGTGTTGCCGTTGCCGATCACCTCGTCCGCGCCGCCCTGGCCTTCGAACCGGTTGAAATTGCCGGAGGAGCCGGCATTCGTGCTGAGGTTCGAGAAGCCGGTGGCGTCGTAGCGGTCCGCGAACTCCGAGCCGCGGATGCGCTCGATGGAATCCAGCGTATCGTTGCCGATGTTGGACCCCGGCGCGCGGCCGGTGATGGTGCCGGCGGCCATGTTGACGTCGATGGCGTCCCGGCCTCCGCCGTCGAACTCGACGATGTCGAGGCCGCCGCCGCCGTGATAGACGTCGTCGCCACCATTGTAGCCGTCGAAGATCTCGACGTTGTTCGTACCGAAGAACGTGTCGTTGAAGTTCGAGCCGACGAACCTGTTCACGTTCGTGACCTGGTCGGTGCCGACGCCGCCGCCCGTCACCGTGCCGCCATGGACGCCGCCGGTAATGCTGAGGTTTACGGTCACCCCGCTGGTGGCATCGCCGTAGAATACCTCGGTATTGTTGTTGCCGATGACGATGTCGTTTCCGCCACCGCCCTGGATGAACTGAAAGCCGCCGAAGTCGCCGGCACGGGCCGACAGGTTAGTAAAGCCGGTCGCATCGAACGTATCGACGAAGGCGGTTCCGAACACGGCCTCGATCTGGAACATCGAGTCGGTGTCGATGATGCCCGCCTGGCCAACCACACTGCCCGCGAGCCAGTTGACCGAGATGCCCTGCGACAGGCCCGTCACGCGACTGTAGTCCACGCGATCAACCGAGCCATCGAAGCCGGCAGTGGCGCTGTTGCCGTAGAAGGTGTCGTTGCCGGCACCGCCGAAGAGAATGTCGCCGCCACTGCGTCCAAACAATGTGTTGATGCCGGAATCGCCGACCAGGGTGTCGCTGAAGTTCGAACCTGAAAGACCCTCGATCGAGATGAAGGTGTCTCCCGCCGCTTCGCCGGTGTTGGAAATCGACAGCGTGATGTCCAGCGTCACCGTGAGGCCGATCGTGGAGTTGAGGTATTCAGCAACATCGAACCCGTCGCCGCCGTTCAACTGGTCCGCCCCCAGACGGCCGCGGAGTGTGTTATTGCCGCTGTCGCCGATCAGGATGTCATTGAAGCTGGTCCCGCTGAGGGATTCGATCGACACATAGGTGTCGCCAGCCGCATCGCCGGTATTGGTGCCCGGATTGGCAAGGGACGCCTGCACGGCGGCCGTCGCGTTGCTGTAGGCGGCGAAGTCGTTGTTTCCGAGACCGCCGTCCAGATAGTCGGCACCTGCCAGGCCGATCAGCCAGTTGTCACCGCTGTTGCCGATCAGAATATCGTTGAACAACGAACCGGACAGGCCTTCGATGCTGACATAGGTATCGCCCGCCGCCTCGCCGGTGTTGACCGAAGAATTTGCCAGCGACGCTGTCACGCCCGTAGCGGCGTTGTAGTATTCCGCGAAGTCGAAGCCGTTGCCGGCGTCCATGTAGTCGGCTCCGAGGCCGCCCCGGAGATAGTTGTCGAGCCCATCGCCGATGAGGATGTCGTCGAACCTGGACCCACCGAGGCCTTCGATCGAGGTGTAGGCGTCGACGGCCTCGCCGGTGTTGTTCCAGGGATCAAGCAGGGATGCCCTCACGCCGCTGGTTGCGTTGAAATACGCGGCGTAGTCGACACCGGCACCGCCGTTGAGGATGTCGAAGCCCAGACCGCCCTCGAGCCAGTTGTTCGACGCGTCGCCGACGAGGGTATCGTCGAAGTTGGAGCCCGAAAGCCCCTCGATGGAAATGTAGCTGTCGCCTTCCGCCTCGCCGGTATTGTGGACGGTGTCGCCGAGATACGCCGTCACGGCGGCAGTGGCATTGCGGTAGGACGCGTAGTCGAAGCCTGCGCCACCGTCCATCTTGTCGGCACCGCCATTGCCAAAAAAGGTGTTGTCGCCGGCGTCGCCGGTCAGGTTGTCGTCGAAGGCGGAGCCGGAGATATTCTCGATCGAAACAAAGGTATCGCCAGACGCCTCGCCGCTATTGCTGCCGGGTGTAGTCAGCGAAACGGTGAGGCCCGCGGTTGCAGTGAAGTACGATACCGTATCCCGGCCTGCGCCACCATTGAGCACATCCGCCCCGAGCCCGCCCCGCAGGGTGTTGTCGGCGGCGTCGCCGATCAGCGTATCGTTGAACGCCGACCCTTCGATACGCTCGATGCTGATGAAGCTATCGCCAATGGCCTCGCCCGTGTTGGCGGACGGGTCGGCGAGCGACACGGTGAGGCCGGCGGTCGCGTTGCGATAGGAGGCGTAGTCTCCACCAGCGCCGCCATTCAGCACGTCGGCCCCCAAGCCGCCGATCAGCAGATCATCGCCGTCGAGTCCGAGCAGCGTGTCGTTCCCGCCGAGGCCGCTCAGCGTGTCGCCCGAGGCGCCGCCGGTAATCGTGTTGGCAATGGCGTTGCCGGTACCCGCGAAGGGTCCGTCTCCCACGAACGTCAGGTTATCGATACCGGCGGCCAGCGTGTAGCTCGCCAGCGCCGTCTCGACGGTCGTTCCGCCCGTGCTCTGGACCTCGTCGATGCCTTTAGACGCAAGCGCAGCGTTCTCGGCCGGCGTCAAAGATGCGATATTTGCCGACGTGTCGGCCAAGGTCACGAAGTCGGCCTGGGTCAACGCGACCGTGCCCAGCGCGCGGTACTGCGCCACCGAGAGGGTCAGCACGTCGTCTATGGCGTTGATCAGGTCGACACCCTTCCCCGCCAGCGCCGCGATCTGGGCCGGCGTGAGCGCATTCAGGACGGCGCTGGTATCGACCAGCGTGACCACGTCCGCCGCAGTCAGCGCGACGGTTCCCAGCGCCTGAAACTTGGCGAGCGTGAGCGTCAGCACGTTGTCCGTGGCGTCGACCCTGTCGATCAGCCTGGCCGCAAGGTCTGCAATCTCGGACGCCGTCAGCGTTCCGAGGTTCGCCCCCGTGTCCGCCAGCGTCACGGTATCGGCCGCCGTCAGCAGCACGGTGCCCAGCGCCTGCAGTTTCGCCACGTTCAAGGTGAGCGCATTGGTGAGTGAATCGATTCTGTCGACCCCCTTGGCTGCCAGAGCCGACAGTTCACCGACCGACATCGCCTCCAGCGCCGCCCCGGTGTCAGCAAGCGTCACCACGTCGGTATCGGTCAATTCGACCGTCCCCAGCGCCTGCAGCTTCGCGACCGTCAGCGACAACACATTGTTCGTCGCGTCGATCCTGTCGACGCCTTTTGCCGCCAGCGCCGCGAGCTGCGCGCCCGAGAGGGTGCCGAGGTTGGCGCCGGTATCGGCCAACGTGATCGTGTCGGCCGCGGTCAAAGCGACACTGCCCAGCGCGAGATACTTAGCCACGGTGAACGACAACGCGTCGTCCGTCGAATCAATCCTGTCGACACCCTTGCCCGCGAGTGCAGCAATGGCCGAGTCTGTCAGTGCGTTTATCTTCGCCGACGTATCTGCGATCGTCACGATGTCCGAACTGGTCAGCATGCCGGCGGCGATACCGTCAAGCTGCGCC
>LSKJ01000340.1 GCA_001557035.1 Rhodospirillaceae bacterium CCH5-H10 | reverse complement strand
ATCAGCCAGACGCCGAAGCCGAAGGCGAGTGCCGCGAGCGTCGAGCGGCTGTCGATCATCGTCATCGCGACCACGATGGCGGCCAGCGACACGACCAGCGCGATCCGCAATCTCATCAGCGCCAGCCACAGTTCAGCGCGCTTCCAGCCGAGGAACGGGCCGACGCAGAGCGCGGCGAACAGCGGCGCGCAGAGCGGCACGAAGGTCGCGTTGAAGAACGGCGGGCCGACCGAGACCTTGTTGCCCGTCAGCAGGTCGAGGAACAGCGGATAGAGCGTGCCCAGCAGCACCGTCGCGGCCAGCGTGCACAGGAGCAGGTTGTTCAGGATCAGCGCGCCCTCGCGGCTGACCGGCTGGAAGAGCCCGCCGCCCTGAAGCTGCGGCGCGCGCCACGCGTAGAGCGCCAGGCCGCCGCCGGTGACCAGCAGCAGGAACGCGAGGATGAACATGCCGCGCGACGGATCCTGCGCGAAGGCATGGACCGAGGTCAGCACGCCCGATCGCACCAGGAAGGTGCCGAGCAGCGACAGCGAGAAGGCGAGCAGCGCCAGCAGAACCGTCCAGCTCTTCAGCGCGTCGCGCTTCTCCACCACGATGGCCGAATGCAGCAGCGCGGTGCCGGCCAGCCATGGCATCAGCGAGGCGTTCTCGACGGGATCCCAGAACCAGAAGCCGCCCCAGCCGAGGATGTAGTAGGCCCACCACGAGCCCAGCGCGATGCCGAGGGTGAGGAAGCACCAGGCCGCCAGCGCCCACGGCCGCACCCAGCGCGCCCACGCGGCATCGACCCGGCCTTCAAGCAGCGCGGCGACGGCGAAGGCATAGGTGACCGAGAAGCCGACATAGCCGAGGTAGAGCAGCGGCGGATGGAAGGCGAGGCCGGGATCCTGCAGCAGCGGGTTCAGCCCGTTGCCGTCCGGTGGCGCCGGGAACACGCGCTGGAACGGGTTGGAGGTGAAGAGCAGGAAGGCCAGGAACCCGACGCCGATCAGCGCCTGGATCGCCAACACGCGGCTGCGCAGCGTGTCGGGCAGGTTGGCGCCGAAGATCGCCACCGCCGCGCCGAACAGCGCGAGGATCAGCGCCCACAGCAGCATCGAGCCCTCGTGGTTCCCCCACACGCCACTGATCTTGTAGAGCAGCGGCTTGGCCGAATGCGAATTGTCGACGACGTTGAGGACGGAGAAGTCCGACGTCACATAGGCCTGCGTCAGCGCACCGAATGCCAGCAGCACGAGGAACGCCTGCGTCAGCGCAGCGGTGCGCCCGAGCGTCATGAGCCGCAGATCGCCCCTGCTCGCACCAATGAGCGGCAGCGTTCCCTGCACCAACGCGACGGCCAACGCGAGGATCAACGCAAAATGACCAAGCTCCGGTATCATGCGCTTGCAGCGTAGCGAAAGCGCAGGCGGGCGGCAGGGGCTGTAATCAGCCCCGGGAGCCCGCACGGCTCAGAAAAGATGAGGGTGCCGAAACACCGCCTGAAAGCCTCCGCACAGTGGGCTCCCGCGCCTTCGTCGCTGCGCTCCTGCAGGCGCTGCCGCCCACCAGCGCAAACGCTGCTTCGCATCATTTGCGCTCTTTCCATTGCCCCGACTCCTTCAGCGCCTTGGCGACCTCCGGCGGCATATAGTTCTCGTCGTGCTTCGCCAAGATCTCGCGCGCGGTGAACACGCCGTCCGGGCCGATCGAGCCCTCGGCGATCACGCCCTGACCTTCGCGAAAGAGGTCGGGAAGGATGCCGCGATAGGAGACCTTCACCGTCTTGTTCGTATCGGTGACGGTGAAGCGCACGACCTGTCCGTCCTTCTCGACGCTGCCCTGCTCCACCAACCCGCCCAGACGGAAGCGGCGGTCCGGGCCGATGCTCTTCTCGGCGACCTGCGTCGGCGAATAGAAGAAGACGAGATTGTCGTTCAGCGCCGTCAGCACGAGCGTGGCCGCGACGCCGAGCGTGGCCAGCGAGCCCAGCAGCAACCAAAGACGGCGGCGCTTCGGTGTCATCGACGCTTCTCCAGACCGCGCGCCGCCAGCTCCCGCCGCACCTTGCGGCGCGCGCCGAGCGAGGCGATCACCAGCCCGCCCAGGATGACCGCGGCGGCGAGATACGAAGCGAGGATATAGGCCGCGTGGTTGCTCATGCCGCGGCCTCGGCATTCTCGAGGCGCCGCCGGTCGATCTCGGTCTCGGTGCGCAGCAGCACGAGGTACACGAACAGGAACAGCAGCGAGACCGCCATCCAGAGCAGCGGCACCAGGATCGAATTGTGGATCGCCGGCGCGTCGAGCCGCGTGATCGAGGCCGGCTGGTGCAGCGTGTTCCACCAGTCGACCGAGAACTTGATGATCGGCAGGTTGATGACGCCGATCAGCGCCAGGATCGCCGCCGCGCGGTCGCCGCGCTCGGGCGAGTCATAGGCGCGGCTTAGCGCGATGTGACCGAGATAGAGGAAGAACAGCAGCAGCATCGACGTGAGGCGCGCGTCCCACACCCAGTAGGTGCCCCACATCGGCCGGCCCCACAGCGAGCCCGTCAGCAGGCATACCGCCGCGAAGCTCGCGCCCACGGGTGCGGCCGCGCGCGCCATCAGCGCCGCCAGCGGATGGCGCCACACCAGCAGCGAGGCGCCGAGCGCCGCCAGCACCGCGTAGCCGCCCATCGACAGCCATGCCGACGGCACGTGCACGAACATGATCCGCACCGTCTGGCCCTGCTGGTAATCCTCCGGCGCCACGAAGAAGGCCATGTAGACGCCGACCGCGATCATCAATGCCGTCGCAAAGCCGAGGCTCGGCAGCACGCGCTGGGAGAAGCGCCGGAACCGCGCAGGATTGGCGAGAAAATGCAGGTCGGCCATCGGCCCCATCCTCCCTATTCGCCGGCTTGCCGCAAGGCTGCGGCAATCGCCCATGGCGTCGTGGCCAGGGCGACCAATGCAAGAGCGGCGAGGATCGCAACATGTGTCACGATGCCCTCGCCTGACGCCAGCATCTCGATCGCGCCCGCGCCGAAGATCAGCGTCGGCACACAGAGCGGCAGCGCGAGCAGCGCCAGCAGCGCGCCGGATTTGCGCGCCCCGAGCGTGAGCGCCGCCGCGAGCCCGCCGATCAACGATAAAGTGGGCGTGCCGACCAGCAAAGTCGCGCCCAGTGCGAGCAGGCTCTGCCCGTCGAGCCCGAAAGCAACGCCCAGGAACGGCGCGAGCAGGCTGAGCGGCAGGCCGGTCACGATCCAGTGAGCAAGGCACTTGGCGAGCGCCGCCAGTTCCAGGGGCCACGGCGCCAGCAGCAGGAGATCGAGCGTGCCGTCCTCGTAATCGGCGGCGAACAGCCGCTCCAGCGACAGCAGCGCGGCGAACAGCGCGGCGCACCACAGGACGCCGGCCGCGATGCGCGCCAGCACGTTGGTCTCCGGCCCGATGCCCAGCGGAAACAGCACCGTCGCCACGACGAAGAAGGCAAGCACGACGCCGACATCGCCCGGCCGCCGCCAGACGAGATGCAGGTCGCGTCGCAGCAGGGCCATGAAGCCGCTCATGCAAGCGCCCCTGCGGTGGTCCCGCCGCGCAGGTCGAGCCGCTGAGCGCCCTCGATGCCGAGTTCGGCATGGGTCGCGGCGATGGCGAGACCGCCGGCCGCGAGATGCCTCTGGAGCGCCGTCCGGAACGCGGCCTGGGCCGGCGCGTCGAGTGCGTTCAGCGGCTCGTCGAGCAGCCAGAGCGGCGCCTGCGACAGGACGATGCGGGCAAGCGCGGTGCGACGACGCTGGCCGGCCGACAGGGTCCGCACCTCGCGTGCGGAAAGCCCGATCAGATCGAGGGCGACGAGGGCCCATTCCAGCCGGTCCCCCGCCTCCCCGCCCCGCAGCCGTTCGGCGAAGACGAGGTTCTCCATCACCGTGAGGTCGCCCTTCAGCCCCTCGAGATGGCCCAGCCAGGCCAGCCGACCGCGCCAGGTCTCGGGGTCTTCGGCGATGTCCATGCCTTGCCACGCGATCGTGCCGGCATGAGGCGGCGTTAGCCCGGCCAGCGCACGCAGCAGGCTGGTCTTGCCGCTGCCATTGCGCCCGGTCAGCGCCAGGAGCTCGCCTTCGCCCAGGGCAAAGGAGAGACGGTCGAAGACCAGCCGGCCGCCGCGGCGGCAGGAGAGGCCGGTCACTTCGAGAAGCGGAGGCGCCATGGGGCGCCGTCCTAGCATGCCGGACGCAGGCAAAGAAAAAGGCCGTCATCTCGGGGGAGAGTGAGATGACGGCCTGAGCGCCTCCGAGGAGGCTAGAACGTGGCTTTGGGGGGACCACGTTCGGGGGAGATACCCCACCTAGATGGAAGTCCCTGGTGGCCTGCGCTAGGTCCAAATGGGGCAAAACGGAGGTATTTGAAGCCCTGCGGGCTTCAAATACCTCCGTTTGGCGAGCGGCAGCGCCTTCACAGGCGCGAGAGCTCGCTCGGCGCAGAATAGATAAGGATTTCAATGGTTTGAGGGTGCGTTTCAGCACCCTCATTTATTCGGCACCGAGCCGGCTCTCGGGCCTCAGAAGGCCCTGCCGCCGGCCGACCCCTACGCGTAGGCGCTTGCGCCTACGCGTAGGGGTCCGCAGCGTCGCGCATCCCGTCGCCCATGAACTGGTAGGCCAGGATCACGAGAATGACGGGCACCACCGGCAGCATCAGCCACCAGTTCACCGCCACGACGTTGATGTCCGTCGCCTCGTTCAGCAGCACGCCCCACGAGGTGATGGGAGGCCGCAAACCGAGGCCCAGGAACGACAGCGCCGTTTCGGCCAGGATCATCGACGGGATCGACAGGGTGGCCGAAGCGATCAGGTGACTCATGAAGCCGGGCAGCAGGTGACGGCCGATGATGCGGGCGGGCTTGGCGCCCATCATCTGGGCGGCCGCCGCGTAATCCTCCTCGCGCAACGACAGCAGCTTGGAGCGGACCGCGCGTCCGAGGCCCGGCCAGTCGAGCAGCGCCAGGATGATCGTGATGCCGAAATAGACCAGTAGCGGCGACCAGGTGACGGGCAGCGCGGCGGACAGGGCGAGCCACAAGGGCAGATGCGGGAAGCTCTTGATGATCTCGGTCAGTCGCTGGACCACGCTGTCGATCCAGCCGCCGTAGTAGCCCGCGAGCCCACCCAGCACCAGGGCGAGCACGAACGACAGCGCGATGCCGATGATGCCGATGGTGAGCGAGATGCGGGCCGCATAGACGATGCGACTGAACATGTCCCTGCCCAATCGGTCCGTCCCCAGAAGGAAGAAGGTCCCGCCCTCCGGCGGACAGACGAAATGGAAGCTTCCCTCGATCAATCCCCAGAACTCGTAGCTCTCGCCCAGGCAGAAGAAGCGCAGCTTCTGCGGCTTGGTCGTGTCGGGCGAATAGATGCGCTGCAGCGTCGCCGGGTCGCGCTCCATCTTGAGCCCGTAGACGAACGGCCCGAGGAAGGAGCCCTCGTGGAAGAGATGGACCGACTGCGGGGCCGCAAAGATGTAGCGCGAATGCCTCGTGTGCAGGTCGTAGGGCGCGATGAACTCGCTGATGAGCGTCGAGAAATACATCAGCAGCAGGAAGGCCATCGAGACGACGGCCGGCTTGTGGCGGCGGAAGCGCCACCACATGAGCTTCCACTGGCCCGCCATGTAGTAGCGTTCCTGCTCCGCCGTCAGCTTGTCGGCGACGTAGGGATCCCACGGCTCCTTGGAGACGAAGTGCGGGGCGCGGCGTGGAGGATTGGGCGTCGTGCCGGGTGTCGTATCGGTCATGGCACCCTCACTTTTCCGAACTGCCGAAGCGGATGCGTGGATCGAGCGCAGCGAGCGCCAGGTCCGAGATCAGCATGCCGATGACGGTGAGGACCGCCACGAACAGCAGGAAGGTCGCGGCCAGGTTGACGTCCTGCGTCTTCAGCGCACTCAGCAGCATCGGGCCCGTGGTCGGCAGCGACAGAACCACCGAGACGATGACCGATCCCGAGATGACGTCGGGTAGCAGGCCGCCGATGTCGGCGACGAACGGGTTGATGGCGTGCCGCAGCGGGTACTTCACCAGCAGCTTCATCGGCGGCAGGCCCTTGGCCCGGCCGGTGACGACGTACTGCTTCTGCAGCTCGTCCAGCAGGTTGGCGCGCAGCCGGCGGATCATGCCGGCGGTGCCGGACATGCCGATCACGACGACCGGGATGATGAGGTGCTGCAGCACCGACACGACCTTGCCCCAGCTCAGGGGCTTGTCGATGTACTCGGGATCCATCAGGCCGCCGATCGACAGGCCGAAATAGACCTTGCCGACATAGAGCAGCACCAGCGCCAGCAGGAAGTTCGGGATCGACAGGCCGATGAAGCCGATGAACGACGCGACGTAGTCGCCCCACTTGTACTGATGCGTCGCGGCATAGACGCCGATGACGAAGGACACGATCCAGATGAAGGCGATCGTGCAGGTTTCCATGATGATGGTGAGCATCATCCTTTCGCTGATCAGGTCGGCGACCGGCACCGTATCCTGGCAGGAAAGACCGAAGTCCCAGTGGAAGATTCCACCCACCCACTCGAAGTAGCGCAGCCAGAGCGGATGATTGAGGCCGTACAGATCGCGCAATTCGGCGGCTCGGGCGTGGGCATCGGGGTCGCCGCGCGCCAGCAGCTCCTCGATCTGCGAGGTCACGCAGTCGCCGGGCGGCAGGTCGATGATGAAATAGACGAGCGCGCTGATCACGAACAGCGTCGGGATCATCAGCAGCACGCGGCGGATAATGAACTGCAGCATGTCAGACCACCTCTCGCCCGTTGGGCCGCGAGACGCGGACATAGTGGCCGGGCTCGGCCTCGGTCCAGAAGAGCGGCGTCTTGCCGTCGTCGCGGAACGGCTCGGGCCAGACCGTCGGGTCGGACGCCTTGCCCTCCATCAGCGCCCCGAGATCGAGGCGGGCGTCGGGGTCGGGCATCGGCACGGCCGAGAGCAGGGCCTTGGTGTAGGGGTGCATGGGATTGCGGAACAGCTCGCCGGCCGGCGCCAGTTCGACCAGGCGGCCGGCGCACATCACGGCGATGCGGTCGGCGATGTAGTCGACCACCGCGAGATTGTGGCTGATGAACAGATAGGTGAGGCCGAGCTGCTTCTGCAGGTCCTTCAGCAGGTTCAGGATCTGGGCCTGGATCGAGACGTCGAGCGCCGAGACCGGCTCGTCGC
>LSKJ01000339.1 GCA_001557035.1 Rhodospirillaceae bacterium CCH5-H10 | reverse complement strand
TTCCATGCCCCAGCTCGCTGTAGATCTTCAGGTGACCGCCGATCTGCTTCACGTAGCCGAAGGTCATGCTGAGGCCGAGGCCGGTCCCCTGCCCGCGCTCCTTGGTGGTGAAGAACGGCTCGAAGGCCCGCGCGATGGTCTGCTGGTCCATGCCCGTCCCGGTGTCTGATACCGCGATCATCACGAACTGGCCGGGCGTCACCTCGACGTTGGCCGCCGCATAGGCATCGTCGAGATGCGCGTTCGCGGTCTCGATCGTGAGCGTGCCCCCGCCCGGCATCGCGTCACGCGCATTGATCGCCAGATTGAGGATTGCCGCCTCCAGTTGCGCGGGATCGGCCTTGGCCCGCCACAGGCCACCGCTCAACACGGTCTCGATCTCGACGGTCTCGCCCAGCGTGCGGCGAAGCAGCTCGGACATCCCGGTCACCAGCCGGTTGGGGTCGATCGACTCGATCTGCAACGGCTGTTGCCGCGAGAAAGCCAGCATGCGCTGGGTGAGCGTTGCGGCCCGGGCCACGCCGGTGCGTGCGAGGTCGAGAAAGCGTACCACTTCCGGCGTCGGCTGCTGCACCCGCCGGCCGATCATCTCGATCGCCCCGCCAATTCCCGTCAGCAGGTTGTTGAAGTCGTGCGCGATGCCGGCAGTGAGCTGGCCGACCGCCGTCATTTTCTGCGACTGGCGCAGGCTCTCCTCGGCCGCCGTGCGCTTGATCTGCTCCTCGCGCAGCCGCTCGAGCGTCTCGCCCTGGCTTGCCGCGCGCCGCGACGCGAGCAGCGCGAGGGCAAACAGCGCCAGCGTGGCCGGAAGGCCGAACAGCAGGTGC
Organism: Rhodospirillaceae bacterium CCH5-H10; assembly: GCA_001557035.1. Taxonomy (GTDB): domain Bacteria; phylum Pseudomonadota; class Alphaproteobacteria; order Reyranellales; family Reyranellaceae; genus Reyranella. The sequence continues at coordinate 5,563 of LSKJ01000339.1, read as the reverse complement.
GAGCCCATGCGGTGCAGCCAGGCCTGTCTTACGGCGTCCCTGGCAACGCCGACCGCGACATAGACCGGCAGATCGGGCAGCTTTCGATAGACGACAGTCCGCGCGACGCCGTCGAAACTTCCGCTTCGCGTGTTGTAGCTGCCACTCTCGCGATTCGCCGCGATCGCCCGCATGAAGGTCGAACCGGGTTCGAGGCGCGTGGTGCTTCCGGCGTATGCCGGGAAGCGTGCCAGCAACTCGCCGTCGGCGCGGATGAGCGACGTCGTATATTCGTCGGGCTCGGACGCGTGTTCGAAGAGCTTGGCGAAATAGGCAGGCGGGATCGCCACGAGCACGACGCCGTCGAAGCCTCCATCCGGCCTCTGCCGTCGCTCGCTGTACTGGAATATGTCGGAGCCCTTGATCCGGCTGCGGAACGTCTCGCTGACGTAGCGCGTCTCCTTGCCGTCGCGATGGGCGATGAAATACGGCCTGTCGGCCGCCGATACATTGGCCGGCAGGGGGAAGACGTTGGCCGCCACGAGCGGCAGCCCGTCCTTGTCGAGGACGAACACGTCCTCGACCTGGGGCAGCTTTCGCACGAGATGCTGGAGCTGTTCGTGCAGCCTGGCCTCGTTCTGCCGAATTTCGGCGTCGTTGAGGTCGTCGATGAGACCCAGCACGTTGCTGACGACGAGCTGCTGCGTTTCGAACGTCGCCCGAGCGCCGACATAGAGAAGGTCGAGCGTTCGCGAGACGCGCTCCTCATACTGGCGCTGTGTCTCCCCGTAGGCCATCCAGCTTGCCCCGGCGAAGAGCAGCAGCGGCACGAGGACGGTGGCGGCCAGAAGGACGAAGGAAGCGTCGGCCGCGGTGGTGCCGCGCAGAGTCCAGGTCTGGAGTTTGAGAAGCCGCCGCACGCGCGCCTACTATCCCTTTCGGACGAGAGAAGCCACGAAGTTCGACAGCTCCGACGCGCTGTAGGGCTTGGGAAACGAATGCATCTTGATGCCCGGCGGCAGGCTGCTCGGCGCCGATGCGCCCGAGCAGCGGATGATCGGCACGTCCGGTCGGTGCTGCGCAGCCGCTTCGATGACCTTCTCGCCCGACATGTCGGGCAGGCCGATGTCGACGATGACCGCCACGAGCGGCGTGTCGCCCCGGACGACATCGAGAGCCTCCTGGCCCGTCGCCGCCTCGATACACTCGATGCCGACATCCGCGAGCGAATCGACCAGAACGGCGCGGATCAGGAATTCGTCTTCAGCCAGCAGAACACTCGACATGCAACAGCCCTACTCCGCCGCCTTGGCCATGCTGGTCTGGGGTTTGAACGGCAGGATCGTTGTCGCCCGCGCCGCGGGCAGCGGCAAGGGCGGGGTTTCCACACCCAGCGTCCGCGCCGCATTCCATGCCCAGCGCGGGTCGAGCAGGAAGGGTCGCGCATGGGCCGTGCAATCGGCCTCGCCCGACGCGATGATCCGCTCCGCCTGCTCCGGCTCGGTGATGAGCCCGACCGCCCAGGTCTTGATGCCGGCTTCCCGGCGGACACGCGCCGAGAACGGCACGTGATAACCCGGTCCCAGCGTGATCTTCTGCCCTGCCGCGTTGCCACCCGAGCTGACGTCGACGAAGTCGCAGCCGAGCGCCTTGAGCTGGCGCGCCGTCTCGATCGTATCCTCGATGGTGACGCCGCCCTCGACCCATTCGACGGCCGACAGCCGCATGCCCAGCGCCTTGTCGGCCGGCCACACCCTGCGTACGGCCTCGAACACTTCGAGCGGGAAGCGCCGACGCTTGTCGGCGGTGCCGCCGTATTCGTCGCTGCGCTGGTTGCTGAGCGGCGAGAGAAACTGGCTGAGCAGGTAGCCGTGGGCGCCATGCAGTTCGACCACGTCGAAGCCCAGCCGCAGGCTGCGCTCGGCGGCCTCGACGAAGGCCTGCTTGACGCGCTTCAGGCCCACGGCGTCCAGCGCCACCGGCGTGTGCCACTTGGCGGCCGGATCGTAGGCCAATGCCGAGGGACCGCACGTCGTCCAGGGGAGATCGGGCGCGTCGGCCTGGGTCAGCGGACCGCCGCCCTTCCACGGGCGCTGGGCGGAGGCCTTGCGGCCGGCATGGGCGAGCTGCACGCCGAGCTTCACGCCCGGCATCCAGCCGCGCACCCAGTCGATGACCGGCTTCAGCGCCGCCTCGTTCTCGTCGCTGTAGAGGCCGAGACAGCCCTGTGTAATGCGGCCCTCGCGCTCGACATGCGTCGCTTCGAGGCAAAGCAGGCCGGCACCGGACATCGCGAGCATGCCGTAATGGACCTGATGCCAGGGCTGGGCGCTGCCATCGACGGCCGAATACTGGCACATCGGCGAGACGACGATGCGGTTGGGCAGCGTGACGCCGCCGAGCTCGACAGGGGTGAAGAGTTGGGCGGTCATGGGATTCCTTGAATAAATCAGCCGTTGATCGAAGGTCCGGCCTCGTGGCCCAGCCATTCCTCGATCAGGCGGCGGGCAATCGAATCGCGGCGCGGCATGAAGAAGGAACCGTCCTTGGGAAGGTTCTCGGTGCGCAATTCCTCGCGGCTCATCCAGCGTGCGCTTTCGAGTTCGGATTCGTTCACGCTGAAGTCCATCGACTCGGCCTCGGCATGGAAGCCGATCATCACCGAGGCCGGGAACGGCCAGGGTTGTGACGAGCGATAGATCACGTCCTTCACCTTGACCTTGACCTCTTCGTAGACCTCGCGCGCGACGGCATCCTCGAAGCTCTCGCCGGGCTCGACGAAGCCCGCCAGCGTCGAGTGCATGCCGCGCGGAAAATGCTTGCCGCGGCCCAGCAGGCACTTGTCGCCGTGATGCACCAGCATGATCACCGCGGGATCGGTGCGCGGGAAGGTCTCGGTCTTGCAGTTCTCGTTGGTGCACATGCGCACGTGGCCGCCGCGCGTCACCTTGGTGGTGGCTCCGCAGACGCCGCAATAGCGGTGACGGCGATGCCAGTAGGTCATGCCGCGGGCGTAAGCGAGGATCGAGCCCTCGCGCGCGAAGAGCAGCGGCCCGACCTGGCGCAGGTCGACGAACTCGCCCAGGTCCTTCAGCGGCGTGTCCTTGCCGGTCACGTCGACCGCGAAGTAGGGCGTGCCCTCGACATAGCCCAGGAAGATCTGGACATCGCTCGCATTGGCGACGGCGCGGCCCATCATGCCCTGCAGGAAGACGGCTTCCGGGTTGCCGCCGGTCTTCACCAGGTTCTTCTCGGTGTCGATCGGCACGAAGCGTGCGGCCCCCGAGGAGGCCAGTTCGATCATCCGTTCATCGTCCTCGCGCTCATGGCTGGCACGGTCGATTTCGGCGCTGGAATAGGGATTTCTTGGGTTTCTCATCAGCCGCGGACCGTGCCACACGGCCGCCGCCGCTGCAATCAGGCCAGCGCCCGTTCGAGAACCTGCGCCACGTGTATCGCCTGACGGTCGGACCCATCGGCGATCTGGTGCCGGCACGAAGTCCCGTCGGCCACGACGATGGTCTCGGCGTCGGCCTTGCGGACCGCCGGCAGCAGCGACAGCTCGGCCATGGCGATGGAGGTTTCGTAGTGTTCGGCCTCGTAGCCGAAGCTGCCGGCCATGCCGCAGCAACTCGATTCGATCGGCGTGACGGCGAGATCGGGGACGAGCGACAGCACTTCCTGCACGGCGCTCATCGCGCCGAAGGCTTTCTGGTGGCAGTGGCCATGAAGCAGGGCCTTGTTCTCGGCCAGCGGCTTGAGGTCGAGCGTGAGGCGCCCTGCCCGCCGCTCGCGGGCCAGGAACTCCTCGAACAGCATGGCGTGGGCGGCAACGTCTTCCGCGTCCTCGCCGAGGCCCAGCGCCAGGAACTCGTCCCGCAGCGTGAACAGGCAGGACGGCTCGAGCCCGATGATCGGGACGCCCTTCTGCGCGAACGGTCGCAAGGCGTTCAGCGTGCGCAACGCCTCTCCCCTCGCCGCCTCCACCTGGCCGGTCGCCAGGTAGGTGCGGCCACAGCACAGGGCCGGCGCGCCGAGCGTGGGCCAGGCGACGGCGACGCGATGCCCCGCGGCGGTCAAAACACGGCGGGCGGCATGCAGGATTTCGGGTTCGAAATTGTTCGAGAACGTATCGGCGAAGATCACCACCGTTGCGTCGCTGTCGTCCACGTCCGTCGTCGAAAGGAACGTGTCGCCGCGCCACTGCGGCAGCCGGCGCTGCTTGGCGAATCCCAGGTAGGACTGGACGAACCAGGCGGCGTTGAACAGCCACGGCATGCGTCGCGCCCACGGCGCCATCGACGGCGTGCTGCCGATCAACCGGTCACGCCAGCTCAGGCCCTTGGCCATGCGGCGCGCCGACTTCACCTCGATCTTCATGCGCGCCATGTCGACGCCGGTCGGGCAGTCGCGCTTGCAGCCCTTGCAGCTGACGCACAGGTCCATCGCCGCCGCGACCGCGTCGGAGCGCAGGCCCTCGGAGCCGAGCTGGCCGGACACGGCCAGGCGAAGCGTATTGGCACGGCCGCGCGTCAGGTGCTTCTCGTCGCGCGTGACGCGGAACGACGGGCACATGGTGCCGGCGTCGAACTTCCGGCAATGCCCGTTGTTGTTGCACATCTCGGCGGCCTTCGCGAAGCCGCCAGACGGATCGCCACCGCTGCCGGGCGCTGTGGAAATCTCGGTGACCGGATCGGTCTGGACGTTCCACGCCGACCAGTCGAGCGCCGGCTCGTACTTGATCGATTCGTATCCCGGCTTGAAGCGGAACAGCGAGCGGTCGTCCATGCGGCTGGCACGGACGATCTTGCCGGGGTTGAGGATGTTCTCGGGATCGAACAGGTCCTTGACCGTCTCGAACGCTTTGGTGAGGCGCGGCCCGAACTGCCAGGCCACCCACTCCGAGCGCACCAGCCCGTCGCCATGCTCGCCCGAGAAGGCGCCCTTGTATTCGCGCACCAGCGCCGAGGCCTCCTCTGCGATCGCCCGCATCTTCTCGGCGCCCTCGCGGCGCATGTCGAGGATCGGCCGCACATGCAGCGTGCCGACCGACGCATGAGCATACCAGGTGCCGCGCGTGCCGTGCTTGCCGAACACGTCGGTCAGGCGCTGCGTGTAGTCGGCGAGATGCTCCAGCGGGACAGCGCAGTCCTCGATGAAGGAGACGGGCTTACCGTCGCCCTTCATCGACATCATGATGTTGAGGCCGGCCTTGCGGACTTCCCACAGTTCCGACTGCGGCCTGGGCTCCGGCATTTCGACGACGCTGCCCGGCATGCCGAGATCGGCCATCAGCTCGACGAGGCGCGCGAGATCGCGCAGCTGGTCCTCGCGCGCCTCGCCCGCGAACTCGACCAGCAGGATGGCCTCGGGCTTGCCGATCAGCGCCCGCTCGATCACCGGCCGGAAGGCGGGATTGGCGCGCGCCAGCTCGATCATCGTGCGGTCGACCAGCTCCACCGCGGCCGGCTTCAGCTTCACGATGTGCTGGGCGCTTTCCATCGCCTTGTAGAAGCTCGCGAAGTTCACGACGCCCAGCGTCTTGTGCTTCGGCAGCGGCGCGAGGTTGAGCGTCAGCCGCTCT
>LSKJ01000338.1 GCA_001557035.1 Rhodospirillaceae bacterium CCH5-H10 | reverse complement strand
GCGCGAGGCGGGTGATCGTGCCAACCTCGTGGTGCGGCCCCTTTCACCGCGTCTCTATCGCAAGCTCGCAATCGTGATTCGGCGCGACAAGGTCCTGCACCTCGGCCTGCGCGAGACCATTCGCGCGCTGAAGGGCCTGACTAAAGCGCCTTGAGCGCTTCCTGCACTTCCTCGACGTGACCGGCGACCTTGACCTTGCGCCAGATCCTGCGGACCACGCCTTCGCCGTCGATCAGGAAGGTAGCGCGATCGATGCCCATGTACTTGCGGCCGTACAGGCTCTTCTCGATCCAGGTTTCGTACTTCGCGCAGACCTTGCCGTCCTCGTCGGAGACCAGCGGGAAGTTGAGTTCGTACTTGGCCTTGAACTTGTCGTGGCGCGCGACGCTGTCCTTCGAGACGCCGACCACCTGGGCCTTGAGCTTCTTGAAGGCGGCGGCGCCGTCGCGGAAGCCGCAGGCCTCGGTCGTGCAGCCCGGCGTGTCGTCCTTCGGATAGAAATAGAGCACCACCGGCTTGCCGCGCAGGTCGGAGAGCTTGAGCTTGCCGCCGCCATCGGTGACTGCGGTGAAATCGGGGGCCTTCTTGCCTTCTGCGACGCTCATTTCCTGCTCCTCGCTTGCCAACCTGCCGCCAGGGCCGGAGCCTCGACGATCCGCTCGTATATAGCACGTACTGTCTTCGACTCGGCCTCGATGCGCGCGCGCAGGGCCGGGAGGTCGGGTGCGCCCTCGGTGACGGCGATCAGGCGCTGCTGGCCCTCCGGCGCCTTGCTCTCGTCGAACGCGGCCTCGTCGCCGTTCAGGGTGAGGCGCAGCAGGCTCTGGACGTCCGACAGCAGCGTTCGCGTTGCGCAAAGGCTGTCGGCATCGGCCCGGTCGATCAGGCCGGTCTCCGCCATGCGGCGCAGCATCTTCGCCGGATGCGGGTCGAGAATGTCGGGATGGGCGCAGGCGTGGCGGAGCGCGAGATACTGGGCGACGAAATCGATGTCGAACAGGCCGCCGGGCAGATGCTTGAAGTCCCACAGGCTCTTGGGCGGCGCGTGCTGGGCGATGCGGTCGCGCATGTCGGCGACGTCTTTGACCAGGGTCTCCGGATCGCGCGTGCGACACAGCGTGGCCCTCACCGTCTCGGTCAGGCGCTCGACCAGCGCCTGCGGCCCGTGGATCACGCGCATGCGCGTCAGGGCCATATGCTCCCATGTCCACGACGACTGTGCGTGATAGGTCTCGAACCCTTCCAGCGAATTGGCCAGCGGTCCCGAGCGGCCCGATGGCCGCAGGCGCATGTCGACTTCGTAGAGCGCGCCTTCGTTGGTGTGGGCTGTCAGCGCCGTCACCATCTTCTGGCTGAGCCGCGTGTAGTACTGGATGGGCGAAAGCGGCCTGGGGCCGTCGGAAGCCTCCATGCCGTCGGGAATGTCATAGACGAAGATCAGGTCGAGATCGGACGTGGCCGACATCTCGCGGCTGCCAAGCTTGCCCAGGCCCAGGACCGCGAGGCGTTGGCCGTCGAAGCCGCCATGGGTCTCGGCAAAGCGTTGCTCGACGCGTTCGCAGAGGGCGGAGATCGTCGCCGCGGCGATATCCGAGTAGGCGAGGCCCGCTTCGGCCGGCGTCACGATCCGCTTGAGCTGCTGGACGCCCACCTGGAAGCGCCGGTCGTTGGCCCAGCGGCGGGCCAGGTCTAGGATGTCCTGCTCGTGCTCGACGCGGGCCAGGATGGCGGCCAGTTCGGCCGTCATGTCATCCGCCGGCGGCAGGGGCCGGTAGAAATCCGGCGAGAGCACCGAATCCAGAAGCAGCGTCCGTCGTGCCAGGTGCGCCGCCAGCCCGGGCGCGCTGCCCATGATGGTGGCCAACAGTTCGAGCAGGGCGGGATTGGCCTTGAACAGCGAGAAGAGCTGAACGCCGGCCGGCAGGTTGCTGAGGAAGAGATCGAAGTTCAGCAGCGCCTGGTCGGGGGCGGCCGTGCCGCCCAGTTCCTTGAGCAATCCCGGCATCAGTTCGGTGAGCAGCTCGCGGGCGCGCGCCGTCGCGGTCGAGCGGAAGCGGCCATGGTGCCAGCGTCGCACGATGCCGGCCGCCGCGGACGGATCGCGGAAGCCGAGCGACTTCAGGGTCTCCAGCGTGCCCGGATCGTCGTCGGTGCCGGTGAACACCAGGTTGCCCCCGGGCCCGGCAAGGCTCGGCGCCTCCTCGAAGAGATTGGCATAGTGGCTTTCCACGAGACGAAGCGTCTGGAGCAGCGCCTCCTCGAAAGCGGCCGGGGTGTCGTAGCCCAGGAAGGTCGCGATCGCGGCCACGCCGGCCTCGTCGGCCGGGATGGAATGCGTCTGGCGGTCGTCGATCATCTGCAGGCGATGCTCGACCCGGCGCAGGAAACCGTAGGCTTCGGTCAGCTCGTCCGCGGCCTTCGCGGTGATGTGACCGGCGGCGGCCAATGCCCGGAGCGTGTTGCAGGTGACGCGGCCCCGCAGCGAGGGATTGCGACCACCGAAGATGAGCTGCTGTGTCTGGGCGAAGAACTCGATCTCGCGGATGCCGCCACGACCGAGCTTCACGTTGTGCCCGAAGACCTTGATCGTGCCGCCGCCGCGATGGGCGTCGATCTGGCGCTTGATCGAATGGATGTCGTGGATCGCCGCGAAATCGAGATGCTTGCGCCAGATGTAGGGCGTCATGCCGGCGACGAAGGCCGCGCCGACGGCTTCGTTGCCGGCGACAGGGTGTGCCTTGATCATGGCGGCACGCTCCCAGTTCTGGCCGACGCTCTCGTAGTAGAGATCGGCGGCCTGAACCGACATCGCGAGCGGTGTCGACCCGGGATCGGGTCGCAACCGGAGATCGGTGCGGAAGATGTAGCCGTCGGCCGAGGTCTCGGACATGAGCTGCACCAGCAACCGGGCGGCGCGCACGAAATGGCGTGAAAGTTGCTCGTTTCCGGCCAGGGCCGGCGCGTCGCGGTCGTAGAGCAGGATGAGATCGATGTCGCTCGAGTAATTGAGCTCGCCGGCTCCCAGCTTGCCCATGCCCAGCACCGTGAAGGCGGCTGCCTGCGGATCGCCGCCGAGCGCGAGCTGCCCGTCGCGCTCCAGCTGGAGCAGGATGGAATCGGTGAGGGCGCGGAGGCACCGGGACGCGAAATCGCTGAGTTCCCCCGTGATGCGGTCGAGCGGCCAGGCGCCGGCAATGTCGGCGACCGCGACGCCCAGCGCCACGCGCCGCTTGAGGCGCCGGAGCCTGACGGCGATGTCGTCGGGCGCGGCGCCGGCTAGCGAGTCCGCCTGCACCGAGGCAACCTCGGCCGTTAGGTCCGCCATCACGGCGTCGGGTCCGCGACGCCATAGATCGGTCATAAAAACCGGGTTCTGTAGGGCTGTCTCCGCAAGATAGGGGCTGTTGCCGAACAGAGCGTCGAGCAGGGCGATGCCCGACGCGTCTTCGGGTCGCGCGGCGCGTTCGTCCCAGCGCGCCCATGCCACGGTTTGCCGCTCAGGATCGTGCGGACGAGGAAGGCGGTCGGTCGAAAACCAAGACATTCAATGGGCCGGCGGTTAAATTCTCATGATCCGCGGCACGCTTGCCCAAGCGTGCCGTCATCGTCAAGGAACGGAAAGAGTCGAGAGTGGTCAGGCGGACCTACCGGTTAGTGGTACGTGTAACGGCCGGTGTCGTGCTTGCGCTGGCCGCGCTGCTCGTCGTGGCGTCCCTCCGGCTCATGGCCGGACCTGTCGACCTCGGATTCCTGAAACCTCGCATCGCCCGGCTGATCGACGTTCCGGGCAACGATGTCCATCCCGACTTCGATCGGATCTCCTTCGAATGGAGCGGCCTCAGCCGGCCCATCCGGCTGGCGTTCACCGGCCTGCGTTTCACCAACGACCAGAAGCAGGTGATCGCGACCGTGCCCGAAGCGGCGCTGACCTTCGAACCGCGTTCCTTCATCCAAGGCATGTTGCTGCCGACGTCGATCGTGATCTCGCGGCCGGAGATCGAGGCGAACATCGCGCGCGAAGGCGGCATGTTCCAGCGCATCTTCACGTCGCAGGAAGGCGGCGCCCAGGGGGCGGCGGTGTCGATCCTCGTCGACCAGTTGCTCGCCGAGCCGAACTACAAGTCGCTGATCGGCCAGCTCGATTCGGTGCTGATCGAGCGGGCGAACGTCGTTCTCCGGGACCTGAAGACAGGCCTCACCTGGACGGCGCCAAATGCCAATGCGCAACTCCGGCGCGACGCCGCCGGTGTCTTCATCACAGCCGATGCCCGCTTCGAGGGACACGGCGACCCGGTCGATCTCTCTCTGGCCGGCACCTACACGCGCGATCGCAGCCGTATCACGCTGGAGGCCAAGCTCGCGGGATTCAAGCCCTGGATCTTCGCCGATCTTTCTCCGGATCTGGCCATCCTGCGTGGGGTCGATATCGCCTTGTCTGGACGACTCCAGATCGACGGGACCGGCGATGGAGAGATCAGGAACGTCGCCGTCGACATCAGTGGCAACAATGGCAGCATCACCCTGCCGGGTATCCTGCCGGCGACCCATCAGGTCCATGCCATGACCGCGCAGTTCAGTGTCGACAACGTCGAGCACACGTCGAAGATCGAGCGGGTCGATTTCGATTTCGGAGCCGCGAGGGTCGTGGTCACGGGGGCGGGGCGGCGCGCGGACGAACGACGCCACTTCGCCGGCCGCGCCGAGGTGCGGCAGATCCCGGTCGACAAGCTGGGCGATTACTGGCCGCTGGGCTTTGCCGAGGGAGGCCGGCAATGGTCGCTCGCCAACGTGAGCAACGGCACCGTCGACGTGGCCGCGGAGTTCGCCCTGAGTGCGCCCGTCGGCGACATTGCCGATATGAAGGTCGACCGGATGGCGGCCTTCCTCGACTATGGCGGCCTGAGCGTGCGCTACATGCCGCACATGCCCGAGATCAGGGACGTGTCGGGCAAGGCCCGGTACGAGGGCGGGGCGCTGCATTTCGACGTGAAGCGCGGCAACGCGGTCAACCTCACGGTCACGGACGGCACGATCGACCTGACGGGACTGGACAAGCCGTCGCCGCAGATGGCGGCGATCCGCCTGCCGATCACCGGCTCCGCCCAGGACGTCATCCGCTTCCTGGCACGCCCGAAGCTCGGCCTCCCCAAGGAGACGCTCTACGACTATCGCCGGCTGGGCGGCAACGCCGCGGTCGACGTTTCACTGAGCTTCCCGCTGATCAACGCCCTGACGGTCGCGGAAATCGAGATCGCGGCCGATGCGCAGCTCACGTCCTTTTCATTGAAGGACGTGCTGGGCGAGGTCGATCTCACTGAAGCCACAGCGCGCGTGAAGTACGGGAATTCCGAACTGAGCGTGGTCGGGCAGGGCAAGCTGGATGGCAGTACGGTCGACGTGACATGGCGTGAAATGTTCGCGGCCAAGGCACCCTTCCGCCGGCGCTACGACGTGCGGGGAACCGTGCCGTCCTCGATCGTCGAGAAAGCGGGCTTCCCCTCGGTCGAGCCTTTCGTCGTCGGCCCGATCGGCACCATGCTCCATTACCAGGTGGCCCCCAACGGCACCGGCGAAGTCTCGGGACGGTTCGACATGAAGGCGGCCAAGCTCGCCGTCACGCCGCTGGCCTGGACCAAGGAGGCCGGCGTCGACGCGCTGGCGACCATGACCCTGAAGCTTGCAGCGGGCGGCAAGATCAGCACTGCCGACTTCGACGCCCGCGCCGCGACCCTGCAGACCAAGGGACAGATTCGCTTCGGCGCGGACAGTAGCGTCCAGCAGATCTCCCTTCAGCAGGTCAAGATCGGACTGACGGACATTGCGGTCGACTGGCGTCGCCATGCGGGCGGGATCGACATTGCGGTCCGGGGACCGTCGATCGAGATGCAGCGCGTCCGCGACATGATGAATGCCCGCAACGAGGCGGCGGCCCGCGAGCCCAAGGGGGCGGCCTCGGTTTCGCGGACGAGCACCAAGGCGAACGTTCAGATCCAGAATGTCGTCCTGAAGCGAGGATCGCTCGGCTATCTCAACGGCCGCCTGGAGTTCGTCGGCGACCGGGTGGCATCGGCCGATCTCACCATGGGCGGGGGCAGGGGGGCGACCTTGCGCATCGGACCGACGGCGCAGGGTCGGTCGCTTTCGTTCTATGTCGCCGATTTCGGCCAGCTGCTGAGCGAGGCCGGATGGATCGACGGGCTGGTCGGCGGCTATGTCAGCATCGACGGGAAGTTCAACGACACCTGGGCCGATCCGCCGCTCGATGCGACGCTCAAGATGGGCCCATACCGGCTTCAGCGCGTGATGACCCGGCGCGACGTCGGCACGCTCAACTCGGCGATCGACGGGCTGAACAGCGCGGGTAACGCCCTGCAGCAGTTCGACAGCCTGAGCGCGAACCTGGTCAAGACGGGCGACAAGATCCAGATCCGCAACGGGCGCACCAGCGGCCAGTCGATCGGCCTCACGACCCAGGGCACCATCGACATAGGACAGGACACCGCGCTGCTGAACGGTATCGTCGTGCCGGCCTTCGCGCTGAACAACCTCCTGTCGAACGTGCCTCTCCTGGGACCGCTGCTGACGGGCGGAAAGGACGGCGGCCTGTTCGCGGTCTCCTACCAACTCCACGGCCCGTTCGACGATCTGAAGACCGACGTGAACATGATGTCTGCCGCGACGCCCGGCGCACTGCGCGATCTCTTCAGCTCGCAGCCCAATGCCGGCGCCGCCCCCACGACACCGCCCTCGGGTGCCCAGGAGATGAAGCGGGTGCCCTGAAGGGCAGGGCTATCGCATATGAGGCAAGCATCCCTCACTGCGTTCGGATGACTCCGTTTTGGGGATCGGCGCACTGCGCAAATCCCAACGAATTGTCATCCCGAACGCAGTGAGGGATCCTTCGCTCTCGTCAAAGGGCTCCCGGCAGTCCTGAGTTTACACCGTCTGTTCGAGGTCCTGCCGCACATCGCCCGGCCGAACTTCTTGAAGGCCTTTTCAGACGACCCGCTTGCAATTTCAAAGTCCGGCTCATCAGTAACTCAAAGGCTCGCTTCTTACAGGAGAGACGCCTTTGGGATTGTTTGGTGGCAATGACGGTGATGCCGCTTCTCCTCCGATGCTGTCGCCGCTCGACGGCCTCGGCGACGACAACCCGCTGGGTCTGCAGGCCGACGAGACGTTTGTGCGCCAGCTCGACACCGGGTTCGCTGCTTCGGCAGGAAGGCGGGGCAACGGGGGCCTGATGTGGTCTCGGTGGATCGCGACGGCGAGGTCACCCTTTGGGATTCCAAATGGCGTAGCGTGGATACTTTCGATCGGCCCTAGCCGACAGGCACATCAGACGAAAAAATCATTCGATGATGCACGGGAGCATGCGGAACGCAGCATAAGAGTTGCAATGGCGGGTGGGCGCCTGTCGCCCCAAGAGGGTGCCAAGGCGCTGGAGAATGTCCGGAACAGGAACGTGACCATCGTCACGGTGGGTACTGGTAACGCACGCAACGGCGTGATTGAACGAATCGTCGGCGGCAAACGCGCCATTGTCTATCCCGAGCGGAGACCCTGATGCCGAGAGTTTTCGAACCTGAGAAAAGTCGCCAGTTCTACCTCGATTTCCTTCTGGTGATTGCGATGAAGTTCAAGCCGGAAAAGACCGGGCCGTTCAATCGAGCAGGCTATATGGCAAGTACGCTAGGTTATGTAATTGAGGCCCACTTGCTGGGCCTGCGCGATCAGGTGCTGCCGCTAACGCGGACTCTCGCAGCCTGGATGGAGGCACAACCGGCGCCGCCGGAGGGCAAGGATACCGACGAATCCTTTGACGCCTATCAATGGTGGCAGACGCTGGGCCTGTGCAGGTGGCTGATCGACGGAGATCCGGCGGTCGCCGAATTTGTCCGCGCGAGCGAGGCCGACTGGCGGCAATGGGACCAATTCGACCGCCTCCTGCCCAACGGGACGAAGCTGCTGATGCGGGAGGGGCTCGAAC
>LSKJ01000034.1 GCA_001557035.1 Rhodospirillaceae bacterium CCH5-H10 | reverse complement strand
CCACCATAGAACATCGGGTCGCTCGCCATCACCGCGACCGGCCAGCCGTCGACGCGCGCGAAGCCCGTCACGACGGAGCGGCCGTAGAGGCGACCCATCTCGAAGAAGCTGCCCTGGTCGACGACCTTCTCGACGATGGGGCGGATGCGATAGACCTTGCGCACATCGCGCGGGATGACTTCGAACAGAGATTCCTCGCGCCGCGCCGGATCGTCGGTGACGGGGCCGCGCGGCGGCGCGTCGTAGACCGAAGAGGGCAGGTAGGAGAGGAAGCGGCGCGCCGCGGCAAAGGCCTCGTCCTCGCTGTCGACGGCTTCGTCGATGGCGCCGGCACGAAGCTGGATCTCCCAGCCGCCCAGTTCCTGCTTGTCGTATTGCTTGGGGCTGAGGCGGTTCACGACGGGCGGACCGGCAACGAACACCGCCGACACTTCCTTGACCATCACCGAATAGTGCGTCGCTGCCAGGCGCGCGGCGCCCAGGCCCGCGACGGAGCCCAAGCCGAGGCCCACGGTCGGAACCGCGCCCATGTTGCGCACCGCCCATTCCCAGCCGCTCACACCGGGTACGTTGGCGCGGCCGGTCGTCTCGATGGTCTTCACCGAGCCGCCACCGCCCGATCCCTCGATCAGCCGGATAACCGGGACCCGGTACTGGTTGGCGTAGCGTTCGACGAAGTTCGACTTCTCCTTGATCGTCGCGTCGGCCGAGCCGCCGCGCACTGTGAAGTCGTCGCCGGTGACGGCGACATGACGGCCATCGATCTTGCCGCGGCCCATCACCACGTTGGCGGGCGTGAGGTCGACCAGGTCGTTCTTGCCATCATATTCAGCCTTGCCGGCGACGCTGCCGATCTCCCGGAAGGAATCCTTGTCGAGCAGCCGTTCGATGCGCTCGCGTACCGTCAGTCGGCCACCATCGTGCTGGCGCTTGACCTTGTCGGCGCCGCCCATGCGCTTCGTCAATTCCTGACGGCGGCGCAACTCGTCCATTTCCGGTTGCCAGCTCATCTCGACGCATCCCCCGATCGTTTGTCGGAACGTTTCCAGCCCTTGCGGTTCGTACCAATCAAGAACCGGAGCGGCTACTGTAAACCGGTCTTTGCAAGGGAAGCGACCGATGGACGAAACGGCAAGGCGGGAAGGAGCGACGCTCCACATGATCTGCGGCAAGATCGCCGCCGGAAAGTCGACGCTCGCCGCCAAACTGGCAGCACATCCCCACACAATCCGGATCAGCGAAGATGCGTGGCTCGCCTGTCTCTTCAAGGACGAGCAGAAGACGATCGAGGACTATGTTCGCAACTCCCGCCGCCTGCGTGAGGTGATGGGCGACCATATCGTAACGCTGCTGGAGGCGGGACTTTCGGTGGTGCTCGACTTTCCCGCGAACACGCCGGCCAGCCGTCAGTGGATGCGGAGCCTGTTCGAGCGCGCCGGTGCGAGTCACCAACTCCATTTCCTCGACGTGCCCGACGATGTCTGCAAGGCCCGGCTGCGTGCCCGCAATGCCGCCGGTACTCACGCCTACAACGTCAGCGACGCTGAGTTCGATCTCTTCACCAGCTACTTCGTGCCGCCCTCGGCCGATGAAGGCTTCGAGGTGACGTTCCACGGCGAATCGAAAACGACGCCGTCGATCAGGTTCTCTTCATAGAGCCGGACGAGATCGATACCACCAGGCGGGCGCGCGACGACAAAACCAGCAATGGCGCGCTGCAGCCTCGCTTCCTGGTCGCGGCGCAGCGCTTCGGCTTCCTCGACGGTGATCGCGGCGAAGCGCACGGTCTGGCCGGGCAGCAAGCGGCCGAGGCGTGGCAGGTCGACGGACGCGACGGTGGCTATCTTGGGATAGCCGCCGACCGTCTGCCGGTCGGCCATCAGCACGATGGGCAGGCCGGCGCCGGGCACCTGGATGGCGCCGGGCGCGATGCCGTCGGAGATGATGTCGGCGCCGCCTTTGTCGACGGGCTTCGCGTGGGCGATCACCGGCCCCTCGAAGCGGATGCCCATGCGGTCGGCTTCCTTGGAGACGCGATACTCGGACTCGACGAAGGTCTTGCGTCCAGCCTCGCTGAAATAATCTTCCTGCGGTCCCCAGATCACGCGGACCGGGCCGCTGCCATAGTCGAAAGCTTGTGCGAGTTTTCGTTCGTTGACCGCCGGCACGCTGGCCTTCGCGAGCGGCAGCAGGTCGCCGGCGGCCAGCTTGCGGCCGTCGAAGCCGCCGATGCCGGCGCGCGAATAGGTCGAGAGGCTGCCCATGAAGGAAGGCAGCGCGAAGCCGCCGGCCACCGCGACGTATGCCGTACTTGCTCCCTCGATCATGCCGACGCGCAGGGTCTGGCCGCGCTTCAGCAGATGGCTGCGGTCGGACTCGAGCGGCTTGGACGTTGCGTCGGGCCCGTCGATCAGCTGGGGCGAGAGCGGGCCCACGAGAGCGACGCGCACGCTGTCGGCCTCGACCAGCAGGTCGGGACCCATGACGCCGATCTCGATGCCGGCGGTGTCCTGGGGATTGCCGACAAGTGCATTGGCGAGGCCGAGCCCGATCCGGTCCATCGCGCCGGCAGTCGGCATGCCGAGCGCCATGAAGCCGGTGCGGCCGAAATCCTGAAGCGTGTCGAACAGTCCCGCGCGGACGACTTTCAACGCGGCGCTCATTTGCCCTTCACCAGGCTCGACCAGTCGAAGGTGCCGGCCTCGACCTCGCGCGCGATGCGGTCGAAGCTCCGGCGGTCGATGCGCTCGAAGGCGAGCGAATCGCCAGGCGACAGGAAGACCGGCTGCTCGCGGCGCTTGTCGAACATCCACAGCGGCGTACGGCCGATCAGGTGCCAGCCGCCGGGACTCTCGAACGGATAGATCGTCGTCATGTCCATGGCGATGGCGACGGACGAGCGCGGCACGCGCACGCGCGGCTGGCTGCGGCGCGGCAGGAAGAGGGATTGTTCCAGTCCTGCGACGTAGGCGAGACCGGGCATGAAGCCCAGCACGTAGACCTTGAAGGGCGAGCCGAGGTGGGCGGCAATCACCTGCTCGGGCTTCTTCTTCGTGCGCTCGGCAACCTCGGCGAGGTCGGGCGCGAACTCGGGATCGTCGTAGCAGCAGGGGATCGTGACCCGCCGGCTTCCGGCGCCGACAGGCAGACCGCGGGCGATCAGCGTGTCGATCCGGGGCTGCAGGTCGGCCCGCGAGGTCGACAGCGGGTCGTAGGTCACCATCAGGGACCGCATGGTGGGGACAGTCTCGACGACGCCCTCGATCTCGCCGGCCTCGCGGGCCAGGCCGATGGCGGCATGAAGCGCCATCACCCGGCCGTTGATCTCGGGGGAAATCTCGTTGCCGAACTCGACAGTGAAGGCGGTGTCGCCGCAGGATAGGTACCGAACGCTCACTCTGCTACGATAGCGTCTCGAATTGAGGGAGTCTCCCATGGCCGCCGCGACGAATGCCGGACACGTGAACATCAACTCCGACCTGGGCGAGAGCTTCGGCCCCTGGGTGATGGGCAACGATACCGAGGTCCTGAAGATCGTGACCTCGGCCAACGTCGCCTGCGGCTTCCATGCCAGCGACCCGGTCGTGATGATGGATACGGTGAAGCTCTGCACGCAGAACGGCGTGTCGATCGGCGCCCATCCGGGCTTCGCCGACCTGCAGGGGTTCGGCCGTCGCGTGATCAACCTCACGGTCAAGGAACTGGAGGCCAATATCGCCTACCAGATTGGCGCCTTGCAGGCGATCGCGGCCCTCCACGGCGGCAAGGTCACCCACATGAAGCCGCACGGCATGATGGCGAACATGTCGGCCGAGAGCCCCGAGATGTCCGAAGCCATCGCGCGCGCGACCAGGGCGGTCGATCGCGACCTGATCTTCCTCGCCCAAGCCAATACCGAGCAGGGCAAGGCCGCCCGCAAGCACGGGCTGCGCGTCGCCGAGGAGGTCTTCGCCGACCGGACCTACACCGATGCCGGTTTCCTGACCCCGCGCAAGGAAGCCAATTCCATGATCAAGGATCCGGCCAAGGCGGTGGAGCATGTCCGGCGCATGGTCGACGAGCAGGCGATCTACTCGACCTCGGGCAAGCGCATCCCCTGCCAGGTCGATTCGATCTGCGTCCATGGCGACGGGCCGACCGCCGTGACCGTCTCCAGGGCGGTCCGCGAGGGCCTGGAAGCGGCGGGAATCCGCATCGTGCCGCTGCCGGAGATGCCCAGCCTCCGCCATTGAGGCCCGGGGCCATGCGTCGCGCTGGCTTGTAGGTCGCGGCATCGCCGCTATAGTCCGGCCGACCCGATAGGGGTTTTGCGGCGGGAGTGGCGTATGGCGGTGTTTGGCAAGGCTCAGTACATCAAGCGTGTCGAGGATGACCGGCTTCTGACCGGCACGGGTGGCTTCACCGACAACCTCTCGCGCCCGAACCAGGCCCATGTGGTCCTCGTTCGTTCTCCCCATGCGCATGCAAAAATCCTGAAGATCGACGCCTCGGCCGCCAAAAAGGCGCCGGGCGTGGTCGCCGTCTTCACCTGGGCCGACATGGAAAAGGAAGGCGCCGGCAATTTCGCCTTCCCGACGATGTTTCCCGCCGCCGACGGCAGCAAGCCCGAGATGACCCCGCGCCGGTCGCTGGCCCATGAAGTCGTCCGCTATGTCGGCGAGGCGGTCGTCGCCATCGTGGCCGACACGCGCGAGCAGGCCCAGGATGCCGTCGAACTGGTCGAGATCGAATACGAGCAGCTTCCCTCGGTCACCGAGATCGAGGACGCGCTGAAGCCCGGCGCGCCGCAGGTCTGGCAGGGCGCCCCCGGCAACATCGCGGGCTACAACAAGTTCGGCGACCACGACAAGGCCGAGGCGGCCTTCAAGAGCGCCGCGCACATCGTGTCGCTCGACATCGTGCACCAGCGCCTGATCGTGAACGCGATGGAGCCGCGCGCGGTCATGGCGGAGTGGGAAAACGACCGGCTGATCGTCCATATCGGCAGCCAGAACCCCTCGGTGACCCGCGACACGCTGTGCGACGTCATCCTGAAGATGCCCAAGGACAAGGTCCGCGTCGTCGTGCGCGACATCGGCGGCGGCTTCGGCATGAAGGTCGGCATCCAGCCCGACGAGGCGGTGGCCGTGTGGGCCGCCAAGGTGCTGAAGCGCCCGGTGCGCTGGCGCGCCGAGCGTGGCGAGGAATTCGCCGCCACGACCGCCGGCCGCGACCAGTTCCACAAGGCCTCGATGGCCTTCGACAAGGACGGCCGCATCCTGGGGCTGCGCATGGAAGCCTTCGCCAATATCGGCGCCTATCCGTCGCGCGGCGGCGTGGTCATCCCGCTGTTCGTCGGCCCGAAGGTCACGACCGGCACTTATGACATCCCGCTGATCGACCTCAAGATCACCTGCGTCATCACCAACACCGCCACGATCGGCGCCTATCGCGGCGCCGGCCGCCCGGAGTGCATCCTCAACCTCGAGCGGTTGATGGACACGGCGGCGCGCCAGATCGGCATGGATCCGGCCGAACTGCGCCGGCGTAACTTCGTGAAGCCCTCGCAGATGCCTTACACGACGGCGATGGGCGAGAAGTACGATTCCGGCGACTTCGATCTCTTCCTCACCAAGACGCTCGAAGCGGCCGACTGGAACGGCTTCGCGGCGCGCAAGGCGGAGGCCGAGAAGCGCGGCAAGCTCTATGGCCGCGGCCTTGCCTCCTATGTCGAATGGACTTCGGCCAACGTCATGAACGAGATGGCGCATTACGAGGTCAAGGCGGACGGCAAGGTCGTGATCTGGATGGGCACCCAGGGCATGGGGCAGGGGCTGCAGACCAGCTTCACCCAGCTTGCGTCCGAACTGCTGGGAATCGATCCGTCGAAGATCGAGATCGCGATGGGCGATTCCGACCGCGTCGGCGGCGTCGGGTCGATGGGCTCGCGCTCGGCCTATATCGGCGGCTCGGCCGTGCTGAGCGGCAGCGAGAAGCTGGTCGACAAGGGCAAGGAACTGGCGGCCGACGCGCTGGAGGCGGCCACCGCCGACATCGTCTATTCGGCCGGACGTTTCACCATCACCGGCACCGACCGCGGCATCGGCCTCGGCGAGCTGGCGGCGAAGCAGCCCGACAAGCGCATCTACATCGAGAACGTCAACACGGTCGACGGCATCGCCTGGCCCAACGGCGCCCATGTCGGCGAGGTCGAGATCGATCCCGACACCGGCATGGTCGAACTGAAGCGCTATACGACGGTCGACGATGTCGGCAAGCCGCTGCACCGGCCGATCGTGTTCGGCCAGATCCATGGCGGCTGCGCCCAGGGAATCGGCCAGGCGCTGCTGGAAGAGAACGTCTACGACCGCGAGAGCGGCCAGCTCGTGACCGGCTCCTTCATGGACTACGCGATGCCGCGCGCCGAGACCTTCCCGAACTTCAACAACCAGCTCGACGACACCGTTCCGGCCAAGAGCAACCCGATCGGCGCCAAGGGCGTCGGCGAGTCCGGCACGGTGGGCTCGACCCCCACGGTCATGAACGCGATCATGGACGCGCTGTGGCCGCTGGGCGTTCGCAACATTCAGATGCCGGCGACGCCGCAGCGCGTCTGGCAGGCGATCCAGTCCACGCGGAAGTAGTGGAGAGGAGATGAAGCAGCGCATCTTCGGCTGGATCTCCGTCCTCTTCGGCATCGTCCTGTCGCTCGCCGCGCTCGAAGTCACGGCGATCGTCTGGCTGTATCTGGAGGATGGCCGCTACACCTCGGCCGAGGAGCTGTTCGAGCGCACGCAGAACACCTATGTGCGCGACGCCACCAAGGGCACGTCGTGCCGTTACGTCGACACGTTGTTCCCGCATCCCTACGTGGCGTTCGTCCATCATGCCAACCCGCCCTGTGGCATCCCCTGGGTCAACAATGTCGGCCTGTTCGGCCCCGACTATCCGGTCCTGAAGCCCAAGGACTACTACGTCGTGATGCTGACCGGTGGGTCGGTCGCCTCGCAGCTCGGCCAGAACGCGGCGCCGCCCGCGCCGCGCTATCTCGAGGAAGAGCTCAACAGGAAGTACATCAGCCCGAACGGCAAGCCGTTCATGGTGCTGAACGGCGGCGACGGCGCCTGGAAGGAGCCACAGCCCTTCATCCTGTTCTCGCTCTACGCCTCGTCGGTCGACGCCGTGGCGGTGCTTGGCGGGTTCAACGAGCATTATTTCTTCTGGCCGGGCGCCGAGGAGCGTCTCGAACGGCCGCTCAGCAACTTCCTCGACGTGAATCCTTTCGTGGCCGACGAGAATTTCGGCGACGCCGCGATCGGTTGGGTGATGGGCCGGATCGCCGGCACCCTGGCGCTCAACCCGATCCTCGGCCGTTCGCATGCCGCCTACATGGTGGTGCGCGGCATCGAGCAGGCCGCCAAGGGCAAGGACATCTTCAAGTCGGCCAAGAAGACGACCCTGAACAGCATGTTCCACATGCCCGAGAACATCCGGTCGAACCACAAGCTGGCCTTCGATACCCAGCTCGGCCTCTATCAGAAGTACATCAAGGCCACGGTGGCGGTCGCGAAGGACAACAACGTCAAGGCCGCCTACTTCATCCAGCCGGCTCCCGCGATCGGCAAGGAGCTGACCGAGGAGGAAAAGCGCCTCGTCGGCGACCTTTCCTACAAGAACATGTACGCCAACATCGTCACGGGCCTCATGACCCTGCGGGATGGTGGCACGCCGATCTACGACCTGACGCAGATCTTCGCCGGGGAGAAGGGGACCATCTACGCCGACCACATCCACTACGCCCGGGATGCGGTGAACGAGAGCCCCGGCAACCGCATCATCGCCGCCCGGATGGGGGAGATTCTTGCGGAAAACTGGGGTTTCCAGCGCAAGCCCTGAGGCACGTCCGAGCCCCGGCGCACCGGGAAAACCCACTCAAATTTCGGTTATCGGCCAGTTACCTGTTGATTCGCGCACCCTGAAGCGTTTGACTGTCCCGCGACGCGAAACAAAAACGAGGTGGTTAACTGCCTCATAAGCGTCGTTGGGATGGAGATGAACATGGCCGTTACACGTCGGCAATTCATGAAGGTGAGCGCTGCTGGCCTCGCCGCGTCTTCCGTGGGCGCATTGGGCTTCATCGGTGCGAGCGAGGGGCTCGCCGCGGGCGTCAGGCCGTACCGGCTCGAGAAGGCGACCGAGACACGCAATACCTGCCCCTACTGCGCGGTGGGTTGCGGCGTCCTCGTCTACTCGACGACCGACGGCGCCAAGGACACGAAGGCGCGCGTCGTCCACATCGAGGGCGATTCGGACAATCCCATCAACCTGGGCACGCTCTGCGCGCGCGGTGCAGCCTCGCTGGGCTTCGCCAACAGCGTCAATCGCCTGCAGTACCCGATGCATCGCAAGCCCGGCTCCGACAAGTTCGAGCGCGTGAGCTGGGACTTCGCGATGGAGCGCATCGCCAAGCTCGCCAAGGAAGACCGCGACAAGAACTTCATCGCGAAGAACCGCGACGGCGTCACGGTCAACCGCTGGGTGAGTACCGGCTTCCTGGCCGGCTCCGCCTGCAGCAACGAGGCGGGCTACCTCACCTACAAGGCCATCCGGTCCACCGGGATACTGGCCTTGGAGAATCAAGCACGAATATGACACGGACCGACGGTGGCCAGTCTTGGCCCCACATTCGGACGTGGCGCGATGACCAACTCGTGGAACGACATCAAGAATGCTGACGTCGTTCTGATCATGGGCGGCAATGCCGCCGAGGCCCATCCGTGCGGCTTCAAGTGGGTGGTCGAGGCAAAGGCCAACAACGGCGCGAAGCTGATCGTGGTCGATCCGCGCTTCACGCGCTCGGCCGCTGTTTCGGACCTCTATGCGCCGATCCGGCCGGGCACCGACATCGCGTTCCTGTCGGGCGTGATGCGTTACCTGCTGGGTAACGGCAAGATCCACCAGCAGTACGTCAACGCCTATACCAACGCCTCCTACATCGTGAAGGAAGGCTTCAAGTTCGAGGATGGACTTTTCACGGGCTACGACGAGGCCCGCAAGAGCTACGTCGATCGCTCGGCGTGGGACTACGAGTTCGACGAGCAGGGCATGGCCAAGGTCGACGAGACCCTGCAGAACCCGCGCTGTGCGATCAATCTGCTCAAAGCCCATGTCGAGCGCTACACGCCCGAGATGGTCGAGCGGATCTGCGGCACGCCGAAGGACAAGTTCCTGAAGGTCTGCGAGCTGATCGCCACGACCGCCAACGGCGAGCGTTCGATGACCTCGCTCTATGCGCTGGGCTGGACGCAGCACACCACCGGCGCCCAGAACATCCGCAGCATGGCCATGATCCAGCTCCTGCTGGGCAACATGGGCGTCCCGGGCGGCGGCGTGAACGCGCTGCGCGGCCATTCCAACGTCCAGGGCATCACCGACTTCGGGCTGCTCACGACCTCGACGCCGGGTTACCTGGTCCTGCCGACCGAACGTGAGGCGACCTACGCCGACTACATGAAGGCGCGCGCCTTCAAGCCGATCCGTCCCGGCCAGACCAGCTTCTGGCAGAATTACGGGAAGTTCTTCGTCAGCCAGCAGAAGAGCCTGTTCGGCAAGGCGGCGACCAGGGAGAACGACTGGGCCTACGACTACCTGCCCAAGTTCGACACCTCCTACGACGTCCTCAAGATGGTCGACATGATGGCGGGCGGGCAGATGAACGGCCTGTTCTGCCAGGGCCTCAACGTCATGATGGCCGTGCCCAACAAGGCCAAGATCCATGCGGGCCTGTCGAAGCTCAAGTGGCTGGTCGTCATGGACCCGCTCCAGACCGAAACGGCGCGCTTCTGGGAGAACCACGGCGAGTTCAACAACGTCGATCCCAAGGCGATCCAGACCGAGGTCTTCCAGCTTCCGACCACGGCCTACGCCGAGGACGAAGGCACCTTCACCAACTCGAGCCGGGTGATCCAGTGGCACTGGAAGTCGGTGGAGGGGCCGGGCGAATCGCGCAGCGACATCCAGATCGTCGCCGATCTGCACAGCCGGCTGCGGGCGCTGTACGCGAAGGATGGCGGGGCCTTCCCGGATGCCATTCTCAACACGACCTGGAATTACGCCAAACCCGCGCATCCCGAGCCCGTCGAGCTCCTGAAGGAGATCAACGGTTACGCATTGGAGGACCTGCCCGATCCGGCCGATCCCACCAAGGTGATGCTGAAAGCGGGCCAGTTGCTGCCGGGCTTCGCGGTGATGCGCGACGACGGCAAGACCTCGGGCGGCTGCTGGATCTACACCGGCGTCTATACCGAGGCCGGCAACATGGCGATGCGGCGCGACGCCAGCGACCCGAGCGGGCTCGGCGTTCACCCCACCTGGGGCTACGCCTGGCCGGCCAACCGGCGCATCCTGTACAACCGCGCCTCGGCGGATCCTGCCGGCAAGGCGTGGAGCGAGCGCAAGAAGTACGTCACGTGGAACGGCTCGCGCTGGGTCGGTGCCGACGTGCCGGACTACGCGCCCACGGTGGCCCCCGACAAGTCGGTCGGTCCGTTCATCATGAATCAGGAAGGCACGGCGCGGCTCTTCTCCCGCACCGCCATGCCCGACGGGCCGTTCCCCGAGCATTACGAGCCGATGGACGCCTACATCGCCAACCCGCTGCATCCCAAGGTCAACACCAATCCGGTGGTGCGGGTGTTCGCGGCCGACGCCAAGTCGTTCGGCACGCCCGACAAGTTCCCGATCGTGGCGACCTCGTATCGTCTCGCCGAGCACTTCCACTACTGGACCAAGAACGTCCACGACAACGCCGTGGTCCAGCCGGAGATGTTCGTCGAAATGGGCGAGCGGCTGGCCAAGGCCAAGGGCATCAGGAACGGCGACTGGGTCGAGGTCTCGAGCCAGCGCGGCATGATCAAGGCAAAGGCGTCCGTGTCGAAGCGCTTCCGGCCGATCATGGTCGACGGCAAGCCCTGCGACGTGATCGGGTTGCCGATCCACTACGGCTTCGTGGGCATGGCGCGGAAGTCCTATCCGCTCAACACGCTCACGCCGGCGGTCGGGGACGCCAGCACCAATACGCCTGAATACAAGGCGTTCCTGGTGGACGTGAAGAAAACCACCCCGCCGGCGTCGTCGCCGGCCGTGGCCTGATCGGGGAGGGTGAGATGTCTGTAATGCAAGCTCTCGATCTCCGCCGCCGCTCCGCCTCCAGCGTGCCGCCGCCGGCCGCGGGCAAGCCTGCCGCGGTTCCTGTCGCGAAGCTGATCGACGTCAGCAAGTGCATCGGCTGCAAGGCCTGCCAGACCGCGTGCCTGGAGTGGAACCAGCTCGACCAGCCGATCGGCTTCACCGACGGCACCTACGACAACCCGACCGATCTCACGACCGCGTCGTGGACCGTGATGCGCTACACCGAGCACGAGCGCGGCGACGACCTGGAGTGGCTGATCCGCAAGGACGGCTGCATGCATTGCGACGATCCCGGCTGCCTCAAGGCGTGTCCGGCGCCGGGCGCGATCGTGCAGTACACAAACGGCATCGTCGACTTCATCTCGGACAACTGCATTGGCTGCGGCTACTGCCTGAAGGGCTGCCCCTTCAACATCCCGCGCATCTCGCAGGTCACCAGCAAGGCCTACAAGTGCACGCTCTGCTCGGACCGCGTCGTGGTCGGGCAGGCGCCGGCCTGCGCCAAGGCCTGCCCGACGCAGGCGATCTACTTCGGCACCAAGGAAGACATGATCGCCCATGCCGGCAAGCGCATCACCGACCTGAAGTCGCGCGGCTACCAGAATGCCGGCCTCTACAATCCGCCGGGCGTGAACGGCACGCACGTGATGTACGTGCTGCAGCACGCCAACAAGCCGTCGCTCTACGCCGGCCTGCCGGACAATCCGCGCATCAGCCCGCTGGTCGGCATCTGGAAGGGCGTGATGAAGCCCCTGTCGCTGGCGGCCATCGCCTTCGCCGGCGCCTTCGGCCTCATGCACTACGTCACCAAGGGACCCAACCGGGTGACCGAGCACGACGAGGAGAAGGCGGCCGAGCTGGCGGGAACCGATGGGGCCGGGAGCAAGCAGGCATGAGCGAGCACACAAAGCCTGTCAGCCGCTACACCACGGCCGCGCGCATCAACCACTGGATCACGGCGGTGTCGCTGGTCCTGCTGGCCCTGAGCGGCATGGCGCTGTTTCATCCTTCGCTCTACTTCCTCACCTACCTGTTCGGCGGCGGGCAGATGACGCGCATCATCCATCCGTGGATCGGCGTCGTCCTGGGCATCAGCTTCCTCGGCCTCTTCATCCGCTTCTTCACGCTCAATTTCTGGAACCGCGACGACACGGTCTGGATGAAGAACCTAGGATCGGTGATCAACAACAAGGAAGAGGGGCTGCCCGAACTCGGCAAGTACAATGCCGGCCAGAAGCTCGTCTTCTGGGGCCAGTCGATCCTGATCCTGCTGCTGCTCGGCAGCGGGTTCGTACTGTGGGACACCTATTTCGCGTCCTACACCACGATCGACCAGAAGCGGTTGTCCGCGGTCGTCCATGCGCTGTGCGCCATCGGGGCCATCCTGATCTGGATCGTGCACGTCTATGCAGCCATCTGGGTCAAGGGTACGATGAGCGCCATGACGCGCGGTTCAGTCAGCGGCGGCTGGGCATGGAAGCACCATCGCAAGTGGTTCCGTCAGGAAGTCGGGAAGTCCTGAGTTCCGGTCCCGAAAATCCGTCCGCTAATTTTGGCGAGAACATCCTCGGCGCTGCCGCCGAGGGCGCGCGCGTGCGCCTGCCCGACCTCGCGACGCTCTTCCAGGTCCGCGCCGCGCGCCTGCGTGAGCTGGCGCCGGGTCACGATCTCGAGGGGTTCCTCCGCCTCATCGCGGGGCTGGTGACGGCCCAGCACGAGGCCCTGTCGGGCCTGCCGCCGGGCTCGCTGCCGGGCGCGGCCGAAATCGCCAAGGCGAAGCTGGTGAAACGCGCGCCGCTCGATCCAGCGATCTGGTCGCGTGACGAAAGCTGGCGCGTGGCCCTGTTGCGAATCCTGGACAGGATCGATCCAGAGATCCTGCCCGAGTCCGCGCGCGCGGCCAGAGACACCCTCGCCGCGGCCAGCCCGGCCGACCTCGAGGCGTTGGCCGATCGCTTCCTCGGGGGAGACGTCACGGGCGCCGAAGCAGCGCAGGCGGTTTTCGTGGCGGCCGCCCTGCAGGTCGTCTGGACACGCATGGCGGCACTGCTCGACGCTGCCGACCTCGCAAGCGAAGCAGAGAGCGGGGACTGCCCGGCCTGCGGATCGCCGCCGGTCTCCGGCCTGGTCTCGCCGGGCGGCACCAAGTTCGGCCATCGCCACCTTCATTGTTCGCTGTGCGCGACCTCGTGGCGCTATGTCCGCGTGCGCTGCGTGCATTGCGGCAGCACCGACAAGATTTCGTTCCGCAATCTGGCGGGCACGGACTATCTCCGCGCCGAATGCTGCGAGGTCTGTCAGGGCTATTCCAAGGTCTTCTATGTCGAGAAGGTCCGCGCCATCGAGCCGCTGGCCGACGATCTCGCATCGCTCGGCCTAGACGTGCTGGTCGGCGAAGAGGGGTTCGCGCGCGTGCCCAATCCCTTCGTGCTAGGCATCATGCAGCACCATTGATCGATACCGGGTGCTGGGCCATCTTGGTCCGCGGAGGACGACCGTCCGTCCAAACCCTGCAGGAAACAGAACCGTGTCGCGTGCCGACCGCGCCGATGGCGCCTCCGAAATCCGCCCTCCATCGATCGACCGCATGGCAGGCTGGCCATCCCTGGCGCCGCTGATCGAGCGTGCCGGCCGTCCCCTCGTCATTGAGACGCTGCGGATCTGGGTCGCCGAGAAGCGCGGTTCGGCCGAGGTTGCCGACGAAGCCTCCTGCGCGACCTGGTGCGCCGCGCGACTCAAACCCTTCCTGGAGCCCTCGCAGCGGCGCGTGTTCAATCTCACGGGCACGGTGCTTCACACCAATCTCGGCCGCGCCGTGCTGGCCGAGGAGGCGATCGCGGCGGCGGTCGAGGCGATGCGTTCGCCGACCACGCTGGAGTACGACCTGGGCGGCGGCGCGCGCGGCGAGCGCGACGATCACATCGCACCCTGGCTCTGCCGGCTGACCGGTGCGGAGGCCGCGACGGCGGTGAACAACAACGCCGCCGCCGTGCTGCTGGTGCTGAGCGAACTGGCGGCCGGCCGCGAAGTCATCGTCTCGCGCGGCGAGCTGATCGAGATCGGTGGCGCCTTCCGCATCCCCGACATCATGGCGCGCGCCGGCTGCCGGCTGGTCGAGGTCGGCACCACCAACCGCACCCATCTCAAGGACTATGCGGCGGCGATCGGTCCCGACACGGCCGCCATCATGAAGGTGCATCCCTCGAACTACGCGATCCAGGGCTTCACCAAGTCTGTCGCTGCCGCGGAACTGGTGCCGCTCGCACGCGAGAAGGGCGTGGCGCTGATCGAGGATCTCGGCAGCGGCACCCTGGCCGATCTCGAAACCTGGGGCCTGCCGCACGAGCCGACGGCGCGCGAGGCGGTCGAGTCGGGCGTCGATGTCGTCACTTTCTCCGGCGACAAGCTGCTCGGCGGCCCGCAAGCCGGCCTCGTGGTCGGCCGCAAGGCGATGATCCAGCGCATCGCGAAGAATCCCATGAAGCGGGCGCTGCGCCTCGACAAGGTGCGGCTCGCCGCGCTCGAAGCGACGCTGCGCCTGTACGCCGATCCCACGCGCCTGGCCGCCCGCCTTCCCACGATCCGCAACCTCGCCCGGCCAGCGGCCGAGATCCGCGCGGTGGCGGAACGCCTGCTGCCGGCCGTTCAGGCCGTGTTGGGGAATCGCGCGCAGGTGACGGTCGCCGAGGTGCGGGGACAGATCGGATCGGGTGCGATGCCGGTCGACCTGCTGCCGTCCTTTGCCCTTGCCGTTCAGGCAAAGGGCCTCGACCGGATCGCCGATTCGTTCCGACGCCTGCCGATTCCCGTGATCGGCCGCATCGCCGACGGCATGCTTCATTTCGACCTTCGCACGCTCGATGACGAAGCGGCGTTCGTTGCCCAACTGGACAAGCTGCATGTCGTGGCTGGCTAGGCTGCTCGATCGCAAGCCGCCGCCGGCGCAGCGGATGGCCGAGGCGCTGGCGGCCTGGAAGGCGGGCGACTACGGCGTCGCACTCGACCTGTGGGCGCCGCTTGCCCATGAGGGACACGCGCGGGCGCAGAGCAACATGGGGGCGGCTTTCCTCGAAGGTCGCGGCGTGGAGCAGGATCACGCCAAGGCGGTCGACTGGCTGCGGCGCGCCGCCGGGCAGGGCGATGCCGGCGGCCAGCGCAACCTGGCGCTCTGCCATTACGAGGGCTGGGGCGTGCCGCAGGACCAGGCCGAGGCCGCGCTTCTTTACGAGAAGGCAGCCCTGCAGGGCGATGCCGACGCGCAGGACATGCTGTCGTGGATGAAGCTGCTCGGCGGTGGTTGCCCGCAGGACTATGCCGGTGCGCGGCATTGGGCGGAGAAGGCGGCGGCCCAGGGCCGCGCCGCGGCGATGGCGCGGTTGGGCGACATGCATCACAACGCGCTGGGCGTCGAGCGCGACGCTGAAGCGGCTGCCGGCTGGTGGGGACGCGCAGCGCGACTCGGGCATCCCGAGGCGCAGGCGATGCTGGGCGCGGCCTGCCTCGCGGGCAAGGGAATCGAACGCGACGTCGTGGAAGCGCTGCACTGGTTGCGGCGCGCGGAGATGAACGGCGCGGGTGAACTGGCGGCCGGTTTCCTGAAGGAGGCGCGGGCGCACGCCAAGCCGTCGCAGCGCGCCGAAGCCGAGCGCCGCGCCGAGGAGCCCCTGTCATGATCGTCGGGACCGCCGGCCATATCGACCACGGCAAGACCGCGCTGG
This sequence comes from Rhodospirillaceae bacterium CCH5-H10, assembly GCA_001557035.1. Classification (GTDB taxonomy): domain Bacteria; phylum Pseudomonadota; class Alphaproteobacteria; order Reyranellales; family Reyranellaceae; genus Reyranella. Next base: position 15,870 of record LSKJ01000034.1, on the reverse strand, counting down.
TGAAGGCGCTGACCGGCGTCGATGCCGATCGACTGAAGGAGGAGAAGGCGCGCGGCATCACCATCGACCTGGGCTACGCCTACAGCGACCTCGGCGACGGCAGGCAACTGGGCTTCGTCGACGTGCCGGGCCACGAGCGTTTCGTGCACAACATGCTGGCGGGCGCGACCGGCATCGACGCGGCGCTGCTCGTCGTGTCGGCAGCCGAAGGCATCAAGCCGCAGACCGTCGAACATCTGCAGATCCTCGACCTGCTGGGCCTCGATCGCGGCATCGTGGCGCTGACCAAGTCCGACCTGGTCAACGACGACCAGCTTCTCGAGCGCATGGCGGAGGTCGAGACGCTGCTGTCCACCACCTCGCTGCGCGGCGCGGAGATCGTCCCGGTGTCGGCGGTGACCGGACAGGGTGTGGAGGAACTCAAGGAAAAGCTCCTCGTCCTCGGCGAGAGCGGCAAGGGCGCCGCAGGCTTCGCCCGGCTCGCGGTGGATCGCTGCTTCGTGCTGTCCGGCGCGGGCGTGGTCGTCACCGGCACCGTTCATGCCGGCGAGATCAGGGTCGACGACCGGCTGCTGCTGACACCCTCCGGCATCGAGGCCCGCGTGCGGTCCTTGCACGCGCAGAACCGGCCGGCGGAGATCGGACGGGCGGGGGAGCGTTGCGCGCTCAATCTCGCAGGCCCCCGGCTTTCCAGGGACGCGATCCGACGCGGCGATTGGGTCGTCAGTCCCGAACTCCATGCGCCGACCGATCGCATCGACGTTCGTTTGAATCTGCTCGCCTCGGAGGCGCAGCCGCTCAAACACTGGTCGCCGGTGCATGTGCATCTCGGATCGGCCCATGTCATGGGCCGCGTGGCGCTGCTCGAAGGCGAGCGCCTGCAGCCCGGCGACGGCGGGCTCGCGCAGATCGTCCTCGACGAGAAGGTGGGTGCGCTGGCGGGCGACCGGGTGATCCTGCGCGATCCCTCCGCCACCCGCACGATGGCCGGCGCCACGACGATCGATCCGTTCGGTCCGCCGCGTAACCGGCGCGCCGAGCGGCGCCTGCTGGAACTCGCGGCGCTCGTCGAACCCGACGCCGACGTGATGCCGCAGCTGTTGCGTCTCGAAAGCGGCTTCGTCGATCTCGCGCGCTTCGGCCTGTCGCGCAATCTGAGGCCGGCGGAGGTGGAGAAACTGCTGGAAGCGGCAGGCGGGGCGAGGCTCGAAGGGTTCGGTTTCCTGGCCGAAACCCTCGAAGCGGCTAAGAAGGACATCGTCGACACGCTCAAGACGTTCCACGAGACCAGGGCCGACGCGCCGGGCCTCCAGGCCGAGCGGCTCAGGGTGACCCTGAAGCGTCGCTGGCCGGCCGCCGTGTTCAAGGCTCTGCTGGACCAGGCGATCCGCGCCAAGGCCGTGACCGTCGACGGCGCTTTCCTGCGCCTGCCTGGCCATTCTCTGAAGCTCGGATCGCGCGACGAGGCCCTCTGGCAGAAAATCTCGGCGGACATGACGCGCGACAGGTTCAAACCGCCGCGCGTGCGCGACTTCGCCGAGACCTACGATGCGCCGGAGGCCGATACGCGGCGGCTCCTGCAGCGTCTGGCCAAGCTGGGCCGCGTCGTCGAGGTGGCGCCGGATCATTACTTCCTGCGCCCCGTGGTCGCGGAAATGATCGGCATCGCCAACGGCTTCGGGAAGGAGTTCACCGCGGCCGAGTTCCGCGACAAGCTCGACAACGGCCGCAAGGTCGCGATCCAGATCCTGGAGTTCTTCGACCGCCACGGCATCACCATCCGGCGCGGCGACCTGCGCCGTGCCGTGCCGCTGAAGAGCGGCCAGTACGGCCCGCCGCCTACGGCTTAGGGACGGGTCCGCTCAGGCTCGCCGGCGCACCGTCCGGTCCGATGAAAAGCGACAGCAGGAAGCCGTGCTCCTCGTGCGGGGCCGCTCCAATGTTCACGCCGCGTGCCTGCAGTTCGGCGCGCTTTTCCGCCAGATCCGGCACGCGCAGTCCCGGCTGCCATGTGCCGGCCGGATTCGCGGGCGATGCGGGCTGGAGGGCCAGACGGGTGGTGCCGGTGTCGAGTTCGGCCCACTCCGGCGTCTGGAACTTGAGTTTCAGCCCGACGGTGTCGCGCCAGAAAGCGACCGCTGCCGGGAGATCCGAGACGTTTCCGACGATGTACTTCAGCTCGATCGACATGGTCCTGATTCCTCTGGGGACATTCAGCCTAGCACGGCAGGTGACAGGGGATTCATTCTGGTGAATCATCGGCCTTGGAGGGGAAGCGCTCCCGGTGGGGCGGCTGGCCTTCAAAGCCAGAGAGGGCCGTTAGGCGGTTCTTAGTGGGTTCGACTCCCACTCTCTTCCGCCATCTTTCCATGTCTTTCTTCTGTCGTTCCCGGAGTTCGGCCCCCTGATGCGTATCCTGATTGTCGTCGCCTTGCTGTCGCTGACGGCCTGCTCGGCTAATTCTCAGTATTCCGAGCCCTGGACCGTCAAAGCCGTCGGCAAGACCTATGAGGCGCGGGATGCGTGCCTGCAGCGCGAAGCGGCTTCCCATGCTGCGGGGACCGAGGACCCGTCGAGCATCGGGCGCACCATCAGCGCGAATTGTCAGGCCGAAACGAATGCGTTGATCGCCAGCAGCAACCCGCACAACGATCCGGTCGTTACGGCTGCAATCCGGCAGGACTCGGATTTCAGGGCTGCGGGCTACGTGATGAAAGCCCGTGGGCAGTATGGTGGCCTGTCCCGGCCAACAGAGTGACGAGGACGTCTTGACGATGGATACCAAGACTCGGGCAGATGCAAAGATCGCGCTCGCCGATCTCATGATCCGCAAGGCGGGGCTCATCCGCACGATTCGGCATGAGATGCACAAGCAGGGCGTCGTTTACTACACCGGCCTGACCGAGATTCTCGAAGCGATCGACCGAGCGAAGAAGGAAGACTGACCTCCAACCGGAAAGGATTTCGACATGCTTCGATCCCTGCTGACGACCGCCGCCACCGCAACGCTTCTGGTGAGCGCCGGCTTCGCGGCCCAGGCGCAGACTCCCGCGGCGCCGGGCACGCCGCAGGCGGCGGGCCGCTCCGGCGCCAATGTGGGCTCGCTCACCTGCAAGGTCGCGGGCGGCATGGGCTTCATCTTCGGTTCCTCGAAAGACCTCGACTGCCTCTTCGCGCGCACCGACGGTGTCGGCGAGAAGTACACGGGGTCGATCAAGCGCTATGGCGTCGACATCGGATTCACCAAGGAATCGCAGATCGTCTGGCTGGTCTTCGCTCCCGGCAGCATCGCGCCGGGCGCGCTCACCGGCGGCTATGCCGGTGCGACCGCCCAGGCCACGGTGGGTGGCGGCGTCGGCGCCAATGTCCTGCTGGGCGGCGGCAGCGGCCAGATCACCCTGCAGCCGGTCAGCGTCGAGGGCAGCGTCGGCCTGAACGTTGCGGCCGGCGTCGCCGAGGTCGAGCTGAAGTACGCCAAGTAACAGGCTTGCGGCAGCCCGGCCCGTCGGGTCAACTGGCGGAATGCCGGCTGCCGCAGACTCGCTCATCGCCCGCCTCCAGGCGGATTGCACCGCGGCCGAAGCCGCCGAGCGACAGGTGCGCGCTTCGCTGGAAGCCCAGATCAGGGAAGCCGAGCGCGCGCGCACCTTCGCATGGCGCCGGCTCAGCGCTCTCTCCGACATGGCGCGGGTGGCGGCCCTCGAACCGGATCGCGACGTCGCCGTCGAGCGGCAGCTGGAAGCATTGTTTCGCGACATCGGCTGGATCGAAACGGGGCTTTCGGAACTCGGCGAGGGCGCGCGACCGCTGCTCGACTGGCTTCGCCCGATCGCCGAGGCTCTGCATGCCGGCGCTCATCCGGCGGAGACCGCGGAAGGAGAGGCGGCGGAGCCTCCGGTCATCGCCGATCCCATCGCCGCCTTCCGCGCCTTCGAGGCCTGGTACGAGGCCGAACGGGGCGAGCCCTTCCTGCAGGTCTTCGACCGCTACGTGCCGCCCACGCCCGTGGTCGAGTTCTAGGTCGCACGATGAAGACCGACTTCGAGCACTGGCTTGCGGCACAGTTCGCCGAGACCGGGCCCTTCACGATCTTCATCCTGCTGGTCCGGATCACGCCCACAAGCGCCGTGCCGTCGCGATCGAGCTACGCCCATCTCATCGGTGACGACATGACATGGCCGGAGATGCGCGGCCTGCTCGATGGCGCACGCACGCCCTGGGACGGTGTCGCGTTTTTCGTGGGGCTGGGGCACGAAGGCGGCCCGCTGCCCGATCCGGTGGCGGCGCGCCGGCTCAAGGATGTCGAAGCCGACGTGAAGGCCGATCCGCTGACGCTCAATCGCGGCCTCTTCTTCGATCGCGAGGGCCGTCATCTGCGGATCGACGAGACCGCGGCATGAGCCCGGACGGCACGGTCCGCCGGGCGGCCCGCCGTCTGACGGCCGCCGGCAGCGAGTCGCTGGAGGAAGCGGTGGCCGAGGAGGTCGCCGTGGCGTTGGTCTATAACGGCATCAGCCACGCGGTGATGATGGCGACGCCGTGCGATCTCGAGGATTTCGGGCGCGGCTTTTCCCTCACCGAGCGCATCGTCGGGCAGGCTTCGGAGATCTATGACATCGAGGCAGAGCCGGTGGGGCGCGGCATGGAAGTGCGGCTCGAGATTGCCGCGCAGCGGATGGCCGGTCTTCAGGAGCGCCGCCGCAGCCTTGCCGGTCGCACCGGCTGCGGCCTCTGCGGCGTCGACAGCCTCGACGCGGCCCTGCGGCCGGTGCCAGCCGTCGGGCAACCCCGGCCCGTGTCGCGCCTCTCCATCGAGCGGGCGATGGCGGCGCTGCCCGCGCAGCAGCTTCTCAACAGGCTCAACGGCGCGATGCATGCCGCCGCCTGGGCCTCGCTGGAGGGTGCGCTGGTCGCCGTGCGCGAGGATGTCGGACGACACAACGCGCTCGACAAGCTGGCGGGTGCCCTCGCGCCGGGCGGTTCCGCCGGTGCGGGCGGCTTCGTGGTCGTGACGAGCCGCTGTTCCTACGAGATGGTGCAGAAGGCGGCGGCCATCGGCGCCTCGGCCATCGCCGCCGTCTCCGCGCCGACATCGCTCGCCATCGAGACGGCCGAGCAGGCGGGTATCGCGCTGGTGGCGTTCGTGCGCGAGGGTCGTTTGACCGCCTATGCCTGTGCCGATCGGATCACGGCGTGAGCGATCACGGCGCGCCTGGTCAACGGGTCTTCGGCATCACCGGCTGGAAGAATGCCGGCAAGACAACCCTGACGGAACGCCTGGTGGCCGAGTTCGTGCGCCGCGGCTGGCGCGTGGCGACCATCAAGCATGCTCACCACGACATCGACATCGACCAGCCGGGCACGGATTCCTGGCGCCATCGCGCGGCCGGCGCGGGGGAGGTGGCTCTGGTCGGAGGTCGGCGCTACGCCATCCTGTGCGAGACGCCCGAGCCGTCGATCGGCGACGTGCTGGCGCGCCTGTCGCCGGCGGATCTCGTCCTGATCGAAGGCTACAAGAGCGAGCCGCATCTCAAGATCGAGGTCCGCGCTTCCGACGAGGCAAAGATGCTTGCGCCGGGAGATCCCGCCATCGTGGCGATCGCATCGGACGTCCAGCCGCGCGATGCCGGGCTGCCCTGGTTCCGCCGCGACGACATCGCCGCCATCGCGGACTTCATCGCCGCGAAAGTCGGCTAGGGAGCCTTCTGTCCGGCGAACGCGCCACCGGCCCGATAGTTCGGACCGTTGACCGTGAAGGTACCGGCCTGGTTGTTCGGGAATGTTCCCTGGCCAACGAAGGCGCCATTCATGTTCATCGTACGGCCGGGCGTGCCGGGCGTGGTGGTCGGCATCGTGGCCTGGAAGCCGGAATTGCCAACGCGATTCGTGGTGCCGCTGTAGCTGCTGTTGTTGAAGTTGGCCGTGGTGGTGCCGCTGTTGCTGCCCATCGACCAGACCTGCTGATAGGTGCCGGTTCCGAACGAGGTATTGCCGTTGTTTCTGACCAGGCCGCCCATCACCCCGTTGTAGGTGATCGTCTGCTGCATCGGCGTCGCCTGGGAGACGACTTTATCCGGCAGCGTCGGCTGGTTGGAGGGCGCCGTTTCGAACGCATTGGTCACGGCGTTGGTGACGATGTTGCTGGGATTGACGTTGCGCGGGCCGGGGCCGCTGCCGAAGCGGTTGCCCAGCGTGTTCCCCGAGCCCTGGCCTGAATTGGCATTCGAGAAGCCCGAATTCTGCGCCGACTGATCGGCGCCGCCGCCCTGCTGACCGCCACTCCTGCCGCCCTCGAGCTGGCCCAGGGCAGCCGTCAGCGCGCCCGGTGGCACGGCGCCCGGCCGGCCCGGCAGGCCACCGAACAGCGTCACCACCTGGAAACCCGGACGCGTCACGATTTCGAGCCGACCGCCGGCACCGACGCTCATGCTGATGCCGAAGACGAAGACGGACGTCGTCGAGCGCTGCTCGACATTGAAGAGGCTGATGCCGCCGCGGATACCGATCGTGCTCGACGGAGTGGTGACCGTGATGGCGTTGGTCTTGCTGATCTTGCCGCCGACCAGCCGGAAGACGCCCTTGCTGGCATTGATTGCCAGGTCGCCCGTCTTGGTCGTGGGATCGTAGACGAACTTGTCGATGGTGAGCTGTGCGTTCGGGCCGACCGACAGCGACGTGCCGTCGAGGAACATGAGGTGGGCGCGGTCGTTGGCGGTCGTGGTGATCAACTCGTTGGCCTGAACGTCCACGCCGACCCGCAGCACGCGTTCGGCCTCGGCCGGCGGCTTGCCGCGCGGATCTCCGTCGGTGGCCGAGGTCACGCCGACCTTGGCTTGGGCCATCGTCGGGAGCAGGGAAGACGAGCCTGCGGCAAGCAGGGCGACCGTCAACAGGGAGAGGTTCGCACCGGGAAGTCTGAAGGCCACTGTGATCTCCTGAGCGGCGCTAGAAGCGCCAAGTTACTCCGATGAGCGCACTGTTGTTGGTGAACGCATAGTTGGGAATGTCCGACGACCGGACGAACCTGCCACCCGAAACCGTGAACATCGTCCGCTGGTCGAAGGGGATCGACAGAGTAAGGTTCAGAATCGTGTCGGTTTGTTGTCGGGTAACGGTCGGATCTACGACGGCGTCCGGCTGGTCATAATACCACCACTGGACGTTTCCGAACAGGCTGATGCTCCACGGCATCTGGCTCTTGAACAGCGGGTCGGTGAAGGAGAACGACATGCCGCCCCCGACACCGTAGAGCATGTAGTTCTGCCACGGCGTGCTGTCGGTCTGGTAACGCTGGAGATTGCCGTTCGCATACAGCATCACGGCTTCGTTCACTGCGTACTGGAAGGTCGAGTTGGCCGAGTATTCGACGCCGGTGAACTGGTTGTTGGTCGGAATGTACCAGGTGTTCTGGTACATCTGCCGCCGCCACACGAAGTTCGTGGTGTTGCGCAGCTTGTCCGACAGAAGGGTGCCGACCTCGAGGCCCGAACCGAAGCTGCCGTAGTAGGGGACGTCGTTGACCCAGATGTAGCCCACCGTACCGAACGGCTTCAGGGTCACGTCCTCGAAGATCCCATTGAAGGCCTTGAAGCGCGGCCCGGACGTCAGATCGACAATCGACACGTTCGCCGCCTGGATCTGGAACTGCCGGTTGAGATAGCCCGAGAGCTGGGTCTCGAGTTGGGCGGGGTTGTTCTGTCCCAGATCGTAGATATGGCGCAGGAAGCCCGACGTCACCGCGCCCCAGTCGGCCGTGCCCAGCGCCGCCTGGTTGAGATTGGCCGTCTGCCCGAACAGGCGGACGCTCGACGTCGGCGGGCCGAGATTTGCGTTCGACTGGTAACGCATGCCCGCGAAGATCTCGCCGGTGAACCGGGACCTGGTGAGGCGCTTCTCCGACTCCGCGAGGAACTGCTCCGCGCGGGCCTTCACGTCCGGCGTAAGCGATGCCGACTTGAGCGTGACCTCGAAATAGCTGCGGGCCACCTCGAAGGAACCCAGCCTGTAGTAGAGCACACCCAGTTCGAGGCGGACGCGCGGCAGGTCCGGATCGACCAGCAACATGCGCTCGAGCGCCGAGATGGCGCCCTCGAGATCGCCGGTCTTCGAGGCGATGGTCGCGAACTTGAAGAGGACATCGAGATCGGAGGGCTTCTGCAGCATGTCCTGGAATGCGGCGTCGTATTCCGCCTCCAGCTCCGGCGAAACGGCCTGCGTCTGCTGCGCGATCGCCGGGCGCACGCCGACGATCGTCGCCGATACGGCGGCGGCCAGCAGAGCGACGACGCTCACGCAAAGTCCAAGCCTGCTCACCAGATTCTCCCCCGAGCCCCGCCGCTTCCGCGAAACTCTTGTGACAGAGAATGAGGCAGGAACCGTGCTAGATCAACCAACTCCGGACTGTATGCATCCATCCGACGATGGGGCCCGCGCGCGCGGCTCGCATTCGCAGCACCATCCGTCGATACTGCCGATCGCCGAGAGCCGTTATGAAACGCTCCTTCTCCTTCAACATTGCATCGAGCATGCGATCAAGCATCGTCGAATAGGTGCTGCCCCAGTTCCGACTGGAAAGATGGAGACGTCCGCCCAGCACCGGATTGTCGGCGGCGCCGTTGCGGCCATGAAGGCGGTAGGAATAGAGCGCCTCGTCGATCAGCAGCGAGCCCGCCACCATCTGAGCCATGACCACCACGTAGAAGTCCATGTGGAGCCGAAACACCTCATCATCCGCGGGGAAGACGAGATTGATCAGCGAGCGGCGGAACATCATCGACGAGGTGCTGACCCAGACCCAGTGCACCACGCGCTTCGTGTAAAGCCGGTAGGGCGTGTCGCCCTGCCATCTGGCCGTGCCTTGCGCGGCGTCGAGCGTCGGCACACGGGCGGCGTCGATCGGCACGAAGGCCTGGTCGCGATCGGCCCGGGCGCGGTCCTTGCCGAACCAGTAGAAGCCGCCGGCGATCAGCTTGCCCTGTCCGTCGATCACGCGCGCATTGCACGCCGTGAAGCCCACCGCGTAGCTTTCGTTCAGGTGCGCCGCGAGATGGCGTTCGAGGAAATCCGGATTCCACAGATCGTCGGAATCGAGGAAGCAGACGAAGGTCGCGTTCGTCTCGGCAAGGCCGCGCCGTGTCGCGCCGGTTTGTCCGACATTCTTGTCGAGGCGGACCAGCCGGAAACGCGCGTCCGCGAGCTCGTCGAGCGTCTGCTGCACGACCGCGGCCGAGTCGTCGGTCGAGGCATCGTCGACGACCACGCACTCGAAGTCGCGCAGCGTCTGATGCGCAACGGAGCGGATGGCGTCGGCGATGTAGTCACGGCAGTTGAAGCACGTGACGACGACCGAAATGCTGGGAAGCCTGGCGTCGCTCACTTTTCCGGTCCGAGGAAGTCGAAGTCGACGCCTTCGTCGGCCTGCAGCACGGTCTTGAAGAACAGGCCCGTGTAACCGCGGCCGCTGCCGGGGTGGGCCGGCGGCGCCTTCCAGGCCTTCTTGCGCGTCGCCAGAGTCCTGGCGTCGACGTGGAGTTCCAGCTTGCGCTTGGGCACGTCGAGCGTGATCCGGTCGCCGGTCTTCACCAAGGCCAGCGGTCCGCCGACGGCCGCCTCCGGGGCGACATGCAGCACGATGGTGCCGAAGGCCGTGCCGCTCATGCGGGCGTCGGAGATGCGGATCATGTCCTTCACGCCGGTGCGCGCGAGCTTCATCGGAATGGGGAAGGAGCCCGCTTCCGGCATGCCGGGCGCGCCCTTGGGGCCGGCGTTGCGCAGCACGAGGATGTCGTCGGCCTTCACGTCGAGGTCGGGATCGTCGCCGCGGGCGGCGAGATCTTCCAGCGACTCGAAGACGACGGCGCGGCCGGTATGGGTCATCAAAGCGGGCGAGGCGGCCGCATGCTTGATGACGGCGCCGCGCGGCGCGAGGTTGCCGCGCAGCACGGCCATGCCGCCGGTCGGCTTGATCGGGTTCTTGTGCGTCCGGATCACGGTCTGGCCCGGCACCATTTCGGCCGCGTCGATCACCTGCTTGATCGTCTTGCCGGCGACCGTCCTGCACTTCTCGTCGAGATTCTTGCGGATCTCCTTCATCAGGCGCGAATTGCCGCCCGCCCAGTGGAAATGCTCCATGTAGTGGTCGCCCGACGGCTTGAGGTCGACCAGCACCGGCACGTTGCGTCCGATCTCGTCGAACTCCTCCAGCTCGATGTCGATGCCGAGCCGGCGCGCGACGGCGGTGAGATGCACCAGCGCGTTGGTCGAGCCGCCGATCGCCTGCAGCACGGTGAGCGCGTTGCGGAAGGCGGACCTGGTCATGATCTCGCTGGGCTTCGGGCCCTGCTTCACGGCCATCTCGGCCGCAAGCCGGCCGGTCTGCTCGGCGATGCGCAGCCGGTCCGAATGCGTCGCGGGAATCGAGCCGCTGGTCGGCAGGCCCATGCCCAGCGTTTCGACGATGCAGCCCATGGTGCTGGCCGTGCCCATCACCATGCAGGTGCCCTTGGTCGGCGCGAGACGCTCGCTCACCTGCTCGATGTCGGACTCCGAGAAGGTCCCGGCGCGGTACTGGCCCCAGAGGCGGCGGCAGTCGGTGCAGGCGCCCAGCACCTCGCCCTTGAAATGACCGACCAGCATCGGGCCGACCGGCAGGACGACGGCCGGCCGGTCCGCGCTCGCCGCCGCCATGAGCTGGGCCGGCAGGGTCTTGTCGCAGCCGCCGATCAGCACGACCGAGTCCATCGGCTGCGCGCGGATCATCTCCTCGGTGTCCATCGACATGAGGTTGCGCAGAAACATGCTGGTCGGATGGGAGAAGCTCTCGTGGATCGACACGGTCGGGAAGACCATGGGGAGCGCTCCGGCCAGCATGACGCCGCGCTTCACCGCTTCGATCAGGTCCGGCACGTTGCCGTGACAGGGATTGTAGTCGGAGAATGTGTTGGTGATACCCACGATCGGCCGGTCGAGCGCGTCGTCGGAGTAGCCGCCGGCCTTGATGAAGGCCTTGCGCAGGAACAGCGAGAAGCCGGCGTCGCCGTAGGTGGCGAGGCCCTGGCGCAGCCCGGTCTCCTTCTTCAGTGCGGTTTTCGACGTGCGGCGGCGTTTGGCGGATGCCATGTCGGTTTCTCTCCCGGAATTCACTGCATTTTGTCAGGTCGTCTCATCGCCGACCAGACCGGCGGCCCAGCTTGCATGCGCCGTGGAGTCGCGATCCTCGGCGATGGTCCGCGCCAGTTCGAGACCCATCACCGCGCCGAACTTGAAGCCATGGCCGGAGCAGGGCGACATCGCCCAGCCCTTCGCCCCCTGCTTCTCGACGATGAAGCGCTCATCCCCGGTCACGCTGTAGAAGCAGACCTTGAGGTTGCGGATGGTCCAGCGATCGAAGCCCTTGAGCAGGCTGCTGCACCGGTCGAGCAGGGCGGACATCTCGCGCGGCTGCGCGTCACGTGCTGCCGTGGGATCTCCGCTCCGGCTGAACTCGTGGTCGCCGACCTTCATGCCGCGTCCCCGCACCGGCGGGACGAGGTAAAGACCGACATCGCCGGTCTTCTCGATGATCATCGGTCCCTTGGCCCAGGACGCGCGCTGGTCCTCCGGCAGGTCGAAATAGACCACCACCTGGCGCGAGGGCACGACGCGTCTGCCGAGATCGGGCAACAGGCGCGACGCCCAGGCGCCGGCCGCCACGACGACGACGTCGCCGGCGTGCGTCGCGCCGGCTTCGGTGACGATGCGGCCATGCTCCAGGTCCACCGAGCGCACTGATGTGCCGGCATGCAGCCCTACGCGCGGCTGCGCACGGAGGTGAGACACGAGTGCCGACACGATGTCCTGCGCCAGCAAGACGCCGCCGGTGTCGATCCAGAAGGCGCGCTCCAGTCCCCTGGTGTCGAGCAGGGGGAAACGGCGGGGCAGTTCCTCCATCGACAGTTCGGTCATCGGCCGGCCGATCGAAGCGAGGGTGGCCGCGGACTTCTCCGCCCAATCCGCGCCGTTGCCCGACAGCGCCAGCGTCCCGGTCGGCTCATGCAGCGTCTGGCCGAGATCGGCCCACAGCAGATCCCAGGCGGCGTAGGCCTCGTCGATCATGCGGGCATAGCCCGCATGGGTGCCGTAGGGGTGACGGATCAACCTGTGCTCATCCATTGAGGAGGCCAGCGGGTTGGGAAGAGGCCCCTGCTCGAACAGCTCGACCTCATGTCCCTGGCGTGCCAGTCCCCAGGCCGTCGCCAGGCCCATGATGCCGCCGCCGATGATGATCGCTTTCATGGTGACATCCCTAGCGCAGTCGCGGCGCCTTGGCACTTCAGGGGAGTCCAGACTCCCTCTGGAGGGTCTTGCAAATCGGGCCGCCTTCGGCGTTGATGTCGGCGCGACTTGTACAACCGTGAAATTGTCGAAGGAATGAACATGGCAATGACCATGCTGCAGATGGCAGGCGCTCAACCGACGCCGGCCACCATGGCCGACGGAATCCTGCTGATCATCGATGCGCAACGTGAATATACGGATGGGCTGCTGCCGCTGACCGGCGTGCAGCCGGCTGTCGATGCGCTCGCGGTGCTGCTCGAAAAAGCACGCAAGGCGGGAACGCCGATTGTCCACGTTCGACACCAGTCCAAGGGCAAGGCGTTCAATCCCAGTTCGACGGGCTTCGAGATCGTCAAGGAACTGACGCCGCGCGACGGCGAGACCATCGTCGACAAGGGCATGCCCAATTCCTTCGCTGGCACCGATCTTGCCACCAGGCTTGCCGCGATCGGCCGCAAGAACCTGATCGTCGGCGGCTTCATGACCCATATGTGCGTGTCGGCGACGGTGCGCGCGGCGACGGACCAGGGCTACATGAGCACCATCGCCGCCGATACGGTGGCGACGCGCGACCTGCCCGATGCAACGGGTGGAGGCACGATCGGTGCCGATGCGATCAACAAGATAACGCTGGCCGCGCTGTCGGACCGCTTTGCGTGGATCGTGCCCTCGGCCGGGCAGATCGTCTGATCGCCTGCAGCCGATCGGCCTGTCGGCGGGGGACCTTAGAGAGTCCTGCCGCCGACGGTGCTGATGGCCGTGACCGCCGCGACGGCGATCAAGGATGCGATCAGTGTGTATTCGATCGCGGTGGCGGCCTTGTCGTCCGTCAACAGGCGGCGAAAAAACGACAGCATGCATAACTCCGGATCAGGAAATGCTGGGGGCCGTTCGCCGGCCCGCCTTCAATCGCGGCATCAGGAAACCCGATCAACGTATTGGACTGAAACACCCATTCAATGTGAGAATTGTATCAAGTTCATCCCGGCGCGCGCGGTGTCGATCCGCGTGGTATCGTCGGTCGAAGAGGAGGGCACGTCATGAAGTCCATTCTGACCATGGCCTGGACGGCGGAAGATCCGTCGGCATTTGATCTGGCGGCCAAGATCGCGCGCACCTTCGGGGCGCGCCTGATCGGCCTCGAGCCACCTTCCTACGGGGTCATGAGCATGGCCTGGGCTGACGCCGGCATGGGCGCTCCGATCGGGGGAGGTCTGGCCGAGGACGCGGAAGAGCGTCAGAGGATCGCCGCGGTCAAGCAGGCCTTCGAACAACGAGCGGCCGGACTCGCTTCCGAATGGCGTTCGGCCGACGATAGCGGCCCGACCGCGATCGGAACCATCGGACGCGCCTACGACCTGATCGTACTGCCGCAACCGGGCGCTCTGCCCAAGATGCCGGAAAGCGTGTTCGAGACCGCCTTGTTCGATTCGGGCCGGCCGGTCCTCGTCGTGCCGCCCGGTTTCACGGGCATGGTTGGCAAGCGCATCCTCTTCGCCTGGAACGGCTCGACGGAAAGCGCACGCGCCATCTCGCTCGCCATGCCCGTTCTTGGCGGGGCCGAGGCCATCGAGGTCCTGAGCGTCGAGGGAGCGATGGTGCCGGGCCCGACCTCGGCGGAAATCGCGGAGTCGCTCAAGAGCCACGGGCTGAACGTGACGGGCCAGCATGTGAAGCCGGGCACGAAGACGGCGGGCCAGACGATCATCGATCGCGCACAGGCGCTGGGAGCCGACCTGATCGTGAAGGGCGCCTACACCCAGAGCCGGCTGCGTCAGATGATTTTCGGCGGTGTCACGCGCGATCTCATCCTGTCGTCGCCCCTACCAGTGCTTTTCTCGTACTGATCCAGACAATCCGCCGCCGGTTCTCCAACCGGCGGCCGTGCTAGAACGCGCCGCATGACGGCTGGTTCGACCGCCCCCGGGGAATCGCTCTGGGGCCGCACACTGGTGCTCGTCGCGGTCGTCCTGGCCGCGGGCGGGATGCTTGCGTTCGGTTTGTTGCATAAGGAACGCGGCACCTCGGGCGTACCGACGATCGCCGAGAAGCTCGTGAACCTGCGTGCCGAGCGTGCCGAATTGCAGGCGCGCGCGGACGGCATGGCGCGCATCGAGCTGCTGGCGTCCTTCCGCGCCGCCAGTCTCCTGTTCGATGCGCTGGCCGCGCTGTACGAGCCGGAGCGGGAGCAGCCTTACGACCGGCTGCCGCCGCGACGCCGGGAAATGTTCGACAGACTCGAGGCGGTCAATGCGGCGTTGCGTGCCGCGCTCGATCGCCCGGGGGCTCCCGGCCGCGCGGTCGCGGTAAGGCAGGCCGCGAGCGGCATCTCCGGAGATCTCGAACGGCTCGCCTCGCACGAACTGGCTCCGGTAATCCTGTCCTACACGCCGGAAATCCTCGCCCCCCGCCGCATGGCAAGCGAACTCACACTGCCCTCGGAGTTCGCAGCGGCCGTTCCCGCGGAGGCAGTCGCGCGCGATGCCACGGCGGGCAAGCCCGCCGGCGGCGAAGCCTCCAGCGGAATGGTGCCGCGGTTCGCGCCGAGTTTCGCCACGCCTGCTGCCGAAGACCCTGTGGTCGAGGTCGATATCGTGGGACTGCGCCTGACGGCCGGTCAGACCCCGCCGATTCTGACGATGGGCGCCTGGCGTGGCGAGGCGAACGTCCTGCCCGAGCGTCTGCGCTTCGCGGTGCCACGGAGTGCCTTCCCGACGGACGTCACGCGCACGAGGCTGGCGGCAGGTTCGCTCTTCGTGCGCCATGCCTCGCGGACGCAGGTTTTCCAGCTTCTCTTCCTCTCGTTGCCGGAGAAACCGGGCTCCTTCGCCTTCGACCAGAAGGTGCGGACCATGACGGCGGAATCCAACACGCTGGTGTCGCCGGAGATCCTCGCGCGGGCGCCGGTCGGCGAGACGCGCACGGTCAGGCGTTGCTTCGATCCGCCGCCGGGCTGGCGCTTCGACAAGGACAAGCGGCGCGTGGTCATCGTGGAGCGGCTGGGCTGGCTCGACGACATTCCGGACGAGACGATGAACGGCGGCGGCGTTGACTTCGTGCGCGAGGATGCGCCCGGTCAGATCTGCATTTCCGTCGTGGCCAAGCCCGTGACCAAGGCCGCGCGCAGCGCCACGATCGGCCGCTTCGAGGCGACGCTGGTGCGCGACAAGCCGGTCGACGGCGTCGTGGCGAGCGGCATCAGGGCGCTCGACTGGAACGAGAAGGTCAGCGTGCCGATCGATCCGACGATGATCGAGTGGAAGCTCTACATCCGCCTGTTCGGGGATGTGGATCGCGAATTCGACGGCCAGGCGCAGGGAAGCGCCGCGCTGCCGGAGATTCCGTTCCTGCGAATCACCTTCGACGACAAGAACCTGACGCTGCGGGCAGACCCGGACGCCGTTCCCTAGAGTCTTTCTGATTCGGATAGATCAAGTACTGGCCTCATCCTGAGGAGCCGCGCATGCGCGGCGTCTCGAAGGATGGGCAACAAACGCGGCGCTCGTGCCCATGCTTCGAGACGCGCTCCTGTGGAGCGCTCCTCAGCATGAGGTT
>LSKJ01000337.1 GCA_001557035.1 Rhodospirillaceae bacterium CCH5-H10 | reverse complement strand
CTATTCGTCGGGAACGACGGGGCGACCCAAGGGCGTGATGCCGGTGGTCGAGCCGCAGGCGATCGACTTCGACAATCCGCTGCTCGCGATCAGCCGCAAGCTCTACGGCATCGACGGCAACACCGTCTATCTGTCGCCGGCGCCGCTCTATCACGCCGCTCCGCTGCGCTTCAACATGAGCGTCATGCGCCTGGGCGGCACGTCGGTGATCATGGAGCACTTCGACGCCGAGGAGTATCTGTCGCTCATTCCGAAATACAAGGCGACGCACACACAGGTCGTGCCGACGATGTTCGTGCGCTTCCTCAAGCTGCCGCCGGACGTGCGCGCGAAGTACGACGTCTCGTCGCTGAAGTGCGCGATCCATGCCGCCGCCCCCTGCCCGATCCCGACCAAGGAAGCGATGATCGAGTGGTGGGGTCCGATCGTCTGGGAATATTACGGCGGCACCGAAGGCAACGGCCTCACCATGTGCAACTCCACCGAATGGATGGCGCACAAGGGCACGGTCGGCCGCGCCATCGTGGGCAAGCTCAAGATCTGCGACGACGAGGGCAATGAGCTGCCCACGGGCGAATCGGGCACGGTCTATTTCGCCGAGGGGCGTCCGTTCGAGTATCACAACGACCCGAAGAAGACCGCGGAGTCGCGCCACCCCAAGGGCTGGAGCACGCTGGGCGACGTGGGCTACGTCGATGCCGACGGCTTCCTGCACCTCACCGACCGCAAGGCCTTCATGATCATCTCCGGCGGGGTGAACATCTACCCGCAGGAGTGCGAGAACCTGCTGATCAACCATCCCAAGGTGATGGACTGCGCCGTGTTCGGCGTGCCCAACGCCGACTTCGGCGAGGAAGTGAAGGCGGTCGTGCAACCGCGCGACATGGCGGAAGCCGGTCCGGCCCTGGCCGAGGAGCTGATCGCCTACTGCAAGCAGCACCTCTCCGCCATCAAGTGCCCGCGCAGCATCGACTTCGAGCCGGAGCTGCCGCGCCATCCGACCGGCAAGCTCTACAAGCGCCTGCTGCGCGACAAATACTGGCAGGGCCGGACCAGCAGGATCGGCTAGAAGCGCAACCAGCTGGCGCTGGACTTCACCATTTAACCGGTTATATGGTTATCCAACCGAAAGGGAGGTTGCCATGACGGCCGAGCTGCGCGCGCTGAATGCCAGGTTCATCCATAATTTCATCACCAACGACGTGCCCGGGCACGACGCGATCCTGCACGAGGACTTCATCTGCATCTCGCCAGCCGGCCTGCGGGTGAGCCGCACCGACTATCTCGAGGACTGGGCGGATGGCTTCGATCCCGATCGCATCCCCTACTTCGACTATCGCGACGAGAAGATCGACGTGTTCGGCGACACCGCGCTGCTGCGCTCGACCAACAAGAGCGTACGCGTGCGGGACGGCGTCGAGACCACCGGCATGACCATGTACACGGACGTCTATGTCCGCCGCGACAGCGTGTGGAAATGCATCCAGGCGCAGATCACGACGGTCCAGCCGGCCCACTACCCGCCCGACGAAACGATCGTGAAGAAATACGTGCGGGGCGTGGCCCAGCCGTAGAGGCCGCGCGCCCTGCCTGCTAAGCAGGATCCCTGAAGCACCAGCTCATTTCAGGGAGATCCGCCATGAAGGCAGCCGTCGTCACCGACAAGGGCGTCCAGTACACCGACGCCCCGAAGCCCGCGCCCAAGGGCAACGAGATCCTGATCAAGGTGAAGGCCGCGTCGCTGAACCGCGCCGACCTCGCCGTGGCCTCGGGCCATGCGCACGGCCGCATCGGCGGTCCAGGCACCATCGTGGGCCTGGAATGCGCCGGCGAGGTCGAGGCGGTCGGTCCCGACGTGAAGGACTTCAAGCCGGGCGACCGCGTCATGAGCTCGGCGGCCGGCGGCTTCGCCGAATACGCCCTCACCGATGCCGGCCGCGCCCACAAGATCCCGGCCAACAACATGAGCTACGAGCAGGCCGCCTGCATGCCGGTCGCCTTGCAGACCATGCACAACGCGCTGGTCGGCGCCGGCCGCCTCAAGAAGGGCGAGACCGTCCTGATCCAGGGCGCCAGCTCGGGCGTCGGCCTGCTGGGCATGCAGATCGCCAAGATCATGGGGGCCTCGGTGGTGCTGGGCAGCTCGACCAACGACGGCCGCCGCGCGCGGCTGGGCGAGTTCGGCTGCGACGTGGCGATCGACACGCGCGATCCGAAGTGGCCGGAGAAGGTCAAGGAAGCGACCGGCGGCAAGGGCGTCGACCTGATCGTCGACCAGGTCTCGGGCGGCGTGATGAACCAGAACATGGAGGCCGCCGCCATCCTCGGCCGCATCGTCAATGTCGGCCGTCTCGGCGGCATGAAGGGCGAGTTCAACTTCGACCTGCATGCGCTGAAGCGCATCGACTATATCGGCGTCACCTTCCGCACCCGCAGCCCCGAGGAAGTGCGCGACATCGTGCAGGCCGCCCGCAAGGACCTCTGGACGGCGATCGAGGAGGGCAAGCTCAGCCTGCCGATCGACAAGACCTTCCCCCTGTCCGAGGCCGCCGCCGCGCTCGCGCACATGAAGGCGAACGCCCATTTCGGCAAGATCGTCCTGGTGGTCTGAGAGGTCCCTCATGAAAGCCGCATACATCGAAAAGTTCGGCGGACCCGAGGTCCTGATCGTCGGCGACCTCCCCGATCCCGTCGCCGGCCCGGGCCAGATCGTCGTCGAGACGGCGGCCGCCAGCATCAATGGCGCCGACGCGAAGGTCTGTGCCGGTGAATATCCCGGTCAGCCCCGCTTTCCCTTGAGCCTGGGACGCGACTTCTCGGGCGTCGTCGCGACGCTCGGCGAGGGCGTGTCGGACCTGCGTGTCGGCGACGAGGTATTCGGTGTCCTGGAAACCGGCCGCGACGGCACCTATGTCGAGAAGCTGGCCATTGGCGCGGCCATCGTTGCGAAGAAGCCCGCGACGCTCACGCATGTGGAAGCCGCGGCCCTGGCGCTCATCGGCCTTACGGCCTTGTGCACCATCGAGAACAGCCTGAAGCTGCAGAAGGGCGAAACGATCCTGATCCAGGGCGGAGCCGGCGGCGTGGCGAGCTTCGCCATTCAACTCGCCAAGCATCTCGGCGCCCATGTCATCACCACGGCAAGCGCTGCCAACGCGCCCTATCTGCGCGAGATCGGCGCCGATCAGGTGATCGACTACAACTCGACCGACTTCACCAAGGCGGTGAGCGATTGCGATGCCGTGTTCGATACCGTGGGTGGCGACGTCGCGATGCGATCGTTTTCGGTTCTGAAGCCGGGCGGACGTGCGGCCTTCATCGCGTCGGGTGCCCAGGCCCCCAAGCCCGACCGCGGCGATGTCACCGCCTTGCGGCCCGCCGTTCCCCGCACCCGCGCGCACCTCGAACGCATCGTGGAGCTTCATCGCATCGGCGCCGTTCGCGTGCCGCCGATCACCGAATTCAGCCTGGCCCAGGCGGCGGATGCGCTGCGGGTCAGTGGCGGCCGTCACCTCAAGGGCAAGCTGGTGCTCAAGCTGAGGTAAGCGGCGCTTGCGCCCGCGAAGGCAGATGCCCATTTTAGGGATTGTCCTCGTCGTCTGAGGCCTCGATGTCGTCCTGAGCGCAGCGAAGGACCTAGCCTCGCCACAAAGATGGTGTCAGTGGCTGGCGTCAGATCCTTCGCTACGCTCAGGATGACAAAGTGGCGGAATGATCGGCCGAAGTAAGGAAATGGTGCCGCAATGAGCAAGTCGATCAATCATCTCGCCACCGCCGACGCCCTGTTCTTCGGCAAGGGTGGCCTCGACCAGCGCAAGACCGCCAGGATGGTCGACGACGCGCTGGCCGGCACCGACGACGGCGAGCTGTTCCTCGAATATGTCCAGAGCGAGAGCCTGTCGTTCGATGACGGCAAGCTGAAGAGCGCGTCGTTCGACACTTCGCAGGGCTTCGGCCTGCGCGCCGTGGCGGGCGACGTGACGGGCTTCGCCCACGCCTCGGCGCTCGACGAGCAGGCGCTCAAGCGGGCCACCGAGACGGTGAAGACCGTGCGCGCGGGCCGCGGCGGCAAGTCCGATGAATCGCCGCGCGGCACCAACCGCCTGCTCTATGCCGACGACAATCCGATCGACGGCGTGCCCTTCGCGAAGAAGGTCGCACTGATGCAGGAGATCGACGCCTATGTGCGCGGCAAGGAGCCCAAGGCCCGCCAGGTCTCGGTCTCGCTGTCGGGCTCGTGGCAGGTCGTCGAGATCGTGCGCGCCGGCGGCTGGCGCGCCGCCGACGTGCGGCCGCTGGTGCGGCTGAACGTCAGCGTGGTCTGCGCCGACGGCACCCGCATGGAAGCCGGCGGCACCGGCAGCGGCCGCCGCGCCGCCTACGGCGACATCTTCCTGCCGGGCTACTGGCAGAAGGAAGCCGACGAGGCGATCCGCCAGGCGCTGGTCAACCTCGACTCGGTCGACGCGCCGGCCGGCGAGATGCCGGTCGTGCTGGGCGCCGGCTGGTCGGGCGTGCTGTGGCACGAGGCGGTCGGCCACGGGCTGGAAGGCGACTTCCATCGCAAGAAGACCTCGATGTTCAGCCACCTGATGGGCGAGATGATCGCCTCGCCGGGCGTCACCGTGGTCGACGACGGCACGTTGAACGACCGCCGCGGCTCGCTCACCATCGACGACGAGGGCACGCCGACGCAGCGCAACGTGCTGATCGAGGACGGCCGCCTGGTCGGCCTGATGCAGGACCGCATGAACGCCCGCCTGATGGGCGTGAAGCCGACCGGCAACGGCCGCCGCCAGGGCCACGCCTATTCGCCTATGCCGCGCATGACCAACACCTTCATGCTGGGCGGCGACAAGGATCCGAAGGAGATCATCTCCTCGGTCAAGAAGGGCCTCTACTGCGCCAATTTCGGTGGCGGCCAGGTCGACATCGTCTCGGGCAAGTTCGTGTTCAGCGTGACCGAGGGCTACCTGATCGAGAACGGCAAGCTCGGTCGCCCGGTCAAGGGCGCGACCCTGATCGGCGCCGGCTCCGAAGCGCTCACGCGCGTCGGCATGGTCGGCAACGACATGTCGCTCGACCCCGGCATCGGCACCTGCGGCAAGGACGGCCAGGGCGTCCCCGTCGGCGTCGGCCAGCCGACGCTGCGCATCGATGCCCTCACGGTCGGCGGCACCGCGACCTGAGCCCACGAAGCGATGACCCCACCGCCCGCGATTACGCGGGCACCTCCCCATCCTGTTTGGGCCGGGGAGATGGTGAACACCTGTTCGGGGA
>LSKJ01000336.1 GCA_001557035.1 Rhodospirillaceae bacterium CCH5-H10 | reverse complement strand
ATTACGGCGCATCCGGCATCGCTGTCGCGGGTGCTTCTGAAGGCAGGCCTATCCTTCAAAAAAAACACTGCTGGCGCTGGAGGCCGGGCGCGAGGACGTACGGCAGGCACGTGACGAGTGGAAGGTGCACCGCCAGCCGAGGATGCGCGATCAGGTCCACCGTCTGGTCTTCCTCGACGAACCCGGCACAACCACCAAGATGACGCGTCTGCGCGGCCGCTCGCGCCGCGGGACTCGCCTGAAGGCCGGGGCGCCGTTCGGACACTGGGCGACGCAGACCTTCATCGCCGGCCTGCGCAGCGATGGCCTCGTCGCACCGTGGGTGGTCGATCAACGTACGCGTCCGGTAACGGCCGCCTTTTCGTGAGTGCGGCGGCGTGAGAAGTGAGCACCGGTAACTGGCAAGTTAGCGGGCGTGTAAATGTCGACAGTAGCGGTTCTGATCAGCCCCGAGCGGCGGTGTCGATGGTCCACGGCGGAGAAGTCGCGGATCGTCGAGGAGAGCTTGCAGCCTGGGGCGATGGTGACGGCGGTAGCCCAGCGTCACGACGTGCATCCGAACCTGCTGCATCACTGGCGGCGACAGGTGCGCCAGGCCGCCAGCCGCAGGGTGAACTTCCTCCCGGTGGCCGTGGCAGCCGAGAAGAAGTCATCGCCCGCGATCATGGGATCGATCGAGATCGAGTTGGGCAATGCCGTACGGGTGCGCGTCGATGCAGCGGTTGATGAGGCGGCGCTGTGCCGGGTTCTTCGCGCGTTGGGCCGATGATCGGCCTGTCGTCGGCGACGCAGGTCTGGCTGGCGTGCGGCACGACTGATATGCGGCGCGGGTTCGATGGCCTGGCGCTGCTGGTGCAGGAGACGTTGAAGCGCGACCCGCACTGCGGTCACCTCTTCGTCTTCCGGGGCAAGCGCGGCGGGCTGGTGAAGATCCTGTGGCACGACGGCCAGGGGATGTGCCTGTTCGCCAAGCGCCTGGACCGTGGCCGGTTCGTATGGCCGCGGACGGAGGGCGAGGCGGTCACGGTCACACCGGCGCA
>LSKJ01000335.1 GCA_001557035.1 Rhodospirillaceae bacterium CCH5-H10 | reverse complement strand
GCCGTCACGACCGCCACCACCGTAGCCGCCGCCACCGCCGCCACCGGGCTGACGCTCGACGGCTTCGCGGACCGCGATCGAGCGGCCATCCAACAACGCGCCGTTCATGGCCTGCATGGCCGAGGCGCCCTGGTCATCGGTTTCCATCTCGAGGAACGCGAAGCCGCGGCTGCGGCCGGTCTCGCGATCCACGATCACTTTCGAGGTTGTAACGGTGCCGAACTGAGAGAAGGCTTCTTGCAGACGCTCAGACGTGACCGAATAGGGCAGGTTGCCCACAAACAATTTGCGACTCATTCAAGGCTCTTGGCTGGAGGAAGAATCGAGCGGAGTCCGGCGCGCGCTTGCTGGACGAATGCGTCCAAGCGTTTCGATGACCTTTGACAGATGACCAAGTAGCTCACGGGAAGACGTTGACCGGTATCGCGCTCCGCGACTGGACCGAGACTCGTGATGATGCTCATCGGCTAGTGTCGCAATGCAGCACTTATGCGCCGATTCCCATCATGAGTCCACCGCTGCGGCGGGGTTGAGGCGCAACGAAGCACGGCACACAATCGCCCCGGATCCGGGAGGGATTGGAAAATGATCGTCGACCATCGAACCTATGAACTGCAGCCGGGCCGGCTGCGCGACTTTCTCGCGCTCTACGAAAAAGAGGGGCTGCCCGTCCAGTTGAAGCACCTCGGCAACCTGGTCGGCTACTACACGACCGAGGTCGGCAACGTGAACGAGATCGTCCATATCTGGGGCTACGAGGATCTCGCCGACCGCACGAAGCGCCGCGCGGCGATGGCCGCCGATCCCGCCTGGCAGTCCTATTTGCAGAAAAGCCGAGAATTTATGAAGCACATGAATAACAAGATATTGGTGCCGACCACCTTCTCACCCACGAAGTAAGGGAAAGATCTCGAAAATGGCTACCGCATACCCGCGCCGCAGCGGCGCGCAGGTTCTGATCGACCAACTGCGTATCCACGGCACCGACACGATCTTCGGCGTGCCCGGCGAAAGCTACCTGGCCGCCCTCGACGCGCTCTACGCCCAGCGCAATTCCATGCGCTACGTGATCTGCCGGCAGGAAGGCGGGGCGGCCTACATGGCCGAAGCCTACGGCAAGCTGACCGGCAAGCCCGGCGTGTGTTTCGTCACGCGCGGTCCGGGCGCCACCAATGCCAGCGTCGGAATGCATACCGGCTTCCAGGATTCGACGCCCATGATCCTGCTGGTCGGGCAGGTCGCCCGCGAGCAGGCCGAGCGCGAGGCGTTCCAGGAAATCGACTATCGCCGCATGTACGGCCAGATGGCCAAGTGGTTGACCCAGATCGAGG
>LSKJ01000334.1 GCA_001557035.1 Rhodospirillaceae bacterium CCH5-H10 | reverse complement strand
GCCACACACCCGTGCCGGAGACGCCCTACCAGAAGGCCGCGCAGGTCTGGGACGACCGGATCGGCTCTGCGCGTGTGCAGGCCAGGAATTGGCGCCTGATGGCGTTCGGTTGTCTGGGGCTCGCCGCCGGTCTCGCCGGTGGGCTCGTCTGGCAAGCGGCGAGGGGCACGATCACGCCTTGGGTCGTCCAAGTCGACAGGGTTGGTCAGGCGCAGGCGATCGCGCCGGCCGACGCCTCCTATCAACCCACCGATCCGCAGATCGCCTTTCATCTTGCGCGGTTCATTGAGGACGTGCGCGGTCTGCCATCCGACGCGGTAGTGCTCCGTCAAGGCTGGCTACGCGCATACGACTTCACCACGGATCGCGGCGCCGCGGCCCTCAACGACTATGCGCGTCGCGCCGATCCTTTCGCCAAGCTCGGCAAGATGCAGGTCTCTGTCGAGGTCTCGAGCGTCATCAGGGCATCGCCCGAGAGTTTTCGGGTGGCCTGGACCGAGCGTCGCTACGAGAGCGGCCAGCTCGCGGCCACCGAGCGCTGGACCGCCATTCTCACCATCGTGATCGAAACGCCGCGAGACGCCGAT
>LSKJ01000333.1 GCA_001557035.1 Rhodospirillaceae bacterium CCH5-H10 | reverse complement strand
ATCGGAACCTTCGCCGTCCTCGCGGCGACCGCCGCGACGGCGACGACGACGGCGGCGACGGCCACGACCCTCGCCACCTTCCTCATCCGAGCCACGCTCTTCGCCGGGCTCGTCGCCCTCGCGCGCCTCGACGCTGTCGCCTTCGTCGGACGAAGCCTCGTCGCTGGAAGCCTCCTCGTAGCTGGCGCGCGCCAGTTCCGGAGCCGGGCGGTTCTCGTTGCGATGGTCGTCGCGGCGCGTGCGCACGCGCTCGATCTCGCAATCGGCGGCGTGGAGTTCCTCGTCGGCCTCGACGATGACCGTGAAGCCGTAGCGCTGCTCGATCTCGGACAGCGAATGGCGCTTCTGGTTGAGCAGGTAGAGCGCGACGTTCGGCGGAACGCTGACGGCGATCTCGCTGGCGCGGCGCCGCACGCCTTCCTCCTCGATCGCACGCAGCGCATGGAGCGAAGCGGATTCGAGCGAGCGGATGCGGCCGGTGCCGGCGCAGTGCGGGCAGACTTCGGTCGAGTGCTCCAGCAGGCTGGGACGCAGCCGCTGGCGCGACATCTCGAGCAGGCCGAACGCGGAGATGCGCCCGATCTGGATGCGCGCGCGATCGGTGCGCATCGAGTCCTTCACCTTGTGCTCGACCTGGCGCTGGTGACGCGTCTCCTCCATGTCGATGAAGTCGATCACGATCAGGCCGGCGAGATCGCGCAGGCGGACCTGGCGGGCGATCTCCTCGGCCGCTTCGAGGTTGGTGCGCACCGCCGTCTCCTCGATGTTCCGCTCCTTGGTGGAGCGGCCCGAGTTGACGTCGATGGCGACCAGCGCCTCGGTCGGATTGATGACGATGTAGCCGCCGGAGCGGAGCTGCACCGTCGGCGAATGCATGGCGTCGAACTGGCTCTCCACCTGGTAGCGGTGGAAGAGGGGGATCGGCTCCTTGTAGAGCTCGACCTTGTTCGCCTGATGCGGCACCAGCTGGCGCATGAACTCGGCGGCGCCCTGGAAGCCCGCCTCGCCCTCGACGAGGACCTGTGCGATGTCGGTGTCGTAGATGTCGCGCAGCGAGCGCTTGATGAGATCGCCTTCCTCGTAGATCAGCGCCGGCGCCGTCGAGCGCATGGTGATCTCGCGGATCGAATCCCACAGGCGCGACAGGTATTCGTAGTCGCGCTTGATGTCGATGTTGGAGCGCTCCAGCCCTGCGGTGCGCAGGATCACGCCCATGCCCTGCGGCACGTCGAGGTCGCTCAGCATCTCCTTCATCCGCTTGCGATCGGCGGGGTTGGAGATCTTGCGCGAGATGCCGCCGCCACGACCGGCGTTGGGCATCAGAACGCAGTAGCGGCCGGCCAGCGAGAGGTAGGTGGTGAGGGCCGCGCCCTTGTTGCCGCGCTCTTCCTTGACGACCTGCACCAGCAGGATCTGCCGGCGCTTGATGACTTCCTGGATCTTGTACTGGCGGATGGGGTTGCGGCGACGGCGCTCGCGCGTCTCGCGCTCCTCGACGACCTCGTCGCCGCCCAGCGTCTCGACCGTGACGTCGGGCTGCGGTGCCTCGGCCGGATCGGTCGAAGCCTCGCCGGTTGCTTCGACGGGCTGATCGGTGCCTTCCGCGGCCGCGACGGTCTCGCCTTCGGCTGTGGGTTCGGAGGTCAGGGTGGCTTCCACAGTCTCCACCGGGGCGGGCTCCACCACCGCCGTTTCGGCGGGGGCAGGCTCGACGTGAACCGGTCCATCGATGCGCTCGACGGGAATTTCCGCGGGCTGGGCCTGCGCTTCGGGCTCGCTGGCGGTCGTCTCGACCGCGACGGCTTCCGTAGCGGCCGTTTCGGTGGAAGCCGCCTCGAAACCTGGCGCCTCGGGGCCAGGCTCGCC
>LSKJ01000332.1 GCA_001557035.1 Rhodospirillaceae bacterium CCH5-H10 | reverse complement strand
GGAGATGTGTATAAGAGACAGGCGAGAAGGTGGACCTCGACGCCCGGCGGCAGTTCGGCCTGGATTTGCGGGATGAGCGCCTTGACCCGGTCGACCACCTCGACCGTGTTGGCGTCGGGCTGGCGATAGACGCCCATGACGATCGCGCGGGTACCGTCGAGCCAGCTTGCGACCTTGTCGTTCTCGACACCGTCGATGGCCGTCGCGACATCGGAGATGCGGACCGGCGCGCCGTTCTGCCAGGTGACGATCACCGGCATGTAGTCCGCGGCCTTGCTGATCGGACCCGTCGCCTCGAGAATGGCGTTCTGCTTCTGGTCGGCGATGGAGCCTACGGGCTTGCTCGAATTGGCGTTGACGACCGCGTTCTGCAGCTCCTGCATGGTCAGGCCGCGAACGGCGAGCTGGTCGAGGTCGGCGCGGACGCGCACGGCGAATTTCTGCGAGCCAAAGATCAGCACCTGAGCCACGCCCGGCAGGGTCGAAATGCGCGGCAGGATCGAGCGATTGACGAACGCATCCACGTCGGAGAGCCGGGATTGCGTCGACTTGAGCGCAAGGAACATCACCGCCCAGTCCGCCGGATTGACCTTGCGGAAGCTGGGTGGGGTGGTCATCTCGGGCGGCAGCCGTCGCATCGCCGACGAGATCGCCGACTGCACGTCGAGGGCCGCGCCGTCGATGCTCCGGTTGAGGTCGAACTGAAGGACGATCGAGGTGTTACCGAGCGACGACGTCGAGGTCATCGTGGTCACGCCGGCAATGGTCGAGAATTGACGCTCCAGGATCGAGGCCACCGAGGCGGCCATCGTTTCGGGGCTGGCGCCGGGCAGCTGGGCGGTGACCTGGATCGTCGGGAACTCGACGCGCGGGACGGCGGCGACCGGGAGCTGCTTGTAGGCAAACGCGCCGCCGAGGACGAACGATGCCATCAGCAGGATGGTCATGACCGGCCGGCGAATACAAATCTCGGAAATGTTCACGTCTCGCCTCCGGTAGAAGCGCCTAGCCGCGCGGCGGGGTCGCGGGCCGCGTTGGATTGACCGTCGGAGGCCGGATCGTCACCGATGCCCCCTGGACCAGCCGGAGCTGGCCATCGACGACCACCTGCTCGCCGCTCTGGAGCCCCTTGCCGATCACAGCCTGCCCGTCCTGGGTGCGCTTGACGGTAACCTGCCTGAGTTCGGCCACGCCATCCTTGATCACGAACACGAACGGTCCCTGCGAACCGAGCTGGACCGCACTCGAAGGCACGGAAAGCGCGTCGGGTTCGATGCCGAGCACGATCTCCACCTTGACGAACTGGCCGGGCCACAGCAGCTCGTTGGCATTGCCGATGCGCGCCTTGGCGGTCACCGTGCCGGTGTTGGGATCGACGGTATTTTCGATGAAGGCCATCACGCCGGACTGCTTCTTCGAGTCGTCCACGATGGCCGAGACCGTCACCGGCCCCTTGGCCATCGCGGCGCGCAGGTCCGGCAGGATCACCTGCGGGATGGCGAAGCTCACATAGATCGGATCGATCTGGTTGATCGTGGCGAGCGTGCTTGCGGCGCTGTTGTCGCCGGTCCTGACGACGGCGCCGGCCTTGTTGGAGATCGAGCCGATGCGTCCCGAGACCGGGGCACGAATTTCTGTGAAGGTGAGCGACGTCAGCACGCTGGCCTTCGCGGCCTCGTCGGCCTCGAGCTGCGCCTCGGCGGCCTTCACCGCGGTGCCGGCATTGTCCCGTTGAACCACGGTGCCGGCGTTCTTCGCCAGGAGTTCCTCGGTACGCTGCAGGTCGCGCCGGGCTTGGAGGACCTGCGCCTGGTCCTTGCGGATCTGGGCCTCGATCTGGCCGAGCTGCGCCTTGAGCGCACGCGAATCCAGCTCGAAGAGAACGTCGCCCTCCTTCACCAGGGCGCCCTCCTCGACGTTCACTTTCATGATCTGGCTGTCCATCCGCGGCTTGATCTGCACGGACGCGATCGACTGCACCGTTCCGACGGCATCGACCGCCACCGGCAGGGGCTGGCTGGTGACGGGCATGACGACGACCGGCACCGCTCCGCCCGGATTGGCGCGGCCACGACGCCCCTGGGGCTGCGCGCCCGCCGCCGGACTGGCTTGCGTTTCGGCGGCCTTGGCTGGCGCCATTCCCACATACGGCCCGACCTCGCGCATCACGTCATCGCGATAGACGTAGGCGGCACCACCGATCGCAACGATCGAGGCGAACACTGCCGCACGGACGAAACCCATTGCCTAGACTCCCAAGACCCCAAGCCCCGGTAGGATTATAGTCCCGACATCGCGCGGCGATAGCGGTAAAGAACCGGGTGAGCACGCAATCGTGAAGCAAAAAACCCGCCACTAAGGGCGGGTTTTTCGTCTTTTCGGGGTCGGCCGGTTTAGCGGCTGTAGTACTCGACGACCAGCGACGGTTCCATCTGGACGGGGTACGGCACGTCCGCGAGCTTCGGCCCGCGCACGTAGGTGCCCTTCATCTCCTTGTGGTCGACCGTGACGTATTCCGGCACGTCGCGCTCGGCGGTCTGCGTGGCCTCGAGGACCCGCTCCATCTCCTTGGCCTTCGACGTCAGTTCGATGACGTCGTTGTCCTTCACGAGGTAGGAAGCGATGTTCACGCGGCGGCCGTTGACCTTCACGTGGCCGTGGCTGACCAGCTGGCGCGAGGCGAAGACGGTGATGGCGAACTTCATGCGGTAGATCACCGCGTCCAGCCGGCGCTCGAGCAGCTCGACCAGGTTCTCGCCGGTGTCGCCCTTGCGGCGGACGGCTTCGGTGTAATAGCGGCGGAGCTGACGCTCGCTGACCGAGCCGTAGTAGCCCTTCAGGCGCTGCTTCGCCATGAGCTGCAGGCGATAGTCGGTCGGCTTGGTGCGACCCTGACCGTGCTGGCCGGGACCGTATTCACGCTTGTTGAGCGGGCTCTTGGGACGGCCCCACAGGTTCACCCTGAGGCGGCGGTCGATCTTGTACTTCGAATTAGCGCGCTTGCTCACGCAGCACTCCGTCGTTGTGCGTCCCGCTTCGCGGGTCCGCTCTGTTGTCCGGATAGGCCTGATTCCAGTGTATTCACTGGGGCGGGAGGCGAGCCCGAACGGCCCTCCACCACGTTCTCCGGAAGAAGCGCGGAACATACTGGCGGATGCGGGCCAGTCAAGAGCCCGTTCTGCCAGCAAAATCAATGGCTTAGATCTCGACCAGCACGATTTCGTGGGTCACGGCGGCGGATTTCTTCACCATGGCGGTGGCCGAACAGTATTTTTCGTCCGACAGGCTGACGGCCCGCTCGACCAGCGCCTTGTTCAGTTTGCGGCCGCGCACCGTGTAGACCAGCTTCACCGAGGTATAGACCTTGGGGTGGTCCTCGGCCCGCTCGGCGACCAGGGAGACCTCCACGCCCTCGATGTCCTGGCGCTGCTTCTTCAGCATCGACACGACGTCTATGGCGGTGCAGCCGCCCATTCCCATCAGCAGCACTTCCATCGGCCGGGAGGCCAGGTTGCGGCCGCCGATGTCGGGCGCGCCGTCCATGGTGATCGTGTGGCCGCTGCCGCCCTCAGCGACCAGCAGGGCGCCGTCGACCCAGGAAATCTTGGCGGTCGTGGACATGGCTATTCCTCGTGCTTGCTCTTGGACAGGAACTTGATGACGCCGTGGAAGGTGCGCGCCTCCTGCTCGGTCATCTCGGCGCGCTGCAGCAGGGCGCGGAGATTGAGCACCATCGAGGGACGCATCTCCCTGTTGCGCAGGAAACCCGACTGGTCGAGCGCGCGCTCGAGATGGTCGAACAGGCTCTGCAGCTCTTCCTTGGTGGCGGGCCTCGTCGCATGGTCGGCCATGCGGGATGGCGCCGTGGTGTCGCCGGCCGTGGTCCATTCATAGGCCACCAGCAGAACCGCCTGCGCCATGTTCAGGGACGAGAACTGCGGATTGAGCGGGATCGAGAGCGCGGTGTCGGCATGGACCATGTCGTCGTTCTCGAGCCCGGTGCGCTCGGGCCCGAACAGGATGCCGACACGGTCGCCCAGCCCGATCCAGCCGCGCATGTCGGACGCCGCCTGGCGCGGCGTCACGATGCGCTGCGCCAGCTCGCGGTTGCGCGCCGTCGTGGCGACCACCCGTTCGAGGTCGGCGACGGCCTCGCCCACGCTGTCGAACACCTCGGCCTTCTCCAGCACGATGTCGGCACCCGAGGCGGCACGCTGCGCCTTCTCGTTCGGCCAGCCGTCGCGCGGCGCCACCAGGCGCAGGGTCGACAGCCCGCAATTCAGCATGGCCCGCGCGGCCATGCCGATGTTCTCGCCGAGTTGCGGGCGCACGAGGATGACCACCGGCGTTGCGGCGGCGACGTCGAGGCCCTTCGATGCGCGTCCCATGCCGCCCTAATAACGTGGTTAGCGCCCGGCGATAAGGGGCGGGCGGCGCATCAGGAAGAGCAGCGGGATCAGCACCAGCGAGCAGATCATCATGACGCGGAAGTCGTTGAGGTAGCCGATCAGGGCGGCCTGCCGCGTGATCTCGCCGTCCCAGATCGCGAGCTGCGTCGGATCGAGGCTCACGCCGGAGCCGGCCATCGGCCAGCCGGGATGCCAGGGCGTGAACTTCTCGACCATGTCGGCGCGGTTCTGCTGGGTGTTGCTGGCCAGCATCGAGACCAGCACCGCGATGCCGATGCTGGCGCCCAGGTTGCGCAGCAGCGCATTCACGGCCGCGCCCTCGGTGCGCAGGCGCTGGGGCAGCGTGGCGAAGGTGAGCACCGTGAGCGGCGGGAAGACGAGCCCCAGTCCGAAACCCAGCAGGACGCCGTTCCAGACGATGCGGCTCTCGCTGACGTTGAGATTGAACAGCGTCATGTCGTAGAGCGAAGCCGCAGCCAGTCCGAAGCCCAGCCCGATCAGGATGCGCGCATCCATGATGCCGATCAGGCGCGAGACCAGCATCATCGACACCATCATCCCCGCACCGCGCGGCGCCAGCACGACGCCCGTGGTGAACACCGGATAGCCCATGAGCTGCTGCAGGAACGGCGGCATCAGGGTCGCCGTCACGATCAGCACGAGGCCCGCCAGCGCGGTGAAACAGAGTCCGACCGTGAGGTTGCGGTCGCGGAACAGCTCGCGCGACAGGAACGGCTGGCGGTCGGTCATCATGTGGATCAGGAACATCGCGAAGGCGACGGCTGCCACCAGCGTCTCGCCGATGATCTCGACCGAGTCGAACCAGTCGAGCATGTGGCCGCGGTCGAGCATGAGCTGGAACGAGCCGATGGCAACGGCCAGCAGGGTGAAGCCCAGCAGGTCGAAGCGTCGGGGCGCGCCGTGCACGCTGTCGCGCACCAGCGCCAGGATGCCGATGGCACACAGGATTCCGACGGGCAGGTTCACATAGAACACCCAGCGCCAGCTCAACTCGTCGGTCAGCCAGCCGCCGAGCGATGGTCCTGCGATGGGCCCGAGCATCGTGCCGACGCCCCACATGGCCATCGCCTTGCCCTGCTCCTCGCGTGGGTAAGTGTCCATCATGATGGCCTGTGACACCGGCACGAGGGCGGCGCCAAACCCGCCCTGAAGCGCGCGGAACAGCACCAGCTGGTCGAGCGTCTGCGCCGCACCGCACATCATGGACACGATGGTGAAGCCGATCACGCAGGTCGCCAGCGTGCGGCGCAGGCCGAAGCGCATGGCGCAAAAGCCGGCGAGCGGCGTCAGGATGGCGGAGGCCACGATATAGGAGGTGACGACCCAGGAGACCTGCTCCTGCGTGGCCGACAGCGAGCCCTGGATTGACGGCAGCGCCACGTTGGCGATGGTGCCGTCGAGCGCGTGCATGATGGTGGCGGCCATCACGGTGAAGGTGATGAGACGGCGGCGGCGCAGGACCGCCGGATCGACGGCCGGTGCCATCAGTCTAGGGCTTTGGAGAAGCCGAAGCGCTCGAAAGCCCGAGCGACTTCGACCATCCGGCCCACAGGCCGGCGAGCGAGCGCGTGTGGCCGGTCTCGACCTCGACGGTCGTGCTCATGCCCACGCGCAGCGGCGGATCGCCCTCACGGCAGGCCACGGAGAGGCGCACGGGAATGCGCTGCACCACCTTCACCCAGTTGCCGCTGGCATTCTGCGGCGGCAGAACGGCGAACTCGGCGCCGGTCGACTGCGAGATGCTCGACACCGTGCCGTGACATTCGGCCTCGGGGTAGGTGTCGACGTGGATCAGCACCTTCTGGCCGGAGCGCACGCGCGTGAGCTCGGTCTCCTTGAAGTTGGCCTCGATCCAGAGATCGCTGTCGGCCACCACAATCATCACCGGGACACCGGCGGTGGCGTAGCTGCCGGGCACCGGGCGCTTGCTCACGATGCCGTCGATCGGCGATTCGATGGTGGTGCGGCGCAGTTGCAGCAGTGCCTCCTCGCGCATCGCCATCATCTGGCGCACGCGCGGATGGTCGTCGGCGCGGATCTTGGGATCGCCGGCCAGCGCCGCCTCGATGCGCTGCAGGTCTTCCTGCGCGGCCGAGATGCGCTGCCGCGCGACCTCGAGGCCCATGCGCGCCTCTTCCAGCTTGGCGGTCGAGGCAACCTT
Source organism: Rhodospirillaceae bacterium CCH5-H10 (assembly GCA_001557035.1). Classification (GTDB taxonomy): domain Bacteria; phylum Pseudomonadota; class Alphaproteobacteria; order Reyranellales; family Reyranellaceae; genus Reyranella. The sequence goes on along the minus strand of LSKJ01000332.1, from coordinate 4,679 downwards.
CTTCTCGGCAAGGTCGGCTTGGCGGTCGAACTCGGCCTGGGCGAAGGTCTGCTGGCTGAGAGCGGCCTTGATCTCCTCGCGCTTGGTGCGCCACTGGGCGCGCAGGCCGCGGATCTCGGCGCGCACCGTCTCGGTCTCGGCTTCGATGCGGGTCAGCGCGTGGCGATAGGATTGGTCGTCGAGCCGCAACAGAAGCTGGCCGCGCGACACCTTCTCGTTCTCCTGCACCGGTACTTCGACGATGACGCCGGAAAGCTGGGTCGCGATCTGGGCGCGGTCACCCTTCACATAGGCATTGTCGGTCGTGACCGTGCCACCGGCCGACAGCCAGATGAACAGGGTAGCCGCGAGCACGAGGGCGGGCAGTGCCCACATGAAGGCGCGCGCGAGGACACGACCTCCCAGACGCGGACGGCGCGTCGCGGCCGCCGCGATGGGCGGATTCCGGGTATCCAGATGCTCTCCGTCTCGCACGATTATATGGTCTGCCCGGACCTAGGCCCGGTCAACCGGCAGTCGCAGCATGGCTGCTACGCGACCACCCGCTCCGCCGGGGTCGCGCCGTCGCGGAACAGCTTGTAGGTGATGGCGTCGTAGAGCGCGTTGTACGAGGCATCGACGATATTGGGCGACACGCCGATGGTGCTCCAGCGGCGGCCCTTTGCGTCGGCGCTCTCGATCATGACTCGCGTCGTCGCGGCCGTTCCGCCCGCCGAATCGAGGATGCGGACCTTGAAGTCGACCAGCCGCATGTCCTCCAGCTCGGGATAGACCGGCACCAGCGCCTTTCGCAGCGCAGCATCGAGCGCGTTCACGGGACCGTTGCCTTCGCCCACTTCCATGGCGCGGCGGCCGGCGATGTCGAGCTTCACCGTCGCCTCCGACAGCGCGACGGTCTGGCCCTTGGCATTGACGCGCCGCTCCGCCAGCACGCGGAAGCTCTGCAGCGAGAAGTAATCCGGCACGGTGTGAAGCTGGTGCCGGGCCAGCAGCTCGAAGCTCGCGTCGGCGCCATCGTAGGCATAGCCCTCCGACTCGCGCTCCTTCACGATCTCGAGCAGGCGCGCGACGCCGGGATGCTTGGGATCGACCTCGAGGCCGATCTGGCGGAAGCGCGCCATGATGTTGGAGCGGCCGGCCTGGTCGCTGACGACGATGATGCGCTGGTTGCCGACGACCTCGGGATCGACATGCTCGTATGTCTTGGGATCCTTCTCGACCGCCGAGACGTGCAGGCCGCCCTTGTGGGCGAAGGCGCGCGTACCGACATAGGCCGCGCTGCGGTTGGTCGGCATGTTCAGCCGGTCGTCGAGCAGGCGCGACAGGTGCGTGAGCCGCTGCATCGCGCCGTCCTTCAGGCCGGTGTCGAAACCCATCTTCAGCACGAGGTTGGGGATCAGCGCGATCATGTTGGCGTTGCCGCAGCGCTCGCCCAGCCCGTTGATCGTGCCCTGCACCTGGCGCACGCCCGCCCGCACCGCGGCCAGCGTGTTGGCAACGGCGTTCTCGGTGTCGTTGTGCGTATGGATGCCGAGCCGGTCGCCCGGAATCTTCTTCACGACCTCGCCCACGATGCGCTCGACCTCGTGCGGCAGGGTTCCGCCATTGGTGTCGCAGAGCACCAGCCAGCGCGCGCCGGCCTTCTCGGCGGCGGCGAGGCAGGCCATGGCATAGTCGGGATTGGCCTTGTAGCCGTCGAAGAAATGCTCGGCGTCGAACATCGTCTCGTCCATGCGGGTCTTCGCGTAGCTGAGCGAGTCGGCGATCATCTCGAGATACTCGGCGCGGTCGACTTCCAGCGCCACGTCGACATGGAAGTCCCAGGTCTTGCCGACCATGCAGACGTTGCGTGCCTTGGTCTGCAGGATCGAGGCCAGGCCGGGATCGTTGGCGGCGCTGCGCCCGGCCCGGCGGGTCATGCCGAACGCCACGAACTTGGCGTTCTGGAATTCCGGCGGATCGGCGAAGAACCGGTCGTCGGTCGGATTGGCGCCCGGCCAGCCGCCCTCGATATAGTCGACGCCCAACCGGTCGAGTTCGCGCGCGATCGCGGCCTTGTCAGCCACGGTGAAATCGACGCCCTGCGTCTGGGCCCCGTCCCGCAGGGTGGTGTCGAAGAGATAGACTCGGTTGGATGACGTCATGACTTGGCCTTTTCGAAGGGCCGGGACCATACGCCTAACGCGGCCTCGGCGACATCACCGGCATAAACCTATTCAAGGAAGGGCTTGGCGGCATCTTAAATAGGTTTATTATTATAACCCTATTTAAGATATTCCAGATCAGGCACTTGCAGAGGGTTTTGCCGTGCGCCGAAGCGATCTCAGCGGCCCGGTCCTGCGGCAACTCAGGAAGCTTCCCAAGCCGTACGAGGCCCACTACGGGGTCGTGCCCCTGCCCCCGCCCGCGGAGGCCGTCGCCCTGCCAACGGCACTGCCGCGTCTGCGGGCGGCGACGGCGGCCTTGGCGCGGGTGGCTACGCTGACGGCCGAACTAAAGGACCCCTTCATCGTGAGCCGTATCCTGTCGCGGCGCGAAGCGATCAGCAGTTCCGCCATCGAAGGCACGAACAGCACGCTCGACGAGCTTCTGAATGTCGAGGAACACGAGGACAGTGGCGCGGTCTCCGAGGCCACTGCACAGGTCCGCGACTACGCGACTCTGCTCGAAGCGCTCGTGCCCCGCGCCGTGGCGGAGGGCTCCACGGTGTTCGACGTCGCGCTCGTTTGCGATCTCCATCGTACGGTGATGCAGAGCGATTCGTCGTATCCGGACAAGCCCGGCCAATTCCGCAAGCAGGTCGTCTGGATCGGCGGCGGCGGGCATATCGCGAACTCGACCTTCAATCCGCCGCCGCCCGCCGACATCGCGGCGACGCTTGCGCAGTCGATCCAGTATCTCCGCTGCGAGGGCATGGAAACGGTGAACCAGCACCTCGTCACGCGCATGGCGATTGCGCATGCACATTTCGAAGCCGTTCACCCATTCCGCGACGGCAACGGCCGCGTCGGCCGGTTACTGCTGCCTCTCATGATGGCGGCCGATGGACAGACGCCTCTTTACCTCTCGCCTTACATCGAGGCGCACAAGGACGCGTACTACGCCGCACTCAAGGCTGCCCAGCAGCGGCTCGACTGGGACCGCTGCGTCGGCTTCCTCGCCGATGCCGTCACCGCCACGGTCTCGGAACTGGTGGTGACACGCGATGCGCTGACGAAGCTCACGGCCATCTGGCAGGCCCGGCAGAAATTGCGGAGCGGTTCGGCGGCATTGCGTGCCTTGTCACTTCTTCCGCACTATCCCGTGGTGACGACCAAACGGCTCATGACGCTGCTTGACGTGAGCCAGCCCGTCGCCCTCGCCGCCACCAACCGGCTGGTGGCATTGGGCATTCTGAAGGAGCGCACCGGCTATCAACGCAACCGGATATTCGTCAGCCCCGAAGCGCTGACAGTCATCAACCGGCCCTTCGGCGCGCCCCCTGTCCTGCCTGGCGACGCTGCCTGAAACAATTACTGAATCACGATCGGAGAAACGCCATGACCACCGCCACCACCATCACCGAACTGCGCACCACGCTCCTGCAGGTGCCGTGGCGGTCCTCGCCGCCGGCGGCGGGGATCCTGGCGCCGGGGCCGCGCGAGATCTTCGTACTGGAGATCGAGACGCAGGGCGGGCTCATTGGCATGAGCTACCTGATGCCGCTGCATGGCGGTCTGCACACGCTCGACGCCTGCATGAAGGAGCTGATTGCACCCTATGTGATCGGCCGCGACGCGACCGAGATCGAGGGCATCTGGCAGGCCCTCTACAAGAACAATTTCTGGCTGGGTCGCATGGGCGTCACCCTGTTCGCCCAGAGCGCCGTCGACATGGCGCTGTGGGACATCGTGGGCAAGCGCGCGAGCCTGCCGCTGTTCCGCCTGTGGGGTGCTGCGCGCACTTCCATTCCCGCCTACGGCTCGGGCTGTTTCCGCGGGCTTGGCCGCGACGGCATGATCAGGCGCGCCCAGGAATTCACCGCCCAGGGCCTCAAGGCCATCAAGATGCAGGTGGCGCACATCCGGCCGTGGCGCGAGGACGTCCAGAACGTGAAGGCGATGCGCGAGGCGATGGGCGACGGCATCGAGATCATGATCGACGTCAACATGGGCTGGGACGCCGACACCGCCATCCAGGCCGGCCATCGCATCGACGAGTTCGATCCCTACTGGCTGGAGGAGCCGGTCGTGGCCGAGGATTTCGCCGGCTACCGCCGCATCGCCGCGGCGCTGAAGACGCGCGTGGTCGGCGGCGAGAGCCACTTCATGCGCAACGACCTCAGGCCGTTCTTCGAGCATCCCGGCACGCCGATCCTGCAGCCCGACCCAATGCGCGGCGGTTACTCGGAGCTGCGCAAGATCGCCTCCATGGCCGAACCGTACGGCATTCGCATCGCGCCGCATCTCTTCCACGAGCAGATGGTCCATGTCCTGGCGTCGATCCCCAACGCCAGCTACCTCGAATACATGGACTGGAACGACGATCTCTGGATCGAGCCGGTGCTGCCCGCGAAGGACGGCACCATGTCGCCGCCGGAACGGCCGGGCCATGGCGTCGCCTTCCGGCCCGAGATCCTGAAGGACCACCGCATCGGCGGACAGCGCCTCAAGGGTTGAGCGTCGCGTAGCGGCTTGATC
>LSKJ01000331.1 GCA_001557035.1 Rhodospirillaceae bacterium CCH5-H10 | reverse complement strand
GGGTCCATTGCCCGACAGGTAGGCGCCAAGATTGGCGACCATCGCCACGTCGAGCGCAAGGATGCGTCCCGCCTCATCGAGTGCGATCCGCGCCGTGGCCTCGATGTCGCGACCCTGCGCGCCCATCACGAAATCCTCGGCGCGATCGGCCAGCCAGCGCACGGGGCGCTTCAGGCGCCGCGCCGCCCACAGGAGCAGGATCCATTCGGGATAGAGGAAGTTCTTCATCCCGAAGCCGCCACCGACATCCGGCGCATGAAGCTGGATGCGCTCGGGTGCCACCTTGAAGATGAATTCGGCGAGCTGGCGGCGGATGCCGTGCAGGCCCTGCCCCGTCAGTTCGAGGTCCATCGTGTCGGTCGCCGCATCGTAGCGCGCGATGCCGGCGCGCGGCTCCAGCGGCACGACGATGACACGATTGTTGACCACATCGACATCGACGACATGGGCGGCGTTCTTGATCGCCTCGGCGACGGCGGCATGGTCGCCGCGCTGCACGTGATAGACGAGGTTGCCCGGCGCCTCGTCCCACAGCACCGGCGCGCCCGCGGCCAAGGCCGTGCGTCCATGGATCACCGACGGCAATGGCTTGTAGTCGATCTCGATCCGCTCCGCCGCCTCGCGCGCGATCTCCGCGCTGTCGGCCACGACGAAGCAGACGGGATCGCCGACATGACGCACGCGGCCGGTCGCCAGCGCCGGGCGCGGCGGCACGATCATCGGCTTGACCGCGGCCAGGCACGGCATGTGGCCCAAGCCGTCCGCCGCAAGGTCGTCGGACGTTGCCACCAGATGCACGCCCGGCATCGAGGCGGCGGCCGATACGTCGATCGAGCGGATCAGGGCATGGGCATGCGGCGAGCGCAGGACATGACCATGGAGCGCGGCGGGCTCGCCGATATCCTCGACATAGCGGCCGTGCCCGGTGAGGAAACGCGCATCCTCGAGGCGGCGTACTGATCTTGCATCCTGACTTCCATCCGCCACGTGGTTTCTCCCGAACCGTTCGTTGGCAGCGAGCATACACCATTGACGCGCCTCGACGACGGGCGGAGGCTCCCGCCACCCGGCTCAAATCCAGCCTTTCGGAGGAAGCGAATGATCGATCTGCACTATTGGCCGACGCCCAACGGCAAGAAGGTCACCATCCTGCTCGAGGAATGCGGCCTGCCGTACAAGGTGGTGCCGGTGAACATCGGACAGGGCGACCAGTTCACCGACGCCTTCCTGGAAATGAACCCGAACCATCGCATGCCGGTGATGGTCGACAACGCCCCGGCCGACGGCGGCAAGCCGCTGGTCGTGTTCGAGTCGGGCGCGATCATGATGTACGTGGCCGAGAAGGCCGGGAAGTTCTATCCGCAGGATCTTCGGACGAAGCACGAAGTGAACCAGTGGCTGATCTGGCAGATGGCCAACCAGGGCCCGAAGAGCGGCGAGTGCGGCCACTTCCGCCGTGTCGACCAGGCCAAGGAAGGCGACCAGAAGTACGCCATCACGCGCTTCACCGACGAGGTGAACCGGCTTTACGGCGTACTGAACAACCGGCTCTACAAGCACAGGTACCTGGCCGGCGACCAATACACGATCGCCGACATGATCTGCTATCCGTGGACGGTGAACTGGAAGTTCCAGGGCCAGGACATCGAGGAGTTCCCCTACTTCAAGCGCTGGTTCGAGGAGTTGGGCGCGCGTCCCGCCGTCCAGAAGGGCATGGCGGTCGGCGCCGACTTCTCGGTCGATCGCGAGAAGCTGCCGCCGGAGGAACAGGAGCGCATCCGCAAGATGCTCTACAACCAGCGCGCCCGGCCGGTTCGTGTCGCTTAGCTAGAGACGCTGTCCGCTGGAGAGAGGTGGGGCCACCTCCTCCAGCGACTTGCACTCCGCGGCGACGCCGAGCTTCAGCGTCACCAGCGCCGCCGCGATCATCAGCGCGGCGCCCAGCATGTATCCCCACATGATCTCGCCCGAGCTGCCGCCGGCGATCAGCACGCCGAACAGCCACGGCCCGCCGACGCCGCCGAACAGCGTGCCGAAGGCGTAGAACAGCGCGATGGTGAGCGCCCGAATCTCCAGCGGGAAGCATTCACCCACGGTCAGGTAGGCGGCACTGGCCGCCGCCGAGGCGAAGAAGAAGACGACGCTCCACATCGCCGTTTGCGTGGTCGCGTCGAGATGACCGGCATGAAACATCCAGCCCGTCACCGCCAGCAGCACGCCCGAGATCGCATACGTGGCCGTGATCATCTGCCGCCGGCCCAGCGTGTCGAACAGTGATCCCAGCAGTAGCGGCCCCAGGAAATTGCCGATCGCGAAAGGCAGGATGTAGAGGCCGACCTTGTCGGCCGGCACATTGTAGAACTTGGTGAGGATCAGCGCGTAGGTGAAGAAGATCGCGTTGTAGACGAAGGCCTGCGAGGCCATCAGCACGACACCCAACGTCGTGCGGCCGCGATAGTGCTTGAGCAGGGTCTGTGCGACCGAGAGCATCGTCGTCTTGTGCGGATCGCGCAGCTCCAGCGTCTTCGTCACCGGCTCCAGCTTCCGGCCCGTATCGGCCGCGACCTTCGCCTCGATCTCCTCGACGACGCCCTCGGCCTCGCGCGGCTTGCCGTGGATCATCAACCAGCGCGGGCTCTCGGGCAGGAAGCGTCGCAGGAAGAGGATCACGAGGCCGAGCACCGCACCGCTGGCGAAGGCCAGCCGCCAGCCCATGTCGGGGTCGAGCACGGTGGGATCGAGCAGCCAGACCGAGAGCAGCGCGCCGCCGGCCGCGCCGATCCAGAAGCTGCCGTTGATGGCGAGGTCGATGCGGCCGCGCAGGCGCGCCGGGATCAGCTCCTGGATTGCCGAATTGATGGCCGAATACTCACCGCCGATGCCGGCGCCCGTCAGGAAGCGAAAGAACAGGAAACTGTAGAAATCCCACGAGAAGGCCGTCGCCGCCGTCGCGACGAGATAGACGCCCAGCGTCACGTTGAAGAGCTTCTTGCGGCCCAGCCGATCCGTGAGATGCCCGAAGAACAGCGAGCCCAGCACCGCACCCGCGAGATAGGCGCTACCCGTCAGGCCGACCTGCTCGGCGGTGAGCTGCAGGCGCGGGCTGGTCTGCAGCGCCGCCGCCACCGATCCCGCCAGAGTGACCTCCAGCCCGTCGAGAATCCAGGTGATGCCCAGCGCAACGACGACCAGACGGTGGAAGCGGCTCCACGGCAGGCGGTCAAGACGGGCGGGAACGTCGGTCTGCACAGGCGGTGCAACGCACCGCCCCGTCGAAGGTTCAAATCCGTTGTGACCGTCAACACCGCAAGGCTGGGTTGCCGTGCCGGTGCTGGCGACCGCTATGGTCGCTGCTTAGAGTGGCGGCATGACCGACAATACGATGGCAGCCGGCGCCGCGCCCGTTTCTGCTCCCGCGGCTCCGGCTCCTTCGGCTTCCGCCAACAACACGACCTTCGCCGTCATTCTCTCCTTGAGCTTCTGCCACCTGCTCAACGACATGATGCAGTCGCTGGTGCCGGCGCTGTATCCGATCCTCAAGGATTCATACGCACTGTCGTTCGGTCAGATCGGCTTCATCACGCTGGCCTTCCAGTGTACCGCGTCGATGCTGCAGCCGGTGGTCGGCATGTACACCGACAAGAAGCCCCAGCCCTATTCCCTGATGGTCGGCATGGGCTTCACCCTGGTCGGCCTCCTGCTGATGTCGCAGGCGAATTCGTACCCGCTGATCCTGCTCGCCGCGGCACTCATCGGCATGGGCTCCTCGGTGTTCCATCCCGAGGCCTCTCGCGTCGCGCGCATGGCCGCCGGCGGCCGCTACGGTCTCGCCCAGTCGCTGTTCCAGGTCGGCGGCAACATGGGCTCCGCCGCCGGTCCGCTGCTCGCGGCCTTCATCGTCGTGCCGGCCGGCCAGCAGAGCATCGTCTGGTTTTCGGCGGCGGCCCTGGTTGCGATGATCGTGCTGTTCCAGATCGGTCACTGGTACAAGGCGAACCGCCCCAGCCAGAAGCCGGGAGCGCGCAAGACCGCCGCCGCGGCCGGGCACGTGACCTTGTCGAAGGGCCGCGTCGGCATTGCCGTGGCGATCCTGGTGGCACTGCTCTTTTCCAAGAACGTCTACAGCGCCAGCCTCGGCTCCTACTTCACCTTCTACCTGATCCAGAAGTTCGGCGTGGAGGTGCAGACCGCGCAGCTCTTCCTGTTCGCCTTTCTGGTCGGCATCGTGGTCGGCACGATCCTGGGCGGCGTCGTCGGCGACAGGGTCGGCCGCATCCCCGTGATGTGGTTCTCGATCCTGGGCGCCCTGCCCTTCGCGCTGATGCTGCCCTACGCCAACCTGTTCTGGACGGGCGTGCTGGCGGTCACGGTGGCGATCATCATGGCCTCGGCCTTCTCCGCGATCCTGGTCTATGCGCAGGAACTCCTGCCGGGCCGGGTCGGCCTGGTGGCCGGCATGTTCTTCGGCGTGTCGTTCGGCCTGGGCGGCCTCGGCGCCGCCGCGCTGGGCGAGATCGCCGACCATGCCGGCATCGAGGCCGTCTACAAGGTGACGCCGTTCCTGCTGCTGCTCGGCCTGCTCACGGCTTTCCTGCCCAAGCACCCGAGCGCGCCGAAGCTCCCGGCGTAACACCGCCGGGAGAGGCCGGAACGCCAGGACCTCCCCTCAGACCTGCGCCAATAAACAGGCTTGTCGCTCCCGGCAATCCGGTATCATCCCCGGACTGTACGTCTGCCCATAGCAGCCGCCATTCGGGGAGAGAGAACTTGGTCCTTGGAATGTCCATCGCGACCTTTACGGTCGTGCACGTCATCATCAGCCTGATCGCCATTGTCGCCGGGGCCGTCGCCTGTGCACGCATGCTCGAGGGACGCCGGCTGGATGCGTGGAATTCCATGTTCCTGCTCTTCACGGTGCTGACGACACTGACCGGCTTCCTCTTTCCCATCACCGTGTTCACCCCCGCGATCGGTGTCGGGATCGTGTCATCGGTCGCCCTCGTGATCGCGCTGGCTGCACTCCATGTCGGCCGGCTCGCCGGTGCGTGGCGATGGATCTATGTCGCGAGCGCCCTGTTCGCCTTCTATCTCAACGTCTTCGTCCTGGTCGTGCAGTCGTTCCAGAAGATCGGCTTCCTGAACAGGTTCGCGCCGACCGGGTCCGAGCCGCCTTTCGCAGTTGTGCAGGCCATCGTATTGCTGGGCTTCATCCTGCTGGGCTTCCTGGTGCTGAAGCGCTTTCGTCCGGCTTGAAAAATTGAAAGCAGAGGAAGCGACATGAAGGATTTCGCAGGCAGGATCGCCGTCATCACCGGAGGCGGCACGGGCATGGGACGGGAGCTCGCGCGACAGCTTGCGGCCGAGGGTTGCAACATCGCGCTGGGCGACGTGTCGGGTGGCGCCATGGCCGAAACCAAACGGCTCTGCGAGGCCGCCGGCCTGCAGCAGGGACAGCGCATCACCACGCATGTCGCCGACGTGGCCGACGAGCCGCAGGTCGTGCGCTTCCGCGACCAGGTCGCCGAGCAGCACGAGACCGACCGCATCCACCTCCTGTTCAACAATGCCGGCATCGGCGGCGGCGGCAGCTTCCTGGTCAACGAGCGCGACGAATGGGAGCGCACGTTCAACATCTGCTGGGGCGGCGTCTATCTCTGCACGCGCGCCTTCATGCCGATGATGCGCCGCGCAGATGCCGGCCACATCGTCAACACGTCGAGCGTCAACGGCTTCTGGGCCTATATCGCGCCCAACATCCCGCAGACCGCCTATGCCGCCGCCAAGTTCGCGGTGAAGGGCTTCACCGAGGCGCTGGTCACCGACCTGCGCATCAACGCCCCGCACATCAAATGCTCGGTCGTGATGCCGGGCCATATCGGCACCTCGATCATCGCCAACTCGCGCAAGCTGCAGAGCGGCAACCAGAGCGACGAGATCACGCCGCAGGAGATCGGCCTGGCGCGCGCCCGCATCTCCTCAATGGGTATCGACGCCACGAAGCTCTCGGACGACGACGTGCGCAAGATGATGGTCGAGCGAGCCCGGCGATTCCTCGATGAGGCGCCGACGACGGCAGCCCAGGCTGCGACGATCATCCTCGACGGCGTGCGCAACGAGCGCTGGCGCATCCTGGTCGGCCGCGACGCCGAACGGATCGACAGCCTGGTGCGGGAAACGCCCGAGCAGGCCTATGAGACGGAGTTCTTCGAGGCTTTCGCGAAAGAGACCGGCTGGGTGGTCGGCGGACGCTGACGCGCCTCCCGGCCGTCGCCGATCGCCTCAAGGCCTGGGAGTGTCGTGGTGGCCGGGCACGCGCCCCGAACTGAGCGGCGGCGCCTGCTGCTCTTCGGCGTCGCGCGGCTCGACGCTGAAGAGGTCGCGGTTGATCGATGCCGGGCGCTGGTTGGCGACGTCGCGACGATCGTACAGGAACATGCGGCGCGCATTGGTCGGCGGCAGGCGTGTCGCGTCGGCGAGGCTGCGGGGGCCCTGCAGGACGATGTCGTACCGGTCGGGATCCGTCGGCGACAGGCTGACGTAGCAGGCGGCGCGATAGCGCCCTCCCTGATTGACGGCCACCTCGAAGGTCGGCCCCACGATCTCGGGCAGCGCGACGCCTGCCGCCCGCAGATCGTCGTAGAGCTTGTCGACCTCTTCGCGGGTCCGCATGACCGACCAGGTGGCAAGTTGATCGGCGAGCCGCCCCTTGGCCTTCGCGGCATTCAGGCCATCCTGGACGCGCTCCAGCATGTACTGGCGAACCTGCGCGCTCGCGATCGGCCCGACCATCATCGACGAGACCGGCACCGGCGTGGCAAGCGAGTTGTTGCAGAGGTTCGCCGCCTGGTGGGACATCGGAAGCGAGGGGCGCTCGAGTCCGATCGGGCAGAGGTTGAGCTCCAGGAACTCCCCGATCGTCTCGAGATACTGATACTCCTCGACCGGGCGCGCCATCAGGTTGGCCACGAAGGTCGGCGGCAATCCCAGATCGGCGGCATACCGGATCAGCATTGCGGCACCGCCGCGCGCGTCGGCAAAGCCCTGCAGCCGGCTCGCCACGGGATCGTCATGGGTCAGTTCGCGCAGCTCGCTGCGGTCGAGGAAGAAGTTGTGGAACGCGACCTTGCCGCCCACTTCGACATTGCAATCGCGCGGGTAGACCGCGGCGGCGCGAACCGCGGTGCCGCCGAGCAGCGCCAGGGCACAGGCCGACAGGCAGAGGTCCTGCTTGCGGACGACTGCGACGACCTTGTAGCTCTTCAGGAGCTGGCCGATCTTGATCCCTTCGGGAAGGCTTCCCCCCAGGCTGCTCAGCTCGATCGTCGCCAGCGGCACGTTCGCTTTCGCTGGCGCCACGGCCTGCAGCCTCACCAGGATATCGCGCAGCTTCTCGGCATCGCCGGTCTCGATCATGCCGGTCAGGCGGAACGTCGGAGTCTCTGCAGCGGTGCTCAGGGCAGGGAGTCCAGCCGGCGAGGCGATCGGGGAGACGGGCTTGATGGTGGCAGCGCGAACTTCCGCGGCAATCGCGATCGAGGCGATCCACATCGCCCCCCACACCACAAAGGCCGCAAGCTTCCGCATACTCATCTCGCTATCGCGATGCCGACTCGTCGTCGAGCATCTAATGCACCGTTCGCGCCACTGTGAACGTTAGTGAGGATGGCGCGTAAATTTAATGTCAGAAAATCGATTCAAATCGTGAAATCGGACCGCAAGGATCCACCATAAGACCGCATCTACGAGAAAGGCCCCGACCACCGCGATGAGCGGCGATCGAGGCCCTTTGGCGATAGCATCCCGCCCGTCAAGCGGCGAGAGCACAATCGTTTCGATCGTTTCCCGTCAGCCGGCAGGCCGGCCGAATGCGAGATCAAGCCTTCAGGTTGACCGCCGCTTCCTTGCCGCGTTCGACCTGGACGTCGTACGTGACCTTCTGGCCTTCATTCAGACCATTGAGGCCAGCGCGCTCGACTGCGCTGATGTGAACGAACACATCCTTGCCGCCCGAGTCGGGCTGGATGAAGCCGTATCCTTTGGTGGCATTGAACCACTTGACGGTACCTGAAGCCATTTTCGTGTCCTTCATTTCCGGCGCGAGAGAACCGAGCCACCGACACGATAGCAAGATTTCGCCCCCTCTGACCATCGCCCGTCGATGGCCCGAAAACGGACCATAAAATAGTCACGAAGGGGCGAACTACAGGGCTCGAGCGGCGCTCGGGCCCCAGTATCCGGGCGCCAGGCCGGCACAACGACGCCGGGAAAGGTCCGAATCCCGTTCACCGGATCATCGCGCCGGAGGCGTAAAGCCTTTGCTGCGGATCTTCTTCTCCAGGATGGCAATGCCGCCCGCGGTATCGCCTTTGTTGCACTTGTTGATGCCCTCGGCGATGTCGAAGTCGGGTCGCGTGCCGCCATTGCCGCCCGGGTCACCCAGGTAGCGCGTGGCATAGTCGCCGAGCTTCTTGCAGTAGGCTGCGTCGTCGCTCTGGGCGGCCGCCTCGCCCGCGACACACGCCAACAGCAGGAGCGGAAGAGTCAGTCTCGTCATCGGATCGATTTCACCCCTTGTTCATTGCCGCGACACCGGCCACCGCCCACGGTGTAAGCTCTCGGCCCAAAGCCACACAAGGCCGCATCGCGGCAACGGAGGATCGTTTGAAGACTTATCAGCACTTCATCGCCGGCGAATATGTCGACCCGATCGGTGGAAAATGGATCGACAGCATGGACCCCTATCGCGGCGAAGCCTGGGCCCGGATCCCCCAGGGCTGCGCCCGCGACGTCGATCGCGCCGTGGCGGTGGCGTCTCTCGCCCTGCGGGAAGGTCCGTGGGCCACCATGTCTCCGTCCAGCCGCGGCAAGCTGATGGTCAAGCTCGCCGACCTGATCGCGGCCAATGCGCAGCGGCTGGCCGAAGTCGAGGTGCGCGACAACGGCAAGCTGCTCTCGGAGATGCTGGGACAGGTCAACTACAATCCAGAATGGTGGCGTTACTTCGGTGGCCTCGCCGACAAGATCCAGGGCGCCGTCGTGCCGATCGACAAGCCCAACCATTTCGCCTTCACGCGGCACGAGCCGGTCGGCGTCGTGGCAGCGCTCACCGCGTGGAACTCGCCGCTGCTGTTCATCGCGTGGAAATGCGCGGCCGCGATCGCCGCCGGCTGCACCGTGGTGGTGAAGCCGTCGGAATTCGCCTCGGCCTCGACGCTCGAGTTCGCGGCGCTGACCAAGGAAGCCGGCTTCCCCGACGGCGTTTTCAACGTCGTCACCGGCTACGGACAGGAAGCGGGTTCCGCGCTCGTCGATCATCCGGGCGTCTCGAAGATCACCTTCACCGGCTCCGACAGCACCGGCGCGAAGATCTATGCGCAGGCGGCCAAGACGCTGAAGCGCGTGTCGCTCGAACTGGGCGGCAAGTCGCCGAACATCGTATTCGAGGATTGCGACCTCGGCGCCGCCGCGTCGGGCGCCATCTCCGGCATCTTCGCCGCCACCGGCCAGACTTGCATCGCGGGCTCGCGCCTGCTGGTGCAGAACTCGATCCGCGAGGAGTTCAGCAAGCGCGTCGCCGAGCTGGGCCGGTCGGCGCGCAAGGGCGATCCGATGCAGCCGGACACCAACATCGGCCCGGTCACGACGGCGCCGCAGTACCGCAAGATCCTGGACTACATGGAGATCGCCAAGGCCGAGGGCGCGCGCTGCATTCTGGGCGGCGGCGCCGCCAGCGACATGCCGGGTGGACAGTTCGTCGAGCCGACCATCTTCGTCGATGTGCGCCCCGACATGCGGATCGCGCGGGAGGAGGTGTTCGGTCCTGTCCTCTCCATCATCGGCTTCGACACCGAGGAGGAAGCGGTGCGGCTGGCCAACGACACGATCTACGGTCTGGCGGCCGGCGTCTGGACCAAGGATATGAACAGGGCGCTGCGCATGACCGCCGCACTCAAGGCCGGCACCGTCTGGGTCAACACCTACCGGGCCATCAGCTACATGATGCCCTTCGGCGGCATGAAGCATTCCGGCATCGGCCGGGAAAGCGGCATGGAAGCGATCCACGAGTATCTAGAGACCAAGAGCGTCTGGATCTCGACGGCGGAGGGTTCACCCGCCAACCCGTTCGTGATGCGCTAGGCCGCCAAGGAACTACGCCAGGCCGCCCTCCAAACGGAGGACAGCCTGGCGGGCGGGCTCATCGAGACCCTCCCCGCCCTTCGCCAATTGCATCACGATCTGCTCGACCGAGTCGAAATCCTGCGTGCACGCCGATCCAGATCGTACCAGAGCTTGGCAGTCTCGCCTTCAGCGGGATGGGGGCGTGAACCCCTTGCTGCGGATCTTCTTCTCGAGGGCGGCAATGCCGGCAGCGGTGTTGCCCTTGTCGCACTTGTCGACGCCATCCATGATGTCGAAGCTTGGACGGTTACCGCCATTGAAGCTGCTGTCGCCCGCGTATTGGGTCGCGTAGTCAGCCAGCTTCTTGCAATAGGCCGCGTCGTCGCTTTGCGCCATCGCCTGGCTGGCCAGAAGGACTGACAGGGAAATCAGAATGGTAAGACGTATCATTGATCGGGTTGCTCACTGTATAGCCAGCGAAACGGAAAGCCGCGGTCGACGCGCGATAGGCTTGGTCTGCTCAGGCAAACAATAGGCTGACCTCTTCGATACCGTCACGCGAAAAACCATTCATCTTTGCCCGTGGATCGGCTGCCGTTCGTGATGCGCTGACTACGACCGGCCGTCCTTGAGGCGGAGGACGGCCTGTCGGACAGGCTCGTCCAGCCCTTCTCCGCCCCTGTCCAGATGCGAGACAATGGCGGCACGCATGTGGGGATCCCAGAATTTCCGCAGGTGGGTGGCAATGGCCAGCGGGGCGTCGATGCCCCGCTGCGGGGCGAAGAACCGGCCGATCTGGTTGGCCATTGTCACCAGCTTTTCCACCGACATGAGGGCTACTCCGCCACGATGCGCCGGCTGCGCCGGGCCCGCTCGGCATACTCCTTCTGCCAGTGGCCGGGGCCGTTCGAAGGCGACACCTGCACCGCCGTGACCTTGTATTCGGGGCAGTTCGTCGCCCAATCCGAGATCTCCGTCGTCACCACATTGGCCTGCGTGTCGGGATGGTGGAACGTCGTGTAAACGACGCCCGGCGCCACCCGATCGGTGATTTGGGCGCGCAGGCTGGTGCTGCCGGCGCGGCTGTCGAGCCTGACCCAGTCGCCGTCGCGCACGCCGCGCTGCTCGGCATCGTGCGGATGGATCTCCAGCAGGTCTTGGTGGTGCCACACGACGTTGTCGGTACGTCGCGTCTGGGCGCCGACATTGTACTGGCTGAGGATGCGGCCCGTGGTGAGCAGCAGCGGGAAGCGCGGTCCCGTGCGCTCGTCCGTCGGCACATACTCGGTGATCAGGAAGTTGCCTTTGCCGCGGACGAAGCCGCCGACATGCATCACCGGCGTGCCCAGCGGCGCCTTCTCGTTGCAGGGCCACTGGACCGATCCGACCTCGTCGAGCAGGTCGTAGGAAACGCCCGCGAAGCCGGGCGTCAGCGCCGCGATCTCATCCATGATCTCCGAGGGATGCCGGTACGGCATCGCGAATCCCATCGCCTCGGCGACCGCGAGCGTGATCTCCCAGTCGGCCATGCCGCTCTTCGGTGCCATCACGCGGCGCACGCGATTGATGCGGCGTTCGGCGTTGGTGAAGGTGCCGTCCTTCTCGAGGAACGTGGAACCCGGCAGGAAGACGTGGGCGTAGCTTGCCGTTTCGTTCAGGAACAGATCCTGGACCACAACGCATTCCATGGACGCAAGCGCCCGCGCGACATGTCCGGTGTCGGGATCCGACTGCAGGATATCCTCGCCCTGCACGTAGAGGCCCTTGAAGCTGCCGTCGATCGCAGCGTCGAACATGTTCGGGATTCGCAGGCCCGGTTCCGCATCGAGCGGACGCCCCCACTTCTGCTCGAACGTCGCGCGCACGGCATCGTCGGAGACATGGCGATAGCCGGTGAATTCATGGGGGAACGATCCCATGTCGCAGGCGCCCTGGACGTTGTTCTGGCCGCGCAGCGGGTTCACGCCGACGCCCGGCCGGCCGAGATTGCCCGTCACCATGGCGAGGTTGGCGATGGCCATGACCGTCGTCGTGCCCTGGCTGTGCTCCGTGACGCCCAGCCCGTAGTAGATCGCGGCATTGCCGCCGCCTGCGTACAGCCGCGCGGCCCGCCGGATCGCCTCGGGCTCGACGCCGGCCATCGGGCCGACCGTCTCGGGGCTGTTCTGCGGCTCCGAGACGAAGGCCGTCCAGTATTCGAAGGCGTCGCGGTCGCAGAACTCGCGCACGAACTTCTCGTTCACCAGCCCCTCGGTGACGATCGTATGGGCGAGCGCGTTCATTACCGCGGTGTTGGTGCCGGGCCGCAACGGCAGGTGATGGTCCGCCTCGACGTGCGGCATGCGCACGAGATCGATCCGGCGTGGGTCGATCACGATCAGCTTCGCACCCTGGCGCAGGCGCTTCTTCATGCGCGAGGCGAAGACCGGATGCGCATCGGTCGGGTTGGCGCCGATCACGACGATGACGTCGCTCTGCTCGATCGAATCGAAATCCTGCGTGCCGGCCGAGGTGCCGAACGCCTGCGCGAGGCCGAACCCGGTCGGCGAATGGCAGACGCGCGCGCAGGTATCGACGTTGTTGTTGCCGAAGCCGCCGCGGATCAGCTTCTGCATCACGTAAGTTTCCTCGTTGGTGCAGCGCGAGGAGGTTATGCCGCCGATGGCCAGCCGGCCGTGCTTTTCCTGCAGGCGGCGGAACTCCGAGGCGACCCGGCCGATCGCCTCGTTCCAGCTCACCTCGCGCCACGGCTGGTCGATGCTCTCGCGGATCATCGGCTTCAGGATGCGATCCCGGTGATGGGTATAGCCCCAGGCGAAACGGCCCTTGACGCAGGAGTGCCCGCGATTGGCCTTGCCGTCCTTCCACGGCACCATGCGGACCAGCTCCTCGCCCCGCATCTCGGCCTTGAAGCTGCAGCCGACGCCGCAATAGGCGCAGGTCGTCACCACCGAATGTTCGGGTTGGCCGATCTCGATCAGGCTCTTCTCCGAGAGCGTTGCCGTCGGACAGGCCTGGACGCAGGCGCCGCATGACACGCATTCGGAGCTCATGAAATCGTCGAGCGAGGTGCCCGGCGACACCTTCGATTCGAAGCCGCGGCCCTGGATGGTGAGGGCGAAGGTGCCCTGCACTTCCTCGCAGGCGCGCACGCAGCGCGAACAGACGATGCACTTGGAGGGATCGAAGGTGAAGTACGGGTTGCTCTCGTCCTTCTCCTGCTTCGTATGGTTCTCGCCCTCATAACCGTAGCGCACGTCGCGCAGGCCGACGGCGCCGGCCATGTCCTGCAATTCGCAATCGCCGTTGGCCGCGCAGGTCAGGCAGTCGAGCGGATGGTCGGAGATGTAGAGTTCCATCACGCCGCGGCGGACCCGCTTCAACCGCTCGGTCTGGGTCGACACGACCATGCCGGCCGCCACCGGCGTGGTGCAGGAAGCGGGCGTCCCGGCCCGGCCCTCAATCTCGACTAGGCACAGGCGGCAGGAGCCGAAGGCCTCGACCGAATCGGTGGCGCAGAGCCTGGGCACCTGGATTCCTGCCTCCATCGACGCGCGCATGATGGAGGTGCCTTCCGGAACCGCGACGGTCCGGCCGTCGATGACCAGCGAGACTTGCGCCTGGCCGCGGCTGGGGGGCGTGCCGTAGTCGGTTTCGGAAACGAGCGGCATCGCGTGCTCCTATCCTGCGGCCACGGCGGTGGCTCGACGGACAAAATCTTCCGGGAAGTGCCGCAGGGCGCTCATCACCGGATAGGGCGTGAAACCACCCAGGGCGCACAGCGAGCCGAACTTCATGGTCTGGCAGAGATCCTCGATCAGCTCGAGGTTTGCCACGACGCGTTCGCCCCGCTGGATCTTGTCGAGGGTCTCGACGCCGCGCGTCGATCCGATACGGCAGGGCGTGCACTTGCCGCAGGATTCGATGGCGCAGAATTCCATGGCGAAGCGCGCCTGCCGCATCATGTCGACAGTCTCGTCGAACACCACGACACCGCCGTGGCCGATCAGACCGTCGCGTGCGGCGAAAGCCTCGTAGTCGAACGCCGTGTCGAACAGCGCGCGCGGGAAGTAGGCGCCCAGGGGCCCGCCGACCTGCACCGCCCTCACCGGCCGGCCGCTCCGCGTGCCGCCGCCGATCCCGTCGACCAGCTCACCCAGCGTCACGCCGAAGCCCGTCTCGAAGAGGCCACCATGCCTGACGTTGCCCGCGAGCTGGATGGGCATGGTGCCGCGCGACCGTCCCATCCCGAACGCCGAATAGGACTCGGCGCCCTCGGCCAGGATCCACGGCACGGTGGCCAGCGAAACCAGGTTGTTGATGACCGTCGGCCGGCCGAACAGGCCCCTGTGCGCCGGTAGCGGCGGCTTGGCGCGGACTTGCCCGCGCTTGCCCTCGATGCTCTCCAGCAGCGCGGTCTCCTCGCCGCAGACATAGGCGCCGGCGCCGACACGGACCTCGATGTCGAAACCAGCCTCCCCGCCCAGCAGCCCGTCGGCTTCGGCGAGCGAAACCGCGCGCTCGAAGGTGCGCACGGCATCGGGATACTCGGAGCGGATATAGACGAAGCCCCTGGTCGCACCGACGGCGAGGCCGGCGATCGCCATGCCTTCGATCAGCGCGAAAGGGTCGCCTTCCAGCAGCATGCGGTCGGCGAAGGTGCCGGAATCGCCTTCGTCGGCGTTGCAGACGACATACTTCCGGTCGGCCGGCGTGTCGGCCACCGTCTTCCACTTGATGCCGGTCGGGAAGCCTGCTCCGCCGCGCCCGCGGAGCCCGGACTTCGTGACTTCCTCCAGGGTCGCAGCCGGGCCAAGGCTGCGACCCTGGAG
>LSKJ01000330.1 GCA_001557035.1 Rhodospirillaceae bacterium CCH5-H10 | reverse complement strand
GTTCAACGACGCCCGCCGCTTCGGCCTGATGGTGCTGGTGGCCGACGAGGCCGTCCCCTCGCACAAGTATTTCAAGAGCCTGGGGCCTGAGCCGCTGGAAGACGCCTTCACCAGCGACGTGCTGACGGCCCGGCTGGCCGGCCGAAAGACCCCGATCAAGGCCGCCCTGCTGGATCAGAAGACGCTGGTCGGCGTCGGCAACATCTATGCCTGCGAGGCGCTGTTCCTGGCGGGCATCTCGCCCCGCCGCTCGGCCCACACGGTCAAGGGCGAGCGCGCCGACCGCCTGGTCGAGGCGATCAAGCGGGTGCTGCTGCGGTCGATCGAGGATGGCGGGTCGACCCTGCGCGACCATGTCCAGCCGGGCGGCGAGCTGGGCTATTTCCAGACCCGCTTCAACGTCTACGACCGGGCCGGCATCGCCTGCCCGACGCGCGATTGCGGCCATACCGTAAAGCGGCTGGTGCAGGCGGGGCGGTCCACCTTCTATTGCGCCCGCTGCCAGCGCTAGCTAAGGCACGTTCAAGGAGAACAGGAATGACCGCGGCATACGAGAACATCCAGACGGAGACCCGGGGCCGGGTCGGCATCATCCGCCTCAACCGTCCGAAGGCGCTGAACGCGCTCTGCGCCGATCTGGTGCGCGAACTCGGCCAGGCGCTCGATGCGTTCGAAGCCGATCCCAACATCGGCTGCATGGTCCTCACCGGCAGCGACAAGGCCTTCGCCGCCGGCGCCGACATCAAGGAGATGAAGGAGAAGACCTATCAGGACGTCTTCCTGCAGGACTTCATCACCGTCGGCTGGGAGAAGGTGAGCCAGGTCCGCAAGCCGATCGTCGCCGCGGTGGCGGGCTATGCCCTGGGCGGTGGCTGCGAGATGGCCATGATGTGTGATTTCATCATCGCTGCGGACAATGCAAAGTTCGGCCAGCCGGAGATCACGCTCGGCACGATCCCGGGCGCCGGCGGCACCCAGCGCCTGCCGCGGTATGTCGGCAAGTCGAAGGCGATGGACATGGTCCTGACGGGCCGCATGATGGATGCAGCCGAGGCCGAGCGCTGCGGCCTGGTCAGCCGCGTCGTGCCGCTGGCGCAGCTGATGGACGATGCCATCGCCACGGCCGAGAAGATCGCCGGCATGTCGCTGCCCGCCACCATGGTCGCCAAGGAAGCCGTGAATCGTGCCTTCGAAACGACCCTTTCGGAGGGCGTGCGCTTCGAACGTCGCACCTTCCATGCCACTTTTGCCTTCGACGACCGGTCCGAGGGCATGGCCGCCTTCGCCGAGAAGCGCAAGCCGGGCTGGAAACACCGCTGATTTCGCGGTTTTGGCAAACTTGACCGGCCCTCAACCGGCCCGTATAAGCGCGCCCTTCGAATAACGAGGACTATTATGGCTAATCACAAGTCGGCCGAGAAGCGCGCCCGCCAGACCGAGCGCCGCACCGCCGTGAACACGGCGCGCCGCAGCCGCGTGCGCGGTTCGGTGAAGAAGGTCGAGGAAGCGATCGCCTCGGGTGACAAGAAGGCCGCCCAGGAGGCGCTGCGTCTGGCGCAGCCGGAGATCCAGCGCGGCGCCACCAAGCGCATCGTGACCAAGAACGCAGCATCGCGCCGCGTGTCGCGTCTGTCGGCCCGCATCAAGGCGATGGGCTGATCCTTCCAGAAGCCTCGCTGCAGAGTTTGTGAACGCCGCTCATACGAGCGGCGTTTTCTTTTGGGGCGATGACGGACTCGAAAAAAAATCTCGGCGCGATTCGACAATGAACGTTTGGTCGTCGATTGGCCGAACGACATACGATTCGGATTTATCGAACGATGCGCATCGCCAAGCGCTAGATGTTGAGAGTGCCTTCGCGATCGACGTTGCACGAAATCGCTTCGACCAACTTGTCAATCGAGCAACGTCGCGAAGTGTATGAATAGCGTGCGGTGTTCGTCGTGTGAATCGTTTGCGCGCTTCGGAGAGTCTGGATAAGAGTCGGGACATCGCGGTGGGCGTGGGGCGCTGGATCGCGAGCCAGATGGAGAAGAGGGGATTCCTCTCCATCGAACGACGAACGAGGGAGACAGGTACACAACGCTTCGCAAGTTCGACGATAGAAGGAAGATGAAGCGTCCCATAAGTGACGCTCGCCGAAGATCCCTCGTCCTCTCTTGCCGTGTTGTGTGTCGCCCAAGGTCGCTGGCTCGCCAGACAACGCCTCGCTTCGACGAATGAAAGCGGGGGCCATGTCGAACGATAAGAAGATCGCCGGCGCATACGAAGTGTCCCCCGCCGCCGGCTACACCGGCGATGTAACTCCTGCAGTAGCGTGGAAGATTCTTGGCGAGCAGAAGGATGCGATCCTGATCGACGTCCGCACGCGAGCCGAGTGGAACTATGTCGGCGTTCCCGACCTGGCCAGCCTGGACAAGAAGCCGGGCCTGGTCGAATGGCAGGTCTTCCCGGCCATGCAGGTCAATCCCGAGTTCGTCGCCACCCTGACGGGTGCTGTGGCGGACAAGGCGACTCCTTTGCTTTTCTTGTGTCGGAGTGGCGTTCGTTCGGTCGCGGCGGCGAAAGCTGCCGCCTCGGCCGGCTACAGTACGTGTCTCAATGTGGCAGACGGCTTTGAGGGGCCTCTCGACCCGCACGGCAAGCGCGGTGCGACGGGAGGTTGGAAGGCAGTGGGGCTTCCCTGGAGACAAACGTGAACAAAATCCAAGCGCCGTTCCAAGGCGACAATAACGCGACCTATGAAATGAACACCGTGGCGGGGGCACATATGGAAGAAATTGCGGGCCGAAAGGAGCTCGAAGCGCATTGGGTGCGCGTCTGCGATCGGCTTCGCAAGGAGATTGGCGACAAGGCTTTCAAGACATGGTTCGGCGAGGTCGAGCTGGGTGAACTGAAGGCGGGCAAGCTGCGCCTCTACGCCCCGACGCGCTTCGTCCGCGACTGGGTCGGCCGCCACTATGGCGACCGCGTGCTCGCCTACTGGCAGTCGGTGAACACCGAGGTGAAGAACGTCGAGGTGAACCTCGTGCCGCCGCCGGCCCCGCGCCGTCCGAACGAGATCATCGCGATGCCGCCCGTGCCCTCGTCGCAGAACAGCCACCAGCCGCCGATGCCGCGGATGGGTCCCTCGATCGGCCGCGGCGCCGACGAGATCTCCCAGAACCCGGAGGCGCGCTACACCTTCGCCAACTTCGTGGTCGGCAAGCCCAACGAGTTCGCCTATGCGGCGGCGCGCAACATCTCCGAACAGGACATGCCGCTGCCCGAGCGCAATCCGCTGTATATTTTCGGCGGCGTCGGCCTGGGCAAGACCCACCTGATGCATGCGATCTGGCATGTCATCCGCGAGCGCGATCCCAAGACCCGCGTTCTCTACCTGACGGCCGAGAGTTTCGTGAACCGGTTCATCCAGGCGCTGCGGACCAAGAACACCGGCCAGTTCAAGGAGCTGTTCCGCAACGTCGACGTGCTGATGGTCGACGACGTCCAGTTCATCTGCGGCAAGGAAGCCAGCCAGGACGAGTTCTTCTTCACGTTCAACTCGCTGGTCGAGCAGAACAAGCAGATCATCCTGTCGTCGGAGAAGCCGCCGAGCGAGCTGCAGGACATCGAGGAGCGCATGCGCTCGCGGCTGGGCAGCGGCCTGGTCGCGGACATCCATTCCTCGACCTACGAGCTGCGCCTGTCGATCCTGCAAACCAAGGCCGAGAACGCCCGCGTGCCCGTGCCGGTCAACGTGCTCGAATTCCTCGCGCACAAGATCAGCACCAACATCCGCGAGCTGGAGGGCGCGCTGAACCGCGTCGTCGCGCACGGCCAGCTGATCGGCCGCGAGATCACCGTCGAGATGGCGCAGGACGTGCTGCACGACCTGCTGCGCCAGGCCGACCGCAAGGTCACGGTCGACGAGATCCAGCAGCGGGTTGCCGCCCACTACAACATCAAGCTGGCCGAGATGAGCTCGCCGCGGCGCGCCCGCTCGGTCGCCCGGCCCCGCCAGGTGGCCATGTACCTCGCCAAGCAGCTCACGACGCTCAGCCTGCCCCAGATCGGGAAGCGCTTCGGCAACCGCGACCACACGACGGTCATGCACGCCGTGCGCAAGATCGAGGAACTCAAGGTTTCCGACCATTCGATCGCCGAGGACGTCGAACTCCTGAAGCGCCAGCTGCAGGGCTGATCAAAACCACTGGCACCAGATGTAGAACAGGCCCCGCAAGGGGCCTGTTTTGCGTCGCACCACAGGCCCTAAATGCCTCTGGGAAAAGCGAAATCGCTTCCCGCGAGCAGTCGGCGTGATATACTTTTCAACCGTTCCTGCGGTGCCTTTCGCGGCCCTGGGAACGGGCCAGAAAAACAATCCAATCCGGCCCTGACTACGGCGACCAAAACATGAAACTGACGATCGAACGGGCGGCCCTTCTGAAGGCCCTGGCCCATGTCCAGAGTGTCGTCGAGCGTCGGAACACCATCCCGATCCTGTCCAACGTGCTGATCACCGCCCAGAAGGGCCGGCTGGCCCTCGCCGCGACCGACATGGACCTCGCCATCACCGAATCGGTGGAGGCCAGCGCCTCCAAGACCGGCTCGACCACGGCGCCGGCCCACACGCTGTACGAGATCGTCCGCAAGCTGCCCGACGGCGCCCAGGTCGAGCTGGAAGCCGCTTCCGACAACAGCAGCCTGGTGATCCGGGCCGGCCGGTCGCGCTTCACCCTGCAATGCCTGCCGCCGGCCGACTTCCCCGCCATGACAGAGGGCGACCTGCCGCACCGGTTCCAGCTGCCGGCGACCGACCTCAAGGCCATCATCGACCGGACGCGGTTCGCGATCTCCAACGAGGAGACCCGGTACTACCTGAACGGCATCTACTTCCACGCCGCAACCTCCGGGGCCACCCAGGTGCTGCGCGGCGTGGCGACCGACGGCCATCGCCTGGCCCGGGTCGAGGTGCCGCTGCCCAAGGGGGCCGGCGAGATCCCGGGCGTGATCGTGCCGCGCAAGACCGTGGGCGAGGTCCGCAAGCTGCTCGACGAAAGCGACGGCTCGGTCGACATCGAGCTTTCCGACACCCGCATCCGCTTCTCCAGCGGCAACATCACCCTGGTCAGCAAGCTGATCGATGGCACCTTCCCGGACTACGAGCGGGTCATCCCGACCGGCAACGACAAGGTCCTGAACGTGCCGTGCAAGGAGTTCGCGAGCGCCGTCGACCGCGTCTCGACCATCTCCACCGAGAAGTCGCGCGCCATCAAGCTGGCGGTCGCCAAGGGCGTCGTCACGCTCTCGGCCACCAGCCCGGATGCCGGCAGCGCGACCGAGGAGATCGAGGTCGAGTACAAGGACACGGCCCTCGAGATCGGCTTCAACTCGCGCTACCTGCTGGACATCACCGAGCAGATCGCCGGCAGCGAGGCGCGCTTCCTCATGGCCGATGCCGGCTCGCCCACCCTGGTGCGTGACGGTGCCGACGAGAGCGCGCTCTACGTGCTCATGCCGATGCGGGTATGACGGCGCAGGCCATCAGCGCCCTCGCCTACTCTCCCGACGCCGTAGCGGGCGCTGCGCCGGCACTCCTCGCCGTGCGCCAGATTCGCCTGACCGACTTCCGCAACTACCGCCAGCTGCGCCTCGATTGCGGGATGGAGCCCGTCGTGCTGGTCGGCGAAAACGGTGCCGGCAAGACCAACCTGCTGGAAGCCCTCTCCTTCCTGGCGCCCGGCCGAGGCCTGCGCCGCGCCCGCCTCGACGATGTCTGCCGCCGATCGCGCAGCGAGGAGCCCTCGGCTGCCGGATGGGCGGTCGCCGCCACGCTGGACACGCCGGAGGGCCGCGTCGCCATCGGCACCGGCCTGGAAGCCGGCCGCAGCGAGACCAGCCTCGCGCGACGCGCCGTGCGCATCGACGGGCGCCCCATGCAGAGCCAGACCGCGCTTGGCCGGCATGTCGCGGCGGTGTGGCTCACGCCGCAGCTCGACCGCCTGTTCCTCGACGGCGCGACCGAGCGCCGACGCTTCCTCGACCGGCTGGTGACGGCGCTGCACCCCGAACATGCCGGCGACGTCGCGGCCTACGAGAACGCCCAGCGCCAGCGCAGCCGCCTGCTGGGCGAGGGCAATCGCGACCCGCACTGGTTCACCGCGCTCGAAGACACGATGGCCCGCCATGGCGTGGCGCTGGCGGCGGCGCGCGCCGACACGGTCCAGCGCCTCGATGCTGCTGCCCGGCTGGGCGTCGGCCCCTTCCCGCGCGCCTCGCTGGCCATGTCCGGCGAAGTCGACCGCTGGATCGCCAGCATGGCCGCGATCGACGTCGAGGACCGGCTGCGCGGCGAACTGGCGGCCAGCCGCCTGCGCGACGCCGAGGCCGGCATCACGTCCTGCGGGCCGCATCGCAGCGACCTCGCGGTGCGCCACCTCGATCTGGACCTTCCGGCGGCCGAGGGCTCGACCGGCCAGCAGAAGGCCGTGCTGGTCTCGATCGCGCTGGCCCATGCCCGGCTGGTGGCACTGTCGCGCGGCCGGCCGCCATTGCTGCTGCTCGACGAAATCGCGGCCCATCTCGATGCGGAGCGGCGCCTCGCGCTGTTCGACGAGGTGGTGGCGCTCGGCGTCCAGAGCTGGATGACCGGCACCGATGCCGAACTCTTTGCGCCGCTCGCCGGCCGCGCGCAGATCCTGCGCGTGGCCGACGGCTCGATCGCGGCGGTCTGAACACTGTTTCGAAAGCCAGGACCATGAGCGACAACGACATGACGCCGGGCGCCGAGGATTACGGCGCCGATTCCATCAAGGTGCTGCGCGGCCTCGAGGCCGTCCGCAAGCGTCCGGGCATGTATATCGGCGACACCGACGACGGCACCGGCCTGCACCACATGGTCTACGAGATCGTCGACAACGCGATCGACGAGGCGCTGGCGGGCTATTGCGACAGGGTCGACGTCGTCCTGCATGGCGACGGTTCGGCCACGGTCCGCGACAACGGCCGCGGCGTGCCGACCGACATCCACAAGGAAGAGGGCATCTCGGCCGCCAACGTGATCTTCACGCAACTCCATGCCGGCGGGAAGTTCGACCAGAACTCCTACAAGGTCTCGGGCGGCCTGCACGGCGTCGGCGCCGCGGTGGTGAATGCGCTGTCGGAGCATCTGGACCTGCGCATCTGGCGCAATGGCAAGGAACACCACATCCGCTTCCGCCACGGCGAGCCCGAAGGCGACCTGCAGATCGTGGGCGAGGCCGACCAGGGCCAGCACGGAACGGAAGTGACCTTCCTGCCCTCCAAGGGGACATTCACCAAGACCGAGTTCGACTTCGCCACGCTCGAACATCGCCTGCGCGAACTCGCCTTCCTGAACTCCGGCGTGCGTGTCGTGCTGACCGACGAGCGGGGTGCCGAGCACAAGGTCTCGGAACTCTACTACGAGGGCGGCGTGGAGGCCTTCGCCAAGTATCTCGACCGCAACAAGTCGGTCCTGCACGACCCGCCGGTGTCGATCCGCGGCGAGAAGGAAGGCATCTCCGTCGAAGTCGCGATGCAGTGGAACGACAGCTACCACGAGACGATGCTGTGCTTCACAAACAACATCCCGCAGCGTGACGGCGGCACCCATCTCGCGGGCTTCCGCGGCGCGCTCACCCGCACGCTGAACAAGTATGCCGACGAGAGCGGCATCTCCAAGAAGGAGAAGGTCGGACTCACCGGCGACGACATGCGCGAGGGCCTGACCTGCGTGCTGTCGGTCAAGGTGCCCGATCCGAAATTCTCCTCGCAGACCAAGGACAAGCTGGTCTCCTCGGAAGTGCGGCCGGTCGTCGAGTCCGTCGTGGCCGACAAGTTCGGCCAGTGGCTGGAGGAACATCCCACCGAGACGAAGAAGATCCTGACCAAGGTCGTCGAGGCCGCGGCCGCCCGCGAGGCCGCGCGCAAGGCCCGCGAGCTCACGCGCCGCAAGGGCGCGCTCGACGTCTCCTCGCTGCCCGGCAAGCTGGCCGACTGCCAGCAGCGCGATCCGGCGCTTTCCGAACTGTTCATCGTCGAGGGCGATTCGGCCGGCGGCTCGGCCAAGCAGGGCCGCAACCGCGCCAACCAGGCGATCCTGCCGTTGCGCGGCAAGATCCTGAACGTCGAGCGGGCGCGCTTCGACAAGATGCTGGGCTCGGCGGAAATCGGCACGCTGATCACGGCGCTGGGCACCGGCATCGGCCACGACGACTTCAACCTCGACAAGCTGCGCTACCACAAGATCATCATCATGACGGACGCCGACGTGGACGGCTCCCATATCCGTACCCTGCTGATGACGTTCTTCTATCGCCAGATGCGCGACCTGATCGAGCGCGGCTACCTCTACATCGCCCAGCCGCCGCTGTTCAAAGCGGCCAAGGGCAAGTCGGCGATCTACCTCAAGGACGAGCGCGCACTCGACGACCACCTGATCCAGACCGGCCTCGAAGGCGCGACGCTGGCGCTCGGCAGCGGCAGCGTCCTGGCCAAGGACGACCTGCGCAACACGGTGGACATCGCCCGCTCCGTCACCAATCTCGTGAAGCCGCTGGCGCTGTCGCGCCGTGTCACCAGCCAGGCAGTGATCGAGCAGGCCGCGATCGCCGGCGCCCTCAAGCCCGACGTGCTGACCGATCCGGAGCTTGCCAAGCAGGCGGCCGATTACATCGCCCGACGCCTCGACGTCGTGAGCCCTCCCCTGGAGCGCGGCTGGACCGGCGAGCCGATCGCCGACGGCGGGCTTGCCTTCGTGCGCCGGCTGCGCGGCGTCTCCGAGCGACACGTGATCGACGGGCCGCTGACCCGCAGCGCCGAGGCGCGCAAGCTCGACGCGCTGGCCGACGAGTTGCAGGCGGTCTACCAGAAGCCCGGCATCTTCGCGGTGAAGGACAAGGAGACCCGGATCTCCTCGCCCACCGAACTGTTCGCCGCCGTCCTCGAGGCCGGCCGCAAGGGCGTCACGATCCAGCGCTACAAGGGTCTGGGCGAGATGAATCCAGACCAGCTCTGGGAGACGACGCTCGACCCCGAGGCACGCACCCTGCTGCAGGTCAGGATTAACCATGCCGACGAGGCCGACGAGATCTTCTCGACCCTGATGGGCGACGTGGTCGAGCCGCGCCGCGAGTTCATCCAGGAAAATGCGCTGAAGGTCGCCAACCTCGATGTCTAGGATCCGCCACGCCCTGCTCGCCGCCGTGCTGCTCACCGGCATCGCCGGACCGGCATACGCCCAGACCCAGTCGTCGACGCCCGCGACCAATGCCGGGACGAAGCTCAACTTCGCCTCGAACCTGGGCGGCGCCACCTTCGAGCGCTCGGTCAACTACTCCGCACCGCCGGCCAACAATCCCGGCCTGGGCATGTCCTATTTCTATTCCACGCCCAAGCGGCTCGCGATCACCGTGCAGGTGTTCGACCTCGGCCGTCGCGTGCCGTCGGGCAGCGACAACCCGACGGTGATCGGCCAGTTCAACAGCGAGCTGGCCTCGGCCGAGCAGCAGTTCAAGTATGCCGGCTATACCGGCTTCCAGAAGCCCTCGGTGCCGTCGACCTGCACCTATGGCGCCGTGAGCTTCCGCTGCGTGACCTACAGCGGCGTCACCCAGGCGAACTCGCGCATCTACAGCAAGCTGATGCTGACCGGCTTCCGCGACCATTTCATCAAGGTCCGGATCGACTGGGCGCAGTCGCACCAGCAGACGGCAGCCGACGCCGAGGCCTCGCTGCAGTCCTTCATCCCGGCACTGATGCGCTGATCTCGGCGGCCCGCGCTTTCAGCGCAGGCCAAGCCGGCGGAACAACCCGACCGTCGTCATCAAGCCGAGCGTGACCAGGCACAGACCACCGATCTGCAGCGCGCCGGGGATCTCACCCACGATCGGAATGCCCACCAGCACCGACAAGGCCGGCACGATCGCCGGGAACAGCACGGCGCGACTGACGCCGAGGAAGATCACGGCCTGGCTGTAGGCCACCATGGTGATGGCCCCCTGCAGCCCGCCCTGGACCAAGCCCTGGAACGCCAGCATGCCGAGCGGCAGCGCCTGCAGGTGCGCGACGCCCATCACGGCGAGATAGATGGGCGTGGTCAGGACGAAGGACAGCACGGCCACGACGGCGGTCGCCTGCAGGGCCGGCAGACGCCAGTGCCGCAGCAGCAGGGTGAAGCCGGCCCACAGCACGCTCGACGCGAAGAACAGGAGATCGCCCAGCCAGGCGCGTTCGCCGGAGGGCTGGGTGAGCCCGTCCCATCCGATCAGGAAGATGCCCGCGAGCACGATGGCGGCGCCGACGAGGTGGCTGCGGCTCAATCGCTCGCGCAGGAACAGCGCGGCCCCGATGGTACTGACGATGGTGACGGTCGAGGGTGCGATGACCGCGCCATGCGCCAAGGGGGCGAAGCCGTAGCCGCCGGTCTGCAGCAGCGCGAAAGGGGCGCCGCCCAGCACGGTCAGGATCAGCGATCGGCGCAGGCCAATGCCGGCGAGGTCGCGCACGCCATAGCGCAGAAGCAGCGGCAGCATGATCGCGCCCGCCACCACGTAGCGGGCGAAGATCATGTCGACGGCGCCCAGCCCGTCCAGGATGCCGGCGCGCGCCGCGGCGAACGACAGCGACGCGCCCAGCGCCATGATCGAGCCGCACAGGAAGCCCCAATGTTCGCGCGTGACCCGTGTGGGCGAGGGATCGGCCATGCAAGGGCGCTAGCACGGAGTGGGCCAGCTGCGCACGAATTTTAGTGCGACCGATCCAAAATTATGGTTCTGATGCCAGCCATGGCCCGCCTGAAGGAATTCGACGAGGACCGCGCGCTCGACGCCGCCGTCGAGTGCTTCTGGAGTCGCGGCTACGAGGCCACGTCGGTGCGCGACCTCGCGCGCGAGATGGGGATCGGCGGCGCCAGTCTCTACAACACGTTCGGCGGCAAGCGCGCCTTGTTCGAGCGCGTCCTCGAACGCTATGCCAACCGCTCGACCCGTGAGCGCATCGCCCGCCTCGAGGCGAACCACCGGCCCCGCGAGGCGATCCGCGCCTTCCTCGCCGAAGTGATCGAGCGTTCGCTGAGGGACTCCGACTGCAAGGGCTGCCTGCTGGTCAACTCCGCGCTCGACGTGGCGCCCCACGATGCCGAACTCGGCCGCGCGGTTACGGGCTACCTCGAAGAGATTCGCAGCTTCTTCCAGCGCGCTGTCGAGGCTGCCAACAGGGCCGGCGAGACGCCGCCCGGTACCGATGCCAACGCCCTGTCGATCCATCTGCTGGGCGTGCTGATGGGCATGCGCGTGCTGGCGCGCACCGGCGCGCGGCGCCGGACGCTGGAAGCCGTCGTGCAGCCGGCGCTCGACCTGCTGGGGAGACCGCATTGATCGACCATCTGAACGATGCTGCCCTCCGCGCGCTGCCCGACGATGTGCCCGTGGTCATGTTGAACCTGATGCGCTTCCGCGAACACTCGCTCGACGGCAACGGCAGCGGCTGGGACGCCTACCTGCGCTACAGCGCACTCACCATCAAGCTGATCAAGGCGCAGGGCGGCACCATCATCTGGACCGGCGACGCCGAGGCGGTGGCGCTGGGCGAACCGGACCGCCATCGCTGGGATTACGTGGCGCTGGTCCGCTATCCCTCGCGCGCTGCATTCCTCGCCATGATGAATTCGCCCGAGTACGCGGCGGCCAATGTCGAGCGCGAGAACGGCTGCGCGGACCACGCGATCGTCGCCACGCGCGAGACCTATCGCAAGTTCAGCGAAACCCGAACCAAGGAGTAGACGATGTCATTGGCAGACAAACTCTCGGCCATGCGGGCGGCCAGCGCAGCGCGGCTTCCCGCAGAGAAGCAGGCCATCATGGAAAGGGCCACCGAAGATCTGCGGCGCACGGGAATCCTCGACCGCATCGTGCCGGTCGGCCGTCGGATGCCGGCCTTTGCCCTGGCCGATCACAGCGGGCGTCGTGTCGCCTCGGACGATCTCCTGGCCGGTGGGCCGTTGGTCCTGTCCTTCTTCCGAGGGTCCTGGTGACCCTATTGCCGACATGAGCTGGATGCTCTGCAAAGCGTTTACGCCGACATCGCGGGCCTCGGTGCCAGCCTTGTCGTGATCTCGCCCGAACTGCCGGCACGCACGGCCGACATGGCGACCAAACAGAAACTCACCTTTCCGATCGTCTGGGACGAGAAGTCCGCCGTCGCGGGAGCCTTCGGCCTCGCCTTCACGCTGCCCGAGGACCTACGGGAGGTTTACGTGAGTCTCGGCATCGATCTGCCGCTGTGCAACGGCGATGCCTCTTGGCAGCTGCCGGTTCCCGCGCGATTCGTCGTCGATGGCAAGGGCATCGTGCGCTCGGTCGAAGCCGACGTCGATTACAAATACCGCCCCGAACCTGAGCCCACCGTCGCGCTCTTGCGCAGCATCGTTGCCGCCTGAAGCCACACCGCAGGAACAGAGAGAGACAACACATGGTGAAGCGTCTCAGCGACATGCCGGAAGGCGAAGCCAGCCATCTCCGGCGCATCGAGTGTCCCACCTTCGACGATACGCCGGCCCTCCCCGGCAAGCCGCTTTCCCAGCGCCGCGTCGCGCTGATCTCGACGGCCGGGCTTCACAAGCGCGGCGACCGGCCGTTCCGTCCCGGCGACGGCAGCTATCGCGTCATCCCGGCCGGGACGCCGGCGCGCGACCTGGTGATGAGCCACATCTCGGTGAACTTCGACCGCACCGGCTTCCAGCAGGACCACAACGTCGCCTTCCCGATCGACCGCCTGCGCGAGCTGGTCGAGGAAGGCGTCGTCGGCTCGATGGCCTCGGTGCATTATTCGTTCATGGGCGCGTTTCCCCCCGATGCGGCCGAGCCACACGCGCAGCACCTGGCCGGCCTGCTGAAGCAGGATGCCGTCGACGCCGCACTCCTCGTCCCCGTTTGACCCGCCTGCACGCGCGCCGTGGGCGCGCTGGGCCACTTCCTCGAACGTCAGGGCATTCCGACCGCCAGCATCAGCCTGGTGCGGGAGCACACCGAAACCATCCGTCCGCCGCGCGCCCTCTGGGTCACGTTCGAACTCGGCCGGCCGCTCGGCATCCCCGACGATGCCGACTTCCAGCGGCGCGTCCTGCGCGCGACGGCCGAGCTGCTGGAGCGGACCGACGGGCCGTTGATCGCCGACTATCCCGAGGACGTCGCCGAGGAGGCGGACTTCACCGGCTGGGCCTGCCCGATCAACCTGGCACCCCAGGCGACCGACACGCTTGCGGCCGAGATCGACAGGCTGGCGACCTGGCACGACCAGAGCGTCGCAAGAACCGGCCGAACGACTGTCGGCGTCTCCGGCCTCGACATGTCGGCGGCCGGCGCACTTCTTTCCACCGCCCTGGCCGGCGACCTGCCGCCCGCCCAGGCGCTCAAGGAAGCAGTCGATGACCTCCGGGCCTACTATCTGGAGGCCGCGTCGGCCTTTCCCGATCCCGGCACTTCGAAGAAGCGCAAGGCGTGGCTGTGGGACGAGACGCTGTTCGGCAAGGCGCTGCTGGACCTGCAGCCCAGGCTGGCCGCGAGCGCCGACCCGCAGCACAGGATTCTGGCGAACTTGACCCTGATTCCGGCGACCGAGCGATATAGGCTGGCGAGGCGTTAGACCCCCACGGAGGCGTCATGCTGAAGTTCGTCGTTGCCGCGCTCCTCGCCCTGGGGCTGGCGTCAGGCACCTATGCCGCCGAAGATCTGGGGCCTGCGCTGGGCACGAAGGCGCCGGATCTCGGCGCGCCGCTCGACCAGACCGGCACGCCGCGTTCGCTTCCGTCCCTGATGGGCGAGAAGGGCGTGGTGCTGTTCTTCCACCGCTCGGCCGCCTGGTGCCCCTACTGCCAGACGCAGATGATCGATCTCAACGCCGGCGCGGGCGAGATCGGGAAGCGTGGCTACAAGATTGCCGGCGTTTCCTATGACGCCCCCGATGTCCTTGCGGCCTTCTCCGGGAGGCGCGGCCTCGTCTATCCGCTCCTGTCCGATCCGAAATCCGAGATCATCGATCGCTACGGGCTGCGCGATCCGCAATACGCGCAAGGCAGCAAGGCCTACGGCGTCCCGCGCCCGATCATCCTCATCGTCGACCGCGACGGCACGATCAGGGCCAAGCTGTTCGAGGATACGTACCGCAAACGTCCGCCCGTCGGCCTCGTCATCGAGACCCTGGACAAGGTCGCCGCCTCGCGCGGCTAGCGGTCTACAGCACCATCTGCGTCTGCGTCACCACCGCCACGAGCTTGCCTTCGGCGGTGGTGATGCGCGTGGTCCAGACCATGGTGCGGCGGCCGCGATGGATCGGCGTGGTCTCGCCGATCACCGTGGTGCCGACCGGCGCCGGCCCCACGAAGTTGGTCTTGCTCTCGATCGTCGTGGTGCCCTTGCCCTCGGGCAGGTTCAGCACGGTGGCCGCGGCGCCCAGCGTGTCGGCGAAGGCCATGACGGCGCCGCCGTGCAGGATGGCGGGCCGCGTGCAGAGTTCGGGGCGCACGACCATCTCGGCCTTCACCCCGGTCTCGCTCGCTTCCGTGAACCGGAGCCCCAGCACCTCGGCGAAGGGCAGCTTGATGTCGTTCAGGTGCTGGAGCTTGTCCATGGTCGTTTCCCCTAGTTGGCAGTGCCGAGACGGCGCAGGCCGAGATACTCCAGGATCGCGAGATCTGCCACGACCAGACCGATGCCGACGATCCCGACATAGCCCGCGACAGTCCAGGAGACCGGCAGGGCCAGCACGGCGAGCGTGATGACGACCCACGAAGCGTCGAGCAGGAAGATCGTCCTTGCCCAGGCGACGGGCAGGCGGGACTGGGCCGCGACCCAGGCGCAGACCGCCCCGAAGACCACGAAGCCGATGCCCAGCAGTTCGAACACGATCGCGAGGTCGAGGCCCAGCACGGTCACGGGCCCATGGGTCGCCATCGCCGCCAGCGGCGTGGCGAAGGCCGCAAGTCCGACGCCCGAGAGCATCGACAGGACGGCGTTGCCCCACAGGGTGCGGCGGAGCAGTCGGTCGGATGAAGCGTTCATGTCGTCCTCCTTGTGTTGTGGACGACGTGGAGATCGCATCGCGCCGACGCTTCCTCAATTACCGGACAGGTAATCGGCGCACCGTCGCCCGCGATGTTAGGCTTCGCTCCATGAACATCGCCCCCTCGTCCCAGCCCGACACGTTCGGCCCCATGCTGCGCGCGTGGCGTCGCCGCCGCGGCGCCAGCCAGCTCTCGCTCGCCCTGCAGTCGGGCGTCTCACAGCGCCATGTCAGCTTCCTCGAATCGGGCCGCGCCCGGCCCAGCCGCGAGATGGTGGTGCAGCTCTCGACCGCGCTCGACGTGCCGCTGCGCCAGCGCAACGAGATGCTGCTGGCGGCGGGCTTCGCGCCGGCCTATCGCGAGAGCAACCTCGCCTCGCCCGAGCTCGCACCGGTGCGTCAGGCCATCGACTTCATGCTGAGGCAGCAGGAGCCCTACCCCGCCGTCGTGATCGACCGGCTGTGGAACCTGTTGCAGGCCAACGAGGCGGCCAATGCCTTCACCCTGTTCCTGTTCGAGGGCGCGCCGCCCGCGCCGCCGCCGGGCAAGGCGCCGAACCTGTTGCGCTGGATCCTCGACCCCGGGGCGCTGCGCTCCAGGATTTCCAACTGGGAAGAGGTCGCGCGCTATCTCGTCTCGACGACCTATGCCGAAATCCTGGCGGCCGGCGGCGAGCCCAGGGCGCTGGCCTTCATCGAGGAGATCATGGCCTATCCCGACGTGCCGGCCTCGTTCCGCAAGCTGCGCTTCGAGGAGCGTCCGGCGCCGATGCTGACGGTCGACTACCTGGTCGGCGGCAAGGCGCTGTCGGTGTTCACCACCATCGCGACGCTGGGCACGCCGCAGGACATCACCCTCCAGGAAGTCCGCGTCGAATGCTTCTTCCCCGCCGACGACCGCAGCGATGCGCTGTTCAGAAGCCTGGCGGCGAAGCGGTAGGCGCACCATCTTCGTCACACACAAGTTGTCATCCCTAGCGCAGCGAGGGACCTTTCCCTTGGCTCTAGAGTCTTTCCGATCCAAGTAGATCAAGCACCCGCCTCATCCTGAGGAGCCGCGCCTTGCGCGGCGTCTCGAAGGATGGGCAACAAACG
>LSKJ01000329.1 GCA_001557035.1 Rhodospirillaceae bacterium CCH5-H10 | reverse complement strand
ACGTGAAGCAGAACCCGGTGTGGGAAGCCTATTCGACGATCGTGATGATCCTCTACCTGCCGTTCGGCGTGCTGTTCGTGATCCTGAACGCGCTCCAGGTGTTCGCGCTGTGCTTCTCGATCGTCGGCATCCCGGTCGCGCTGGTGATCGCCAAGTCGCTGGGCACGGTGCTCAACCCGGTTAACAAGGTGTGCGTTCCTTCCGCCGTCGCCGAGGAAATGGCCCGCCGCAACGCCAGCGCCGCCCTCGACCGCCGCGCCGGCTGACGCGGCCCCGCAGCCCCGCCGTCGCAGCGTTACGGATAAGAGTTAAGGGTCCCTCGCTTACGCTCGGGATGACAATTTTGGCGGGATGGGCGCAGTGCGCCGACCCAACAAGTGTTGTCATCCCGAGCGTGAGCGAGGGACCTTTCACCTTCTTCGAAACGCCATCCACCCTGGCCCTTTGTACGGAAAAGGCCCTATCGCGCGGCCAGCGCGGTGGCGCGCAATGCGGGCCAGTCGCGCGCCCAGCAGCAGCGATGGTCGAACGCCGGCTCGACGATCAGCGTGGCCGATGCGCCCAGCTTCCCGACCGCCGACGCGACCGAAGCGACGGGCACCACTTTGTCCTGGCCGCCGGCGAAGGCAACGGTCGTCACCGCCGAGAGACGGTCGAGCGGCAGGTCCGCGCCGTCGAGCGGCGAGACGCCCAGGCGGCGCGTCCAGTCGGCCACGTCGAGCGGTGCGGCCACGGCAACCAGCAGCGCCACGTCGCGGCGTCGTGCAGCCACGAGCGCGGCGATCACACCGCCGCCGGAATAGCCCACCAGCACCAGCGCGCGTTCCGGATGATCGACGCGCGCGCGCGAGATCGCGTCGTCGACCGACGCCACGACATCGTCGGCGAACCGGCCGATCGTCCAGGCACGCGCGCTACAGCGCGGATCGGCGCGGCCGGCCGCGAACTGACAGGGCCGCGCGATATAGAGGACGGCCGGTCCGGGATCGGCGGCGGCGAGGCGCAGCGCGACCGGATCGGACGGCGTCGGATCGGAGGACGGCGTCCGCGCGTCGAGATAGGCGAGCCCGTCGCCCTCGACAAAGACAAACAGCGGACCGGGCCGGCCGTCGTCGCGCCGCCAGGTTTGCAGATCGAAGGACGCACCGCGGACCGTGGCCGCCTCGAGCCCCGCCGCCTGCGCGATCGACGCGGCGGTGCCGTCGCGCTCCGCTCCTCCGTGTCCGCAACCGAGGAGCATCGCGCCAGCGGCCACCGC
The DNA here is from genome assembly GCA_001557035.1 of Rhodospirillaceae bacterium CCH5-H10. Classification (GTDB taxonomy): domain Bacteria; phylum Pseudomonadota; class Alphaproteobacteria; order Reyranellales; family Reyranellaceae; genus Reyranella. Next base: position 938 of record LSKJ01000329.1, on the reverse strand, counting down.
ACTCGCGAGCCGAAGCCCCACGAAACGAAGGCCCAGGAAGCGCGCGGCGGCCATGAGGATGACGTTACCGCGGGGTGTCGACTTCCTGCAGGCTACTGAAGGCGAATACCTCGCCGGGCTTTGCCTGGCGGGCGAGGGTCGCGAAGCTGTCGAACGCCGTATTGGAGTTCCCCACTTCGACCCTGAATTCCTGTGGGGCTTGCGGACCGTTGCCCCAGTTGGCCTCCATCGCATTGCCGTCGCGGCCGATCCGCAGATCGGCCTTGAGCGACTTCACCGCGCTGGCCGGCGCGGACCCGGTGAACGCCACCGGCGTGCCGTCGGTCTTGATGGCGATGATCGCGATGACGACCAGCAGTTCGATATGGTTCTGCTGCGCCGTCGGCGTGAGTGGCGTTCCCGTTTTCTTCAGCGCCGTCGCGAGGTCGGTGCCGCTGAACTCGATCACCGTGTTGCCGACCGGCAGCATGCCCAGCCGCGTCCAGCCCTCGCCGTCGCTGCGTGCCTGCTGCGTGCCATTCGGCCCCGTCGCCGTCACGCCGACATCCGGAAGCTTCACCGAGGGTCGCTTGATGTTGGATCGCGTGGTGACGATGGCCGCTTCGTTGGTGGTCGGCTTGGTGCTCACTTCCTGAAGGATGAGGATTGACTCGCCCAGACCCTCGACTCCGATGGTCGAGGAGCCACGCAATGCCGAGGGCGCCAGGACGCCGTCGCGGATCACGTCGGTCTGGGGGCTTCCATCGCCCCAGTTGACCTTGGGGCTGCCGCCGCCGTCGGGAATGACGATGCCGATGCGCAGCTCTTTCGCATTGGCCAGGACCGACCGCGGAAAGGTGTGTTCGACCGTCGTCGGCTGCGGCGCCTGCCCGAGTTTCGCCACGGCCGGTATCAGCAGGCTGATCAGGATGCCGGCCGGTTGCGCCGGCTCGCCGCCG